>JAJBTJ010000103.1 GCA_020860905.1 Parabacteroides sp. | reverse complement strand
TCTTTCTTTCAAGAGAAAGAAATGAAAACCCACCGTGGTAACGGTCGTTCCCGGCCTCCCGGAAAAGAACTACCCTCCTGTGTTTCGGACAACAAAATATTTTTATCATGTACTTTTCTGTCAAGATAAAAAAGTTTGCCCGCCGGTAGGCACCGTCGGCAGACGCCCTCGCGGCGACCGAGAAATCACCCAGCCGTGGCAACGGCCAACACCGCCTAAGAAGGCAAGAAAGCCCGATTTTCTTCCAACGTTCTTTTATAAAAAGAACCCCCTCCCCCCCTTTATTTCCTCCTCAACGGAATCAAATAAGTGAGCTTAGCCGAAATCACCTGCGACGACGACTTGGAAAAGAAATCGCCCCGCCGGCTCCCGAAAATATCCCCCAGCGCATAATAATACCGCCCTTCCAGCAAGAAATACCCGATACCCGTGCGCAACTCCACACCCGGGCCGCCGCATAACCCCCAGTCCAGCTTATGCGCCACCGGCAGGTCGTGCGCCTCCAGCCGCGCATCCTCCGGACGCGCATCCCCTAAATTATTCGTAACCTGCTCGCCCAGATAGTACCCCACCTTAGGCCCTAAGTTCACAAAAAACTTCACCCGCCGGCTACCGAAATAAATATGAGTAAAAAAAGGCACCTCTATATAATTCAACGTCCGGCTGTATCGATACTCCGGAGCCGTTTCGAACTTCTCCTTCCAACCCTGCTGCACATAATTCACTTCCACCTGCAGCCCCACGTTCTTTTCCGACTCGAAACGGCCGGTCAGGCCGAACGTAACCCCCATCAGCATACTTTCCTGCACCTTCGGCACGAACGTAACCCGCGAGAACGTAGTACCGAACGAACCCCCTACCGCAAATTCCGGCTTGAAGGACGCCTGCGCCCGGATGCCCCCCGCCAGGAAACAACCCAGAAAAAACACGCCAACTATCTTTTTCATCATAAACGCTCCCCTGCTGTGCGGCTCACCGTAAAGTCGTTTTTATAGTGAACGATAAATAAATTCGTATTGATAAATCCCCCCCAGTTGTTCACCCGGTCGAAAACGAACCCCGTTTGTAAGCCCGGATAATCGATTAACGACAAGCTGTTCTCGAAATTCTCGCCGTACCGGTGGATTGCTTCCGTAAAAAACAACCCCGTATCGAACCCTAACATCCCGTATTTCGGATACGTATTCGCCAAGCTCTTGCTGTACCAGGTTTTGTAATCCTGGTAAAACCGCTTCACCTCCGGCGAAAAATTATCCGCATAAAAGTTACTATATATATAGGTATCGAGCGCATAAAAATCCTCCAGGTGTTCTTTGGTATACGTTTGCCATTCCGGGTAACCGAACAACGTAAGGCTATATTCAGGCTTCGTTTCGGCCAGTTGCCTTAACGGCGGAAGAATCTTCGTTAAGGCGGTAGCCGAGCCGGAAGCCGGGATAATTACATTCGCCCGGTCTTTACTGAGTTGCGTTTCTATAGCCGTAGCGAACTGGCCGGTATAAGCATACTCCTTAAACGGAATCTGCCGGCTGTTCAGTTCCGTTTTCAATGCCTTCACGAACTCCGCCTTCTCCTCTTCGCCCGGCAGCCCCGTAATCAAAACGATATTCCTGTCGGCAAACAAGCGGCTCGCCGCATGCGAAGCTTTGGCATATAAATACGAATGCGGCGTATTGATTTGGAACACGGCCGGATTGCCCAGCACCTCGTCGTTTTTAGACGCGAACGGAATTACATACTTGATATGATACTTCTTCGCAAAATCGGCAATCAACCCGATTTGGTCGTTCTGTACGGCGCCGACAATCAGGTTCATCTCCTTCATTTCCGGCTTTTCCAGTATTTCCCGGATTTTCCCCGTACCGTTTCCCGTATCGTACACATACAAATCTACCGAGTACCCTTTCTTTTTCAGGCTGTCTATCGCCAGCAAATAACCTTCGTAATACTCCAGGAAACGCGCGTTGTTCGGGTTCGACGGCTCGTTCGCCATAAAGGGGAGGAGGAGAGCCGTTTTTACCACGTTTACCCGTTGCACCGGCCGGCGCGAGTTTAACAAAGCATTTACCTCGTATTCCTGCGGCGCCTCGGTAGTGGTAGCTACTACCACTTCGATTTTCTCCGGGATATAAATCGTAGCGCCGGCTTTGAGTCCGTTCTTTAACGACGGATTCCGGCGAACCAGTTCCTCTTTCGGAATATCGAACCGGCGTTCGATGCTGTAAAACGTATCGTTCTTCTTTACCACATACTTAGTATCCCGCGTAACCGTTTTCACCTGTTCCACGATTTTCCCTTCCGACGGAACGTCCGGTATCCGGATGGTTTTCCCGAAACTGAAAGTCTGTACCGATAAACCCGGGTTGGCGCGGATGATTTCTTCGGCCGGCACATCGTATTTCAACGAAAGGGAATACAACGTTTCTTTCGGCGCAATCGTATGGTACCGGTAACCGGTTTCGGCGTTTTCGGTGCCGGCAGCCGTTTCCTTTTTCTGTGGAATAACCAACTTGGCACCGCTCCGGATACCCCCCTTGCTTTCCGGGTTCAGCCGGTAAATATCCTCTACCGTTACCCCGTACATCGTAGCGATGGCATATACCGTTTGTCCCGGCTCCACCGTGTGGTAAAATACGTTCGTTTCTTCCGTTGCGGCCGGCGCCCTCTGCGTTCCGCGTTGCTGGGCCCGGATGTTCAATCCGTTGAAAAACAAGATGAAAAGCAGTATGTAAAAACCAAATTTGCTCATATTCCGTTCAAATAATTACTTTGCAAAGATAGTACTTTTCCGGTTAAAGCATCTAAAAGGCCCCTATTTTACGTGCGTATGTCGGCATAAAATCGTAATTTTGGAAGCGGAACGGGCCCCTCCCGGATAAGTAAGACCAACATCTTAGTCTCACTGAAACGAATGGCTCCTTTCTTATAAAAATAACGAAAACAGATGAAAATAAATAGTGTGGCCGGCTTCGTAGCCGGAGGTGCGATTTTTTTGTGTGCCGGTTTGCTGATAGGCTCGTCCGACCCCCGGACAGCCGTACCGGAAAGGCCGGAAGTGTATTCCAGAACCGTTTCGCCCGATGTGCCGGACGAAGTAGTTTTTTGCGGCGAAGTGCTGCCCATGCAGCGGTTCGATTTATACGAGCGGCTCGACCGCGAGCTTACCTCGTTTACCTACCTGCATTCCACTACCATGCTCCTTATCAAGCGGGCCAACCGGTATTTCCCGATTATCGAGCCCATCCTGAAAGCCAACGGCATACCCGACGATTTCAAGTACCTGGCGGTAATCGAAAGTAACCTCGACCCGAAAGCCGTTTCACCGGCGAAAGCGGTGGGGCTTTGGCAGTTTATGCCTGCCACCGGCAAACAGTACGGCCTTACCGTTACCCCCACGGTAGACGAGCGGCGCCATGTGGAAAAAGCTACCGAGGCCGCCTGTAAATACCTCAAATCGGCATATGCCAAATACGGCGACTGGGCTACCGTGGCCGCTTCGTACAATGCCGGGATGGCCCGCATATCGGGCGAGATGGAAAAACAACAGGCCGGCGACGCCCTGGATTTGTGGCTGGTGGAAGAAACCTCGCGTTACGTATTCCGTATCCTCGCCATCAAGCAGATTTTCGAAAATCCGTATAAATACGGGTTCCAACTCAAAACGAAGAACCTGTACAAACCCATCCGGTCGACTACGGTGAAAGTAACCGAGGATATACCCGACCTGGCCGCCTTCGCCAAGGAAAAAGGCATTTCGTACGCCGTACTGAAACAGTTCAACCCCTGGCTGATTGACCGGAAGTTGCAAACGCTGGGGAAAAGCTACCTCCTGCAAATCCCCGATACGGCCGATTTGTATTACACCAAGCCCAACCGCTTCGTACACGACCGGCGGTGGGTAACCGATTAACAAGCAAACAAAAAATGGCAAAAGATAATTTCACAGAAGACGGATGCATTTCCGTATTGGGCGCCCGTGTACACAACCTCAAGAATATCGACATCGAAATACCCCGCAACAAGCTGTCGGTAATTACCGGCATGAGCGGGAGCGGCAAGTCGTCGTTGGCTTTCGACACCATTTTTGCAGAAGGGCAGCGGCGGTATGTGGAAACGTTTTCGGCCTACGCCCGGAACTTTTTAGGAAATATGGAGCGTCCCGACGTGGATAAGATTACCGGGCTGAGCCCCGTTATCTCCATCGAGCAGAAAACCACCAACCGCAATCCCCGTTCCACGGTGGGTACCACCACCGAAGTGTACGATTTCCTGCGGTTGCTGTATGCCCGTGCCGGCGAGGCTTACTCGTACCTGTCGGGCGAAAAGATGGTGAAGTATACCGAAGAGCAGGTAACCGACCTGATTTTGTCGCACTACGAAGGGCGCAAAATCTATTTGCTCGCTCCGGCCGTACGGAACCGGAAAGGACATTACAAGGAACTGTTCGAACAAATACGGAAAAAAGGATATGTGAACGTGCGCGTCGACGGCGAGCTGAAGGAGCTGGTACACGGCATGAAGTTAGACCGGTACAAAATGCACTCCATCGAAATCGTTATCGACAAGCTGCTCGTTTCCGCCTCCGACGAGCGCAGGCTCAAGGAAAGCCTGCGCGTAGCGATGAAGCAGGGCGACGGCTTAGTGATGGTGCTGGATGCCGGAAGCGGCGAGCTGCGGCATTACAGCCGGCGGCTGATGTGCCCTATTACGGGGCTGTCGTACAGCGAGCCGGCGCCTCATAATTTCTCGTTCAACTCGCCCCAGGGCGCTTGCCCTAAATGCAAGGGGCTGGGTGCGGTGAATCTTATAGACATGGATAAAATCGTACCGGATAAGAACCTGAGTATTTACCAGGGGGGAATCGTTCCCTTGGGGAAGTATAAAAACACGTTGATTTTCTGGCAAATCGAAGCGCTGTGCCAAAAACACGGCGTTACGATTAAAACGCCCGTCCGCGACCTCCCCGAAGAGGCGATAGACGAAATCATGAACGGTACCGACGAGCGCCTTCAAATCAAGAACGAATCGCTGGGCTCGTCCAATTATTTCCTTTCGTACGAGGGGGTGGCCAAATACATTTCGATGCAGCAGGATACCGAGGCTTCCGCGTCGGCGCAGAAGTGGGCCGGACAGTTTATCAAGCAGGTAACCTGCCCCGAATGTAACGGGCAGCGGCTTAACAAAGAAGCGCTCCATTACCGGCTGGCCGGAAAAAATATCGCCGAGTTGGCCGATATGGATATATCGGAGCTGTACGAATGGATCGAGGCGCTGCAATTGAACGACAAACAGCAAAAAATAGCCGCCGAGATACTCAAGGAAATCCGTTCGCGCCTCCGCTTCCTGCTCGACGTAGGGCTGGATTATTTATCGCTCGGCCGGGCTTCGGCCTCGTTGTCGGGCGGCGAAAGCCAGCGTATCCGGCTGGCTACGCAAATCGGCTCGCAATTGGTTAATGTGTTGTATATCCTCGACGAGCCGAGTATCGGGCTTCACCAGCGCGACAATATCCGGTTGATTCATTCATTGAAGCAATTGCGGGATACCGGCAATTCGGTGATTGTGGTAGAACACGACAAGGATATGATGCTCAACGCCGATTACGTGGTGGATATGGGGCCGCGCGCCGGCCGGCTGGGCGGCGAAGTGGTTTTTGCCGGTATGCCGCAGCAGATGCTCGAAAGCGGCACGATGACGGCTGCTTACCTGAACGGAAAAAACGAAATCGCCATACCGTTCGAACGGCGGAAAGGCAACGGTGCTGCGCTCACGATTCGCGGCGCCCGCGGCAATAACCTCAAAAATGTGGATGCCACCTTCCCGCTGGGTACGTTTATTTGTGTAACCGGCGTTTCGGGAAGCGGCAAATCCACGTTGATAAACCATACCCTGCAACCTATCCTGAGCCAGCACTTTTACCGCTCGCTCGACGACCCGATGCCCTACGATAGCATCGAGGGGTTGGAAAACGTAGACAAGGTGGTGAATGTCGACCAGTCGCCTATCGGCCGCTCGCCGCGCTCTAATCCGGCTACCTACACCGGTGTTTTCGCCGATATACGGAATTTGTTCGTTGAATTGCCCGAATCTAAAATCCGGGGTTATAAGCCGGGTCGTTTCTCGTTCAACGTATCGGGCGGCCGTTGCGAAACCTGCAAGGGAAACGGCTACAAAACGATTGAAATGAATTTCCTGCCCGACGTGTTGGTGCCTTGCGAAGACTGCCACGGCAAGCGGTATAACCGCGAAACGCTCGAGGTACGGTTCCGCGGCAAGTCGATTGCCGACGTGTTGGATATGACTATCAACATGGCGGTCGAGTTTTTCGAGAATATTCCTTCCATTCTTTCCAAGATAAAAGTATTGCAGGACGTAGGGCTGGGTTACATCAAGCTGGGGCAACCGTCTACCACCTTGTCGGGCGGCGAAAGCCAGCGGGTCAAGCTGGCAACCGAGTTGAGCAAGCGCGATACGGGCAAAACGGTTTACATCCTCGACGAGCCTACCACCGGGTTGCATTTCGAAGACATCCGCGTATTGCTGGGCGTATTGAACAAGTTGGTAGATAAAGGCAATACCGTTATCGTAATCGAGCACAACCTCGACGTGATTAAAAGCGCCGACTACCTTATCGACATGGGCCCCGAGGGCGGCCGTAACGGGGGGCAGGTGTTATTTGCCGGTACGCCCGAGCAATTGGTGAAATGTAAGAAAAGTTATACCGCACCTTTCGTGAAAGACGAATTAAAACGTAAGAAGAAATGAAGAATCCGATTGTGATGATTAAGCAATGCATGGAGAAAGACGAGCCTTACTTCGTATTGCGGGGGCAGGATGTATGCGCCCTGGCAGCTATCGAAGCGTATTATGCCGCTGTGAAGGAAAAAGTGAAAGACCCTTATTTCGTAGAAGAAATCGACGAGATACGGAAAGATTTCCGTGCCTACCTGGAAGAGCAACAAACCAAGATACCGGATTAACCGGTCAAAGAAACACGATATGGAAAAAGTAAAGAATGTGATATTCGATTTAGGCGGCGTAGTGCTCCATCTCGACCGCATGCAGGCGGTAACCCGTTTCGAAGCGATGGGAATTGCGGATGCGGGGAAGATGCTGGATGCGTACCGCCAGAACGGTATCTTCCTGCAAGTGGAGGATGGTACGCTCGATGCCGAAGCGTTTTGCCGTAAACTGAGTGAAGTGGCGGGTAAGGATTTGTCGTACGAGACGATTGCGCACGGCTGGCTCGGTTTTATCCGGGAGGTGCCGGCTTATAAGCTGGATTATATCCTGGAGTTGCGGAAGAAATGCCGGGTATTCCTGTTAAGCAATACCAATCCGTTTATTATGAACTGGGCACGGAGCGCTGATTTTTCTCCGGCGGGAAAACCGATTACCGATTATTTCGACAAGCTATATGCCTCGTACGAGATGAAAATGTTCAAACCCAATCCGGCTATTTTCGATTATGTATTGAAGGATTCGGGTGTGAACCCGGCCGAAACCCTTTTTCTCGATGACGGCGAAGCCAATGTAAAAGCGGCCGCCCGGTTCGGAATACAGGTATACCAGCCGAAAGACGGGGAAGACTGGCGCGGCATAGTGGATTCGTACCTGTAAAACCGGCTGCGGAAACAAGGCGCAAGATACGACGCAAAACCACGGAAACACAGAGAACAGTCGTTAAAACCGATTTGAATCCTGTGTTTTTGTGGTTTTGTTTTATATATATGTGTCGGCCGGCCGGATTATTGTGCGTAACTGCCGGCTGCTTCCTCTTCGTTTTGTAACGCTAACGGGTTGGGGTATAATTTGCGGAAAGTATAGCAGTACATCATATAGATTAGCGGTACCGCAACGAATATGCCGATAATCAATACGATAAGCCCCAGGATACAGATACCCGTCATCGCCAGCCATAACAAAAACAGTTGCCCTATATTTCCTTTTGTAATGTTCCAGCTCATTTTCAACGAGTCGATTACACCCATATTTTCCTCTACGATAAACGCCGGGGCGAACTGTAACCGGATAGCGAAATAAATGCCCGGAATGATAAAAAAGATAAGCCCTACCATCAGGATGAGGCTGTACAAAAGGGCCATTACTATATAGGTAACGATTTTCCGGGCCTGTTGTCCGTAAGCGGAAAACTGCGGTTCGATTCCATCTAATGTCTGGAACAGGTTTTTCAGGTAGCCTAACATAAACAAGCCTCCGACTATCAGTGAGATAAGATTGACTATTACGATTCGTCCCCAGTTCACATCGTACGGATTGACCGGCGTGGGCGGCGTAGTGAACGAGCTGATAATCATCGACAGAATCGCATATCCTACAAATAAGCCTACCAATACCCAGATTTGGGATTTGACGGCTTTCCAGGAAGTGGCGAACACTTCCGAAATCTGAAATTTCGTTTCCATATTCAGTTTAATTAATAATTGGCGCCGGTAAAAGTAATGTAAATAATCCATAAAAACAATAAGCCGCCGGCCAGGTACGTATTTTCTTCTTGTAGGGGCCCGTGAATCCGGTTCGGCCGTAAAGAAAGCTCCGCCCTGTTTTCCCCTGTATCGCTACAGGCTAAGGCTATATGAATGCCGCCGGCGATTATACGATTTTATCTTGTAGCGGCAATTTTCAACGGATGAAAAGGAAAGAACGGAATACGGAAGGTTATTTCGGAAGGCAGGAAAAATAATAGCGTACCCTGCCGGCTTGTTTATAACCGGTCGGATACGCTATGGCATACTTTTACACGTAAGGCCCGTGGGGGTGGAGGGAACATTTGTACCGGTTTACCCGCTACGCGGCGCCTTCCGTGCTTTCTACGGTTTTATAACCGTGCTGTTTATTTGATGATTCCCAGTTTCGACTCGGAAACGAACGCTAAAATGTGCTCGATTTCCGGGCTCATCGGAACCTGGTCTTTAATCATCAACAGGGCATCGTAGATACTGGTGTTCCCTTGATAAATAATCCGGTAGGCATGTCCGATGTGCTTCACTATCTTTTCGTCGCAGTATTTTTCGTGCAACATCACGGTGGCGTTTACCCCGTAATAGGTAGTCGGTTCCTTGGCCGCTACGATGTAGGGCGGAATATCGTTCCGGAACCGGCAGCCGGTTTGTACCATCGACCAGGCGCCCGCCCAGCATCCCTGGCTCATCAGCACGTTGCCGCCGAAGATTACATAGTCTTCTACCCGGCAGTTACCCGAGATTTTGCTGCCGTAACCGAATACGGAGTTGTTGCCGATGCGGGTATCGTGCGAAACATGCACCCCTTCGTGCAGGAAATTGCCGTTCCCGATTACCGTTTGTCCTTCCGGGGTAGTAGCCCGGTTGATAACCACGTTTTCGCGGATTACATTGTTATCGCCGATTACGGCTACCGAGTCGTCGCCCTTGAAACAGAAATCCTGCGGCTCGGCAGCGATTACGGCTCCCTGGAACACCCGGTTTCCGCTACCCATCCGGGTACCGCTCATCAGGCTGGCATACGGCATGATTTCGCAATTGTCGCCTATTTCCACATTTTTGTCGATATAAGTAAAGGGGTGAACGGTTACGTTTTTCCCGATTACGGCTCTCGAATCGACATACGCTAACGGACTTATCATCGTTTTATCCAATTTTAAAAGTTATTATTCTCTACCGCCGCCCACAGCTTCGTACAGGTTGATAACCGCCTGTATGCGCTGGAACCTGTCGGATACTTCGTTTAACCGGGCGCCTAACAACGACTGTTGCGCCGTAAGGATTTCCAGGTAAGTAGCCTGTCCCGAGTGGAACAACGCCTAGGTATATTCCACCGCTTTTTCCAACTCGTCTACCTGCAGGGCATGCTCCGTCATTTTCTTGTCGGCCGCATCGTACAGGAACAAAGCGTCGCTTACTTCGCGCCCGGCATTCAGAATGGTTTGCTGGTAATTCATCTGCGCAATTTTTTCTTCCGCCTTCGATACTTTCAGGTTGGCAATCAGTTTGCCGTGGTTGAAAATCGGTTGTGCCAGCGAACCTACAGCCGATAAAATCAGTTTGCCCGGATTCACGATACTCGCACCCGAATTATTCGTCCAACCCAATAATCCCGTGATGTTCACTTGCGGATAAAAAGCCGAGCGCGCCTGGTTGGTCACATAATAGGCACTGGCGAGCGCCATTTCGGCCGCCTTCACATCGGGGCGGTTTTCGAGCAGTTGCAACGGAACGCCCGCTGCCAGGTCGGTAGGCAGCTCCTGGTCTTCCAGCGTGCCCCGGTCGATGGTTTGCGGAGCCTCGGCCAACAATACCGACAACGCATTCTCCGTTTCCCGGATTTGACGGCGCAAGTCGGCCAGCGAAGCCTCCACCTGGTGATAGTTGGCTCTGCTTTGCACTACGGCCGCCTCGGTAGTCATACCGGCTTCTTTCATGGCTTCCATGGCCCGTACGTTCTCTTTCCAGATAGCCGATGTTTCTACGCTGATGGCCAGTTGGCGGTCTAACATCAACAAGGTATAGTACGTGTTGGCTATCCCGGCAATCAACTGCGAGCGCACCGCTTGCCGGTAGGCTTCGCTTTGGAGCAAGGTAGCCCGTGCATCCCGGCTGCCGTTGAGCAGTTTGCCGAACAAATCGACTTCCCAGCTCGCCACGACAGGCAACTGGTACGTTTTGAGGGCTTTCGTATGGTTGAAACTGCTGATGGTTCCTTCCGGCGCCAGGTTGAGCGAAGGCAGAAACGACAGGCGCGCTGCCGTGAACAACGATTTCGCTTCTTCCACCCGCAATACGGCGCTTTGCATATCGACGTTGTTTTCCAGCCCTTTTATAATCAACGCCTGTAATTTCGGGTCGCGGAATATGTCTTCCCACGGAAGATTTCCGATATTGGCCGTATCGGCGGCCAGTGTGTCGGTAGCCGAGGCCGGGTCGCGGTACAACGCATCGGTGTCGATGTCTTTGGGTCGGTCGTACGATTTGTAGATGTGGCAACTGCTTAACAAAGCAGTTGCACACATTAAATATATGAGTTGTTTCTTCATCATGGTGATTCCCTATTTTATTTTGGCATATTGGTCGATTTCCGTTTGCAGGTCGCTGTTGTCCAGGTCTTCCCATTCCATCGGCCGGGCTTTTTCCTGTAAGTACTGGAAAGCCACGAACAACGCCGGAACGATGAATATCTGGCAAATCATACCGATAAACATACCTCCTACGGCGCCGGTACCCAGCGTGCTGTTTCCGTTGGCGCCTACGCCGTGGGCGAACATCAGCGGCAGCAAACCTACTACCATGGCCAGCGAGGTCATCAGGATAGGCCGCAAACGGGCGGCGGCTCCCAATACGGCAGCCCAGGTAATACTCATACCCATTTTACGCCGGTCGAGTGCGAATTCCACAATCAGGATGGCGTTCTTGGCGAGCAATCCCATCAACATAATCAAGGCGATTTGCATGTAGATATTGTTTTCAACTCCCATCATCTGGGCGAAGATAAAACTACCCGCCAACCCGAACGGGATGGAAAGGATTACCGCAAGCGGCAGGATGTAACTTTCGTACTGGGCGCTCAACAGCAAGTATACGAACACCAAACAGAGAGCGAAGATAATCGCTGTCGTACCGCTTCCGGCACTCTGCTCTTCACGGGTCATACCCGAGTATTCGTAACCGTATCCCGGCGGCAATACTTCGGCCGCTACTTCTTCGATAGCTTGGATAGCCTGGCCGGAACTGTATCCCGGCGTTGGCGAACCGTTTACGCTGATAGCCGTAAACATGTTGAAACGCTTGATGTTATCGGGGCCGTAGATTTTCCGCAACGTCATGAATTGCGAGATAGGCGCCATTTCGTTTCCATTACGCACCTTGATGCTGTTCAGTGTTTCCGGGCTGATATGGTAATCCGGGTCGGCCTGTATCATTACGCGGTACAACTTACCGAACCGGTTGAAGTTCGACGCATACAAACCGCCGTAATAGCCTTGCAGGGTAGTTAAAATGTCGCTCGGACTGATACCGGCCTGTTTACACTTGGCTGCATCGATGTCGATCATATATTGCGGGAAGGTGGGGTTGAACGACGTCTGTGCGGCGGCGATTTCCGGCCGCTCGTTCAACTTGGCGATAAATTCCTGGGCGATTCCGAAGAAATGGTCCAGGTCGCCCCCCGTTTTATCCTGCAAGTTGAACTCGAATCCGTTCGTCATACTGTACCCCGGAATCATAGGCGGTGCGAACAACAGTACCCGCGCGTCTTTCACCGCCGTGTTGGCTTGTACGTACAAAGTACCGATGGTCGTGTTGAGGTCTTCACCTTTTCTGCGTTCGTCCCAGTCTTTCAGCTTGCAGATAAACGTACCGTACGAGTTTCCCTGGCCAGCCAGGAAGCTGTATCCGGTAACCTGCGTACGGCTCCGGATAGCCGGATTGGCGGCGATAATGCTGTCGATACTGTTCAGGGCCGCTTCCGTCCGTTCCATCGAAGTACCGGGGGCCATGTCCACTACGGCGAAAATCGTACCCGTATCTTCGTTCGGTACCAGGCCGGCCGGAGTGATTTTCATCAGGAATACCAACGCTACGATGCTTACTACTACAGCGGCAAACGAAATCCATTTGTGGTGGATAAAGAATAACACGCCGTTTTTATATTTCTTGAGTGTCGTATCATAGGCGGCATTGAACGCCGTATGAAACCGGTTTATAAAGTTTTGCTTCTTGTGTCCTTTTCCTTCGGTATGCGGTTTCAGGAACAGGGCACACAAAGCCGGGCTCAACGTCAGGGCGTTCAGGGCCGACAAGCCGATAGCGATAGCCATCGTCAACCCGAACTGGCGGTAGAACGTACCGGATGTACCCGTCATGAAACTTACGGGGATAAATACCGACATCATCACCAGGGTAATCGACAAAATGGCGCCCGACAACTCGTTCATGGCGTCGATGGATGCCAGCTTACTCGATTTGTATCCCTGGTCGAGCTTGGCATGCACCCCTTCCACCACCACGATGGCGAGCACCAGGGCGCAGAGCGTCAGCAGGTTTACGCTGAACCCGATTACATACAACAGGAAGAACGTACCGATAAGCGAAACCGGAATAGCGATAGCCGGAATCAGCGTGGAGCGCATATCCTGCAAAAAGATATATACCACGATAAACACCAGGATGAACGCTTCGATAAGCGTTTTGATAACCTCATGGATAGAGGCGAACAAAAAGTCGTTGGCATTTAACAGGATGTCGACCTTTACTTCCGGAGGAAAGTTCTTTTCCGACTCTTCCAGCAACTTGGTAATGTCGTTGATGATTTCGGTGGCGTTCGAACCGGCGGTCTGGAACACGATAGCGGTTACCCCTGCATGGCCGTTTACCTTGTTGGAGAAACCGTAAGTCAAACGGCCCAGCTCGATGCCGGCGATGTCTTTCAGCCGCAGCACTTCGCCTTCCGGGGTGGCGCGGATTACGATATCTTCGAATTCTTCGGGCGTTTGCAAGCGGCCTTTATACCGCATCACGTATTGGAACGACTGGTTGCCTTGCTCGCCGAACTGTCCGGGAGCCGCTTCGATATTCTGCTCGGCCAGCGCGGCGGTAACGTCGCGGGGCATGAGTTTGTACTGGGCCATCACATCGGGTTTCAGCCAGATACGCATCGAATAGTCCGAACCCCATACTATCGCGTCGCCCACACCGGGTACACGCTGCACTTCGGGAATCAGGTTGATTTTTACGTAATTCTCGATAAATCCGATATCGTACCGGTCGTCCGACGAATAGATGGAGAACTCCATCAGCATACTCGTCTGGCGTTTGCTGGTAATCACACCCACCTGCGTTACTTCGGCCGGCAGGAATCCCTGCGCCTTGGCAACCCGGTTCTGCACGTTTACCGCTGCCATGTCGGGGTCGGTACCTTGTTTAAAGTAAATCTGGATGGTGGCGTCGCCGGTATTGGTGGCGGTCGACGTCATGTACATCATGTTTTCCACCCCGTTGATTTGTTCTTCCAGCGGAGCGATCACACTGTTCAACACCGTTTGGGCGTTGGCACCCTGGTACGATGTACTTACCTGGATAGTAGGCGGGGCGATATCCGGATATTGCGTTACGGGCAACGATATCAACCCCAATATCCCCAGGATTACGATGAAGATAGAAATCACCGTGGAAAGTACCGGGCGGTTTATAAATCTGTCTAATTTCATAGGAACGTCATTTATTTTTGCGGCCTCGGGGCCATTCGGAACGCGCATGTGCGTATACCCGGGTTACGGGGGGCGGCATGCCGGTTTCCTGTTTCTGTCGGGTTTATAAAAAAATTAATGGTTAGCGCCGGCCGGCCGGGGTTGGCTCATCGCTTTTACCATGGCGGCCGATTGTTCCGGCGTAATCGGTTGGATGGTCGTACCGTCGCGTAAGGCATTCACTCCTTCGATAACGATTTTGTCGCCCGCTTTCAGTCCGGACGTAACCACGTAGTTCTGTCCGTCGTCGAGTGTAAGCACGGATATTTCGGTATTCTTCACCTTATTATCGGGCTGTACGGTATAGACGAACTTTTTATCCTGCACTTCGAACGTCGCTTTTTGCGGAATCAGGATAGCCTGGTCGTCGGTATAAGGCAACATCACCGAGCCGGTGCCGCCGCTGCGAAGGATGTTATGGTCGTTCGGGAAAGTGGCGCGCATGCTTACCGCCCCGGTCGACTGCTCGATTACCCCGCTTACGGTTTCGATTTTCCCTTTTTCGGGATACAAGCTGCCGTCGGCCAACTGGAGTTGCACTTCCGGCATTTTATCGAGTATTTCCTTTATCGTACCTCCTTCGCGAATCAGTCCTAACAGTTGCTTTTCGGTCATCGAAAAGTATACATACATTTCTTTGATGTTCGAAACCGTGGTGAGCGGCATTTGAACCGACGGGCTTACGAGGCTTCCTTCCCGGTAGGGTATCGAGCCTACGATACCGTCGGAGGGGCTCGTTACAGTTGTATACGACAAGTTATTCCGGGCGTTTACCAATTGCGCTTCGGTTTGTGCCTGCAAGGCTTTTTTGCTGGCCAAGTCGTTTTCGGCCATTTGCAGCTCGTAGTCGCTGATGATGTTTTTCCGGTGCAATTCCTGTTTATTCTTGAAGGTGAGCTCGGAAGTAGCTACGTTCGTCCTGGCTACGTTTACGTTCGCTTCGGCCACTTTCAAAGCGGCCTGGTACGGAACCTGGTCGATGATAAACAACGGTTGCCCTTTGCGCACTACCGAGCCTTCGTCTACGCACAGCCGGGTGATGAACCCGGATACGTTCGGACGGATTTCGATGTCTTGTTTCCCTTTGATGGTAACCGGGTAGGTGCTTTTCAGCTCCGTTTTAGACGGTTCCAACGTAATTACTGCGTACTGTTTTACAGAGTTGCCATGCGTTTGATCTTTGCCGCCGCATGCAAACAAAGAAAGTCCTACAGCGAATAAAGCGATTCGCGTAGACTGTGTAATGAGGAATCTACTGATTTGCGTTTTCATACTTTAACTATATTGCCCAAATTTATAGGAATCATTGATTAATCTGCCGGTTTAAAGTAGAAGGAGCGGATTGCGCTCTTTGCAGGAGGTACATCGGTCTTTTTGCCTGCCGGTCGGAACGGTGTTTTACAATCCTTTTCCTCGCCCTTGTTTTCGGATGTGCAAAGGTGCGAAATAATCTTGAAATCACCAAGTTTCCGGTAGCTGTGCGATTGGTTTATATTGAAACTAAATATTGCCGGAAAGAAACTGAAAAAACTTTTGAAGAGGTTCGGGTGTTTAGTAAATTATCGGTTGTATACAGGGTAAAGGGTTCGCTATGAATTATTTATTTTTACAGGGTTTCTTTTGGTACGGGAAGTGGGGGCAGAATCCGTTTCTGCCCGACACTTGTTGATGTTTTTTACATATCCTTAATTATATAGCGGATGTATGGAGCGGGAGCGCAATCTTTTTTAAGAGTGAGCGTCGCTTTTTTGTTCCGTCCATTTCAAGCAGGATGTGTCGTATCCGCGCGCTTTGGCCTTGTCGAGCAGGTAGTTCAGCGTTTTCTCCGGAAGAGAGGGCGTACGGCTCAGAATCCACAGGAAGCGGTCGGATTTGCTGCCTACCAGTGCATAGGCATAATGCAGTTCGTCGAGCTCGAGGATGTAGTAATCGGAATAGAAACAGAGAAAAAAGGATACTTTGAGTTTCCCCGGCTGGTTGGGATCGGGCATCTTGGCCCGTCCTTTCGTTTGTTTAAACTTGCCGCGGAAGTTGTTTTTGTATCCGCTGTTGAGTACTTCGATCGAGCCGTCGTTTTGTAAGGTATACCGGGCGGTAACGCCTACCAGGTGCCGTTCGAACCAATGCCGGTACCGGGCGATTTCGTACCAGCACCCCATGTATTTGTTTATATCGAGCCGGGAAACGGTCGTTTTGTTTATTTGTTTTTTTGCTGCCATATCGTTCTTTTTTATATAAGAAAGAACAAACGGGCCGGAGAAATGGTTGCCAGGTGGATGTAAGGTTAAAAAAAGAGACTCATGCAAATGAATCTCTTTTTATTTTTAGTGGTGACGTTTTGCTTATTCCGCACTTGCTTCTGCGGGCGCTTCTGTTGCTTCTGCCGGTGCTTCGGCAGCGTTTTCTTCCGCTTTGGCTGCTGCTTCGGCAGCGGCTTGTTCGGCTTTCTTTTTAGCTACGGCTTCCGCTTTGAGCTTGTTAACTTCCTGCTCTGCTGCCAGGCGGGCTTTTTCGGCTGCTTTGGCTGCTTCGCTGTTTTTATCCTTGGCTTGTTGTACGGCGGCTTTCTTAGCCGTTAACCAGGCCTGGAACTTGGCTTCTGCGGTCGCTTCGTCGAAAGCGCCTTTCTTTACTCCGCCGAGCAGGTGTTTCTTTAACATTACACCTTCGTCGGAAAGGATATTCCGAGTCGTGTCGGTGGGTTGTGCTCCTACCAATACCCAATACAGCGCTCTTTCGAAATTCAAATCTATTGTAGCAGGATTTGTGTTCGGATTATAAGAACCAATCCTTTCAATAAACTTTCCATCCCGTGGAGCCCTGCTGTCTGCGACTACAATCTGGTAAAATGCATACCCTTTGCGTCCGTGTCTTTGCAATCTGATTTTTGTTGCCATTTTGAATAATTAAAATTTAGCTGTTTTTGTATTAGCGCCGCAAAGGTAGGGTTTTATTCCGGATAAACCAATAACGATGCGAAAACATTCTGCTTTTTTTTCGGTTATTTGATAGGAATACACTGCACACTAAAAGAGAATTAGAAAAAAAGGAATGGTGTAGGGATGAGTTTAAATGTTTCAATTAAAGTATGGTAACAATCATTACAGGAGAAAAGGATTCGGGGAAAACGACTTTTTTTGCATATTGGTATAACGAGGTACGACGCGGCAGCGGCTTTTATACAAAGAAAATATATGAAGGAAACCGGCTACATGGCTACGAGGTAGTGTGTTTGCCGGATAAGCGGGTGTTGCCGTTTATTACGGTGGTTCAGACGCAACGGGTGTACGAGTCGGGCCGGATTGCTACGGAGCAGCGCGTGGCGGACGTGTCGGTGCTAACGGATGTGGCGGTTCGCCTGCGGGAGTGCCTGGAGGCGCCTGACGAACCGGTATGGATCGATGAGGTGGGACGTCCGGAACTGGACGGACGCGGAATCGACGGTTGGATACGGCGTATTTTACGGGAGTGTACGGATGTGCGGCTGGTGGTGCGTAAGGAGTTGCTTCGCAGGGTAATCGGACATTACGGAATCGAGCGGTTCAATTTGGTGTATGTGTGAGGGGGCATTCTTTTGGGAAAGAACTTTTGAAGAAAACCGGGCTTTCTTGCTTTTCGGGGCGGCATTGACCGTTACCACGGCGAGGGTTCTTTCTCGCTCGCCGCGAGGCGTCTGCCGACGGCGCCTACCGGCGGTCATCCTTTTTTCTCTTGACATAAAAA
>JAJBTJ010000021.1:16040-18064 GCA_020860905.1 Parabacteroides sp. | reverse complement strand
AAAAATAAAAAAACGTAATTAAAAACGCGTCTGTAGATTTCACTACCGACATGCACTCGATGGGACAGTGGATACAGGAAGGCGAGCGCACGATTTTCGAAACCGTAATTTCCGTTGAAAAGCCGAACTATACGACCGTAATCCCGGAAGACGAAGAAAACCTCGACGGCCTGAACTTCCTCGCCGGCAAACGGGTAGACGAAGTGAACAAAATGGCCGAGTTAGGTACGCAGTTGGCCCACGTAGACGGCGGCGTTCCGAACCTGAAAATCACACTGCCCGAAGTAAGCGCTTACTATATCGGACAATTGTTCTACTTTTTCGAGCGCGCCTGCGGGATGAGCGGATACCTGCTGGGGGTAAATCCGTTCAACCAGCCGGGCGTGGAAGCCTATAAGAAAAACATGTTCGCCCTGCTCAACAAGCCGGGATACGAAAAAGAAAGCGAAGCGATTAAAGCGAAACTTTAATACGCCCCGATTGTTAAATTCCCCCACCCCTTGCAACAAAGGTGCGGGGGAGTTTTTTATTCAGTAACAAAATACAACCGATATGACGATTCAGGAAGCGATTGCGCGTTATCTCAAAAAGCAAAACCAGGCCGGGTTATCACCCAAAGCCGTACTATTCGATATGGACGGCGTATTGTACGATTCGATGCCTTTCCACGCCCGCGCATGGAAAGAGGTGGCCGACGAATACGGATTAACCTCCGACCGGAAAGATTTCTACATGATGGAAGGACGCACCGGCGCCAGCACCATCGACAAACTGTTTCAACATTCGTTCGGACGGAACGCCACGGAGGAAGAGAAAAAGGAAATCTACGCAAAGAAATCGGAACGTTTCCACCGGTACAACGACGGCAACCCGATGCCCGGAGCCTCCGAAGTATTGCGAAAGGTAAAACGATACGGCTTATTGCCGGTGCTGGTTACCGGCTCCGGACAACGTAAGCTCATAGGCAAGTTGCAGCAGGATTACCCCGACTGTTTCGCAGAAGACAAAATGGTAACGGGCGACAACGTACGATACGGCAAGCCCGACCCGGAGCCTTACCGCAAAGGGTTGCAGAAAGCAGATGCACAGCCGTACGAAGCGCTGGTAATCGAAAACGCTCCCCTGGGCGTAGAATCGGCGGTAAGCGCCGGTATCTTTACGATTGCCGTCAACACGGGCCCGCTCGACGACCAGGTATTGCTGCAAAAAGGAGCCGACCTGCTGTATCCCGACATGGAAAGCCTGGCGGCCGACTGGGACAAGTTGATGGAAGCTACCGGAAACAGAGCGGCGCCATTTCCCGGCAAAAAGTCGTGAGTCTGCCGGGAATATTCCCCGGACTTACGGATTTTCATCCGGCAATCCGGAGTAAACTATAGCAGATGGCCGCCGACAGTGCCGGGTTCTTTCAGCGGAAAGAAAACGAATCCGCCGAAAACCGGTACGTCCCGGACTGTAACCCAAACAAAACCGTATCTCCTTCCCGCCCGTATAAACTCACCCCGGGCGCTTCGTTCCACGCCCGTTGCCCTTCTTTGACCGACTCCGGGTTAACAAAAGGCAATTTCAAAACAGCGGTCGTATTGGCCGGAACCGATACCTCGACCTTTAACCGGTTCCCTTCGACCGACCAGTTCGAAACGATTCTGCCATACGGCGAATCGTAATGCGAACACACCCGCTCCGGGCCGCCGGGCGCTATCCAGGGAGCTATCGTAAATTGCCTGTAACCCGCTTCCGGACGCCGGATTCCGCCCAACGCCTCGATAAACCAGCTACCGATATACAAATACGAGCTGTGCAACGCCGAGCCACAGCCTTCCCAATCCTCGAAGAAAGTGCCGCTGCCACGCCGCAACATATCCCCCCAACCAGGAAAATCTTCCTTCGTAGCCATTTCGAAAATCAAGTCGTTACGCTCCTCGTCGAGCAAGGTATGCAATAAGAACGAACCGGCCGTAATGCCACCCCAGAAATGCCCGTTCCGGGTGACGCGTATTTCCTGCTCCAACCGTTTCCACACC
>JAJBTJ010000021.1:0-16030 GCA_020860905.1 Parabacteroides sp. | reverse complement strand
GTGCTCTCAACTCTACGGGCGGCAAATCTACCTGCAACGCGATAGCCAGGTAAGCAGGATAACCGTTTACATAGCTGTAATCGCCGGGATTAAAAAAAGCGGCGTGAACCGCCCGGCGCACCTGTGCCACCCGTTTCCGGTAAGCCGAGGCAACCGCGCCGCGATTCAATACATCCGCTATCCGGGCAGCCGTTTCCAGGCTGTAAATCCAGTGGCAGTTATTAAAGAACAACGTTTCGCGCGTATCGCCCAGCGCTTTGCCTTGTTTTTCCATCGCCGCCCGCTCCGTTTTCGCATCCGGCCAGAGCCAATCCCCTAAAAAGCTCCACTTGCCGCCCCAGCGTACCAGCATATCGTGCTGCGATTGGGTTTCGACAAAAGCGAGCCACCGCTGCACGGCCGGAAAACTTTCCGCAAGTGCACGCTCGTCGCCGTACCACCGGTAAAACTCCCAGGGCAAGGTAATACAAAAACCGCTCCAGGCAGGGCCGCCTCCTCCGATACGGGTGGGCGCCGTATAAGGTACATTTCCGTCGGGCTCCTGCACATCCCGCCAGTCTTCCATCCATTTGGTATAAAAAGCCTCCAGCCGGTAATTCCCTAAAGCCATACGGGTCGTAGCCAAAGCGTCGCCCCCGTATCCGCACCGTTCGCGGTGCGGGCAATCCACTACGTAATTTCCCAAACTCAGGTTCTCGAACGTCCAAAGGGCGGTTCGGTAAATGTCGTTCAACAACGGCATATCGCATTCGAAGCCGCCGGCCCGGCGGTAATCAGTACGAATCATCCATCCCCGTATCTCGTTTAATTCCGGTTTACGGCGGAGGCCGGTAATCCGCACCCAACGTCCGGTGATGTAATTAAAACGATTACAAAACATTCCTTTCCGTCCGGGGCCGACTTTATAAATGCTGTGTATGCCGTAGTTGCAAACCGACTTTTCCTTTTCGGCAAACTGCAACTCGACGGAATCGCCCGGTTCGCCCTCGAGTTGCAATTCGAACCATCCCGTATAATTGATTCCCATATCCACCCGGTATACGTCCGGACTTATTTCTTGCACCGCGAGCGGCTTTATTTCCCGAACCCGCCGGTTCGGTTCCGTCCGGTCGGCCGAAACGGCGACGGAAGGCGAATAAACCGTTGCCTGTTCCCAAGCAGAATCGTCGAAACCCGTATCGTTCCAACCCGGGATTTCCAGGGCGGCATCGTAATATTCGCCCCCGAAATGGTGCGCTTCCCAATATCCTATCAACGTATTCGGGCTACGATGAACTTTCCAGGAGGCATCCGAAATAATCCGTTGTTTATCACCGGAAGCCCCGGTTATTTCAACCTGGAGCAAGGCCATCGGGATAGCCGGCTTGTCGTCGCGCTGATAGGCCGGGAAAACAGCCCACGAAGTACCCAACCATAAAGCCAACACATTTTCACCGGGTTTCAGGTATGCCGTAATAGCATAACTCCGGTAACGAGCGCGCGTTTTATGGTCGGTAACGGAAGGCGAAAGAACCGCATCGTCCACCTTACACCCGTTTACATACAACTCATGATACCCGATGGAAGCCACATATGCCACCGCATCGGCCGGCACCTCCTTCAAAGCGAAAGTTTTGCGAAACCAAGGGTCGGCCATCCGGTTGTCGACTCGCCGGCCTCCCACGCTTTGCGCTTCCATTTCGGCGCTTCCTATCCAGCGCGCTGTCCAGTCGCCGGGAAACAACCCCATGCCCCAACAGGCATCCGCGCTCCAGGCAGACCAGGCTCCCCGTTCGTCGGCCACGCAAACTTTCCAGAAACATCGCTGTCCGGCACCGAGAGGTTTCCCCGCATAAACGATATTGACCGATTCGCCGGAACGTACCGGCCCGCTGTCCCACAAGTCGCCCCGGGCGGCATCGAGCAGGGCCTGCGAACCGGCCACTAAAATCCGGTAAGCCGTTTGTTTTTTGCCACGCACTGCGCCGGCCGTTTCCATTTTCCAGCTCAAACGCGGCCGGCGTACATCTATCCCTAACGGATTTTCCAGGTATTCACACCTCAAGCCGGAAGGGCAGAAATTGCCCGTATCCACACGAGCCGGATTGTAACCGGCTAAAAACCGGTCTGTTCTGTTATTGTCCATATATTCCGAATTACAAGCTCCGGTTCCTTCCGGAGAAACCCGCTCTATCCCGCCGGCATAAAGCAGGTGAAACATAAAAAAAGCGACAAACAACCGTTTCATACTCCTTGTCATTGAATTACCTGCCGGCCGTCGGTTACGATGCCGGAACTGCACACCGTACGGATAAACCGCTCGTCGGCCGGAGCCGCCCCGTTGCACTGGTTCACTTCCGCATCCGCCACATCGTCGAGAAAAAACAACGGACGTTCATCCGGCCGGAGAGCACTGAAACGTACATTCGTAAAACATATGTTTTTAGCATGGCGCACATAGAACCCGGCCGCCGGCAGCGTATGGCCGAACATCCGGTTTTCCGGATACGCCTTTTCCGCTTCCGGAACGGGTTTGCTTACCATGCCGTACGTACCGCCCCCGGGATACGTTACCTGCATATCGGTAACCGATACATTTTCCACATAAGCCGTTTCCACTCCGGTTATAGAACTGGCCATCAGGCTTTCGGCGGTAGCCACGATATGGCTGATACGAATATTTTTCAGTACGCCGCCTTCTTTCCGGAAAGTACGGCTCCGGTCGCCCAGCCGGATAAAAACAGGCGTCTGAACATCCCGCATGGAAATATTGGAAACGGTAATCCCGTCGATAATTCCCCCGTCGACCATCTCGATAGCGATACCCGAAATCACCGTCACCTCGGCGGAGATATGTTCGAGTTGCTTGCTCCAGTGACGGATATTATCTTCGGCCGCCCGGCGCACCACACAATTCGAAACGGCAATGTTACGGAATCCGCCATGCGAAGCCGTACCGAATTTGATGGCATTGCAATTGCTCGCCGTTATGCAGTTGGTTACGGTAATATTTTCGCAGAAATCCGGATGGTCGCTTTTGAAGCAAATCGCATCGTCTTCCACGTCGATATAACAATCGGATATCGTGGCATTTTTCGCGTCTATATCCAACCCGTCGTTATTGTAATTGCAGCGGCTAAACACCTTCACGCCACGGATAGTAACGTCTTCGCACCGTTCGTAATGTTGTACCCAATACGCCGAATTACGAAGTGTTACCCCGGTAACCGTTACATCGCGGCATTCCGCAAAATAAATGATTTTAGGACGTTTCGGTCCGCCGTCGGCATCGTTCCCGAACTGGAATGCCCGGTTACCGCCCTGTCCGTCGATAATACCCGATCCGGTAACAGAAATATGGTTTTGCCCGCGGGCAAACAAAAGGCCGGACGACTGGTTCATCGAACCCTTTTCGAACGGGAACGCACAATCGTAATCGGCCAGCCGCGTGCTGCCCAACAACACCGCTCCCGCTTCGAGACGAAGATTTACATCCGACTTCAACTCGATAGGACGTATCAGATAAATCCCCGAAGGAACCGACACGGTACCGCCCCCCTTTTCCGAACATTCGTCCACCGCCCGTTGTATAATAACGGTATTATCCGTTACACCGTCGCCCCGGGCTCCGCGGCCGGTTACATCGATTGTTTCCGCCCGTAATGAAGAAGCAATCAGCAGAGCCGGCACAAATAGAAAGACACTACATTTGTTTAACATGGTTTATCCGTTTTTTAATTATCAATCAACGACTTGTACCGGCATAAAGCCTCTACGTAATAATAATCGGCATACGTCAGTGGCACATCGACTTCCGTACCGGAAGGGATATTCCCGACCGAATGTTTCAGGATAAAGCCGCCGTTGGTTCCCGCTTCGGCCGTATAAGTAGGTGAAGACAAAGTTTGCAACATTCTCTCCGCCTCCTGGAAATATTTCACCGCCTGCTTTTCCGGAACGTACCGGCATAACTCCAACAGCCCCGAACAATCGATAACTGCGGCCGAAGCGTCACGCAAGGCGTCCGGAATGCCGGGCGCATCGTAGTCCCAATAGGGAACCCGATCTTTCGGCATCCGGGGATGATTCAATATAAATTCGGCCACTCCCACTGCCCGGTCGAGGTATTTCCGGTCGCCAGTAAACCGGTACATCATCGTATATCCGTATAATCCCCAGGCCTGTCCGCGCGCCCAGGCCGATTTTTCGGAAAACCCCTGTCCGGCCTGGTAGTGTTTTATTTTCCCGGTTTCCGGATCATAGTTCAAGCCGTGGTACAGGCTGTTGTCGGTTCGGAAATGATTTTTCAGCGTCGTATCGGCATGCTTCACGGCAATCGTGTAAAAAGTACTGTCGCCGGTTTCCCGGAAAGCCCGGAATAACAACTCCAGGTTCATCATGTTGTCGATAATCACTACGAAATCGCCGGGCTTGCGGTTATGCGATTTGATACATCCCACAACCGGGTTGAAACGGGAAATCAGCGAACGGGCGCTGTTTACCAGAATCTCTTTGTATTCGGGTCGCGGAGCAATCCGGCAGGCATTGCCGAAACTGCACCCCATCATAAACCCGACGTCGTGCGTATCGACGTTGTACTGCTCCGGCTCCAGCCATTTCAACATCCGCACCGCCTCGTCGTATAACTCCCGGTTTCCGGTTGCTTCGTACAAATAAAATAAGGTGCCGGGATAAAAGCCGCTGCACCACCACTCCGACGTACTCGTTTTGAGTTGTTGCATATGCTTGTCGTATGTTTTCGGGAAACGGTTATCTGCTTTCAACTCGTTTTTCATATAGAGATACTGGCGGGCGGCATGCGCCAAAGCCCGGTCTGCATTTACTTTTCCTTTCGCATACGAGCTGCCGGAAAACACGATACACGCAGCCAACGCCGCCAACCTGACAATCGTTTTTCTCATGGTTCTGTTTTCTTTAATCGATAAGCTGTTATTCATCTATTTTTCCTTTTTTTCCAACCGGCTTTCCATCCCTCCGTTTCTATATTCCCCGTACCGGAGGCTCAAAACCGGAAATATTCAGTTACCGTACTTCCCGCATAGTCATCCAGTGGCAATTTGAAAGTAATCACCGTCCGGCCGTTTTCATAATGGGCCCCTTTTCCATGCAACCGGCCGCTCACAACGACTTGCACCTCCTGATTTACATACAGCGGGTCGGCTACGGAAATTGCGTATCCGCCGGGTTGTTTTTTCATCCAAACCAACAGCGGTTTATCCGCCGAGAGTATCAGGCCCGTCTCTAATTGCGCCGTTCCCGCTTCATAGAAAACAACCCCGTAACTTTGCTGCCGGTTATTCCTTACGGCTTGTATTTCCGGCGTATTCCCGATTATTTCGAGACCGGAAGCGAACGCCTCTTTTTCAAACTCCGGCAACGTACGGGCCGGCATAACGATATAACAATAACTTTCGGCCGACGGGGCGTAACCGTGTTCTTTCCAGATACTGAAAACAGCCCGGCTTATCGTATCCGGACTGCCCGCTTCGTTAATGTCGCGCCAGGCTCCGCGTTGTTCCTGCTGCTGCACCACCAGGTTGTCCTGCTGCGGAAAAAGATACCCCACCCCGTCGTGGTAAACCCAACAGATATTATCTGCTTTTACCCGGCTTTCCGTAAGCCATTCCGTCTTTCCGTTCCGGTTCAAACAGACCGTTCCCCGCAGAAAACATTGATTTACCGAAGTAGTAATCATCTGGGTACGGGCGGCTTTTATTCCGGCGCCCAGGCAAACCATCGCATCGCCGGTAAAGAAATAAGACTTCCGCGCCTCCACCCCGGTATAGGCATGCCGATAGGCTATAATCCCTTCTTTCCCAGTGCTTACTCCGCCTCCGAAACAGTTGGACCCGAAATGATACCACCGCAGTTCCGCAGTCGACGGGTTGGCAACCGCAGTCGTTCCCGGAATTCGCGTCCAATCCCATACCGGGAAAATATCCCGGTATTCTTCGCCGGTAGTTACGATATTGGTGGCGCCTAACGGCAGGTAATATCCTTTCAGGTTTTCGCCGTTGAGCATTTCCGTTCCGTTGTTCCGGATGGAATTGATTTTTGCAGACAGGTAATAATCCGCACCGTGGTGCGTCATAATGGCCGACCGCCAGAAATACTTGTTTCCCGGCGAAGGAAAAGGGCCTCCTTCAATGTGTTTTTTCCACGATTCGTACCGGGTGCTATCGGCCGGGGTATTTTTTATCATCACGTCGAGTACCCGCAAAGGAATATTGTACAACGCGCCGGAACGGCTCACCCCCCTTCCCACCGTGCCGAAATCGTAGCTGTGGCGAAAGCCGAACAACATTTGTCCTTCGAACATCGTACGGGTAATGATTTCGAATTTTTCCGCCGTAAAGAGCCGGCCGAAACTAAGTCCTCCGGTTATATCGATAAAATAAGCCAGGTCCTCCATATACCCCATCCCGTATCCTCCGGAATACAATTGCGGACGATGTTGGTGAATACTGTAATCGGCCTTGATGCCTTCTTCGTCGTTATTATGTACAATCCGTACCGTCGAAGCTATCGAGGCGAAACCGGTTTTAATCAGTTCGTAATTATCTTCTATACATCCTTTATAGATAGTTATCGCCGATACCCAGGTACGGTTTTTACCCTGATGGCTCCGGTTGGAAGTGCGGTCGTGCAGATAGGAGGCGTAATGTAACAGTCGCTCCTTTTCTATCCGGTTTTTCAACAACAGCAATACCACCATATAGTTCTGGGGGGCCCCGATGTCGTTATGCCACCAGTTTTTCGAGACCGGCTGTTTGCGATAAAAATAATCCAGTGCAAGCATAATCTTATCTAACAAACCGGCATCGTGATAATAAGCCGAACCCGTTTTCGAGTAAGCCAGCGTCATTTGTATCAACCGCGACAAATGATTTGCTGCATCGTAATACAATGTTACCGTATCGTAATCTATATCCGCCCAACTGCCGTCCGGCCTTATCCGGGCAAGCGCCTGTTCCATCGCGTCCGGTTCGAATGTCCTCGCCAGTTCCACCCGTTCGAGCCGGGAAGTAAGGCTATCTATTTCCTGCCGGGCCGGCAACTGGCCGCATACCCGCCCGGATACCAGCAAAAAAGAGCAAAGCGCCAAAATGTATACTAATCCTTTCCCGTTCATCACTTACTTATTTAACGAATCTCTACTACCGCTGCACTCATGGTTGGAACAGTAACGTTGAATTGATTGCCGGCCGGGCGTAATTTTTCTTTCGTCTCTACCTGGAAACTGCCGTCCGGCTTAACCCGGCTTCCTCCGAAACATACTTCCGGCGCTAACGCTTCCGGCGACGGGGCTGTTAACCTCACTACCTGTACGCTGGCAGGCGCGCTGTTTAACCGGACCGTAAAAGCAATATCTTCTTCGCTTTTATTCAGTAAAGTAACCTTCAGCGTCTTGTCTTTTACACAGGCATACGCGCTACTGTTCGGAACCGAAGGAGAGATAACGGCAGGTACCATCGTACCTCCTTCGCTGGCATACCGGAAGGCCAACATGGCATAATACAAGGGGCGGCCTTCCGGCGCACCGTTTTCATCCGTTGCAATCGGGGCGTATTTACTTACGCTACCGCCGTGAAAGTTTACTCCCTGACCGTGGTATTGCGCTACCATCCACATATAATCGAGCCCCCATAAAGCCGAAGCGAACACATTGCTCACACCTGTTTTTCCGCCCCGGGAAACGCTGTTGCATTCTGCCATCCGGTACGGCAAACCTTGTTTACTACTCAGCATATGCAGGGTTTGCAGGTAAACGCTCAACCGGATATCGGGTGTCAGCATGGTTTTGCAGGTTACGGCGGCATTCTGTCCGGGCGAATTATAGTAATGTCCGGTAAGGAGCCCGATTTTATCCGGATGGTTTCAGGTAAAGGATGCGAACCACCGGATATCGCCGGCAGCGGCAGGCCCCGCAAAAGGAACGTCCGGTAAGCAGCTCTTTACCATCCGGTAATTCGACAGCCATTCGGCTTCGTATTCCCGGATTTCATAATCCGCCGGACGTAGATGTTTGTAATATAAATCCGGTTCGTTTCCTATCTGGAACGCATACAAGGAATTTTTTAACCGTTTCGCCACGTATACGGCTTCATCCGCGTTTACCTCAGGATTACAAGTTCCCAGGTTCAGCCCGAACAACACTTTCCACCCGGTGAGTTGTACAAACTCCGAAAAACGGTCGATATCGGTGGTGGTAAGCGAATCTTTCCCGGTAAACCGGGTACGGGGAGCCCCCGTCCAACCGGTTTTATCGCTGCTGTTACCTCCTACCCTCAGCAGGCCGGGCCCCAGATTTTTCAACATCCGGATCAAGACGCGGTTTTCCGGATGGAGGTAACGGGACGAATCCATGAGTTGTGTTACTTCGTAACTGAAGCCGGGGAAACCAGAAGGAACAGCATGCATCGGTTGGTCGGGAAGTACTGTTACGGTAACGGGTACTTCCCCGGTTGCGTCGGCCGGCGACAGCCACGGCTGACCCAACATAAAAACAAGCAGGCAACATACTATGTGTTTGTTCATAATCTTTATTCCATAAGTGTTAAAAATAACCCGGATTCTGTTCTTCATCGTCGGAGCCGCGCAGATTCAGGCGGTCGATATGTTTCTGGGGTATCGGCCGTAATGCATGGTAATCCCGGATATTGGTCGCTGCGTCCGGATTCCACTTCTTCACGTATTCCACCAACTTTTCACAACGCACCAAATCTTCCCAACGCATATATTCGCCTAACAATTCACGCCCCCGCTCGTCGAGTATGAAATCCACGAAACCGGCGCTTAAATCGCCTGCGCTCACTTTTATATTCTCATAGGTAGAACGGGTATCCCCCGGCTCGCCGCCCTCTTCTACCCAGTATTGCGGCATTTTCGTTTCACCGTCTTTCCAGGCAGCCCGCTTACGCAGTTCGTTAATCAAATCGGCCGCTTCGTTATAATCGCCCTTACGCCCGGCGGCTTCGGCGGCAATCAGGTAAGTTTCGCCCAAACGCATCCGCACCCATTCGCGTACGCCGTTCTGTTCGTTCGCCGTCTCGCGCAACGGGTCGTCGTACTTTACCAGCGAAGGATAATACCGGTTGTTTTTAGACGGGTCGACCTGGTTCCACTGGAAATACTTGTACGTATGCGTACCCCGCGGAGCATTCAAGCTGTAATAAATAGCCGTGTCGCCGATGGCCAGGCCGGTTACCGCCTTGTTGCAATAATACGCCCACTTAAAACTCTTGTAGAAACGCGAATCGTTTTTACGGTCGAACAGTTCGAACATGGTTTTATTCGTAGGCCGGTGGAAACGATAAGGACGTCCGTTTTCGATATCGCGTTTCATGCCCGGCTGGTCTTCGTACCACGAACCCCAGTACAAATGCGATTTATTACCGTTGCCGTTGTAAATCTTATCCAAAGTAAACTGAACGGCAAAAATCACTTCGCTGTTACCCATATTATGAACGTCCCACAACTCCGAGAAATCTTTCACTAACGCATAGTTCGGACTGTCGATTACCTTTTTGGCATAATAATAAGCGCTATCCATATCTGCCGGCTGCTGTCCGCGCTGGTCGGTTACGGCGCTACCCCGCGTAAGATACACTTTCGCCAACAGATGGGCGGCCGCGTATTTGGTGGCTTTTCCCAAGTCGGCACCTGTAGCCGCTTCACGCAACTGTTCCTCCGCCACTCTCAGGTCGGAAATAATAAGGCGGTAAATATCGGCTACGGCAGCCCGTTTGAAATCGGTGCGAGGCTCTTCCGCCGCCTCGGTAACCAACGGTATTTTACCGAACTGCTGAACTAGGTCGAAATAAAAATAAGCCCGGAAGAAACTCATTTCGGCGCCATACTCTTCCTTCTCTTTTTCTGTGAGGTCGGCTTCGGGCAACGAAGCCAGCACTAAATTGGTTACGCCGATGGCTTTATAATGGTTTTCCCACAGGCTGTACAACTTCGATTCGGTAGGCGACAGCGTAGCGCTATATAAATTGTACGGATAACTCAACGCCCCCTCGGCTCCCGTTATCAAATCGGTACCCAGCTCGGTAAACACATTCGAAAACTCGCCTCCCACGCCGAAGCGCATGTAACTGTACGTCGCGTCGACAGCCGAATCCACTCCCTGCTTGGTTTTATAAAATTCGCTCGTGATGCGGGGAACCTCTTTTTCTTCCAGGAAATCGTTACATCCGGTATTCAGCCAGAGCGTGAAAGCACATAGAGCCACACCTATCGTCCGGACACTTTTTCTATATTCTATCGTTTTCATCTTATTCTCGTTTTATCAGGTTAAAAAGACACATTCACACCCACAATCCAACTGCTTACGCTTGGCGACGGATACGACCGGGAAGAACCCGACGAAGTGGTAGTGGCGCCTTCAGGGTCGACCCCCGAAAAATGGGTAAATACGAAAGGATTCTGTGCGGTAACGTACAACCGGCAATTAGACAGGGTAGCCCGGGTTACCCACTTCTTAGGTAACGTATAGCCCAGCGTAAGCGTTTTAACACGCAGGAAATCCGACTTTTCGTAATACAATGCGGTTTCATAATCGACATTGTCGTACAACCGGTTGGGACGCGGATAAGCGTCGGTAGGATTTTCCGGCGTCCAGTAGTCGAACTTCACGCTGTTGTTACGGTATGCCTGGTGGTTGACCCGCGTAGCGTTCCGCAACATGCCGCCCAACGTTCCGTACAAAATTACGTTCAAATCGAACCCTTTGTAAACGAACGTATTGCTGAGATTAAAGATATGTTTCGGCCGTTCCTGTCCTAAAATCAGGCGGTCGTCGTCGGCCGTTATCTTATAATCGCCGTTCCGGTCGAGCAGTTTAATCATCCCCGGTTCGAACTTATGGCCGTTCGCATTGAACTTTTCCATTTCCGCCCGGTCATCCGGCGTATCCTGCCAGATACCGGTTTTCTTATAATCGTAATATACGCCGAGCGCTTCGCCGATAAACCAACTGTTTCCGATATCGTCGACCTTTCCGTTATACAATTCTACGATTTCCTCCTTATTGGTAGAATACATAAAATCGGTAGACCAGGTAAAATCCTTGTTCTGTATATTCACGCTCGACACGCTGAACTCGATTCCCTTGTTCCGGGTTTTACCGATATTGGTAAGCACGCTGCTGTACCCCGATACCACAGGCAATTGCCGGTCGAGTAACAAATCGTGCGTATTTTGCAGGTAAGCGTCGACCGCCCCGCTCAGGCGTCCGCGGAAGAAACTGAAGTCGATACCGGCATTCCACTGCCCGGTGGTTTCCCAGGTAAGCGTTTTATCGGGCAACGCAGACGAGGCATACCCGATTACCGCATTTTCACCATAATTATAGTACATCTTCGACAGCACCCCCTTCGTTTGATAAGGATTAATCGACGTATTGGCGGTTACCCCGTAGCCGAAACGCAATTTCAGGTTATCGAGTCGGTCGAAATGTTTCAGGAACGATTCTTCGTTCATTCGCCAGGCCAACGCAAAAGCAGGGAACGATACCCATTTGTGTCCGTCGGCCAGGCGCGACGAACCGTCGTAACGCATAGATACGGTAGCGTAATACCGGCTTTTGTAATTGTAATTCAAACGTCCCATAAAAGAAGCCAGGCTCCATACCTGGTTATTGCTGTCGTATTCGGTAATGTCGAGCGCAGAAGCGATGTCGTTGAAAAGCAACTCGTCGGAAGGCAAGTTCTGCACCGTAGCGTTCAGGCTCTCCGTCCGGTTCCGTTGAACCGACTGTAACAACGTAACGCCGAAAGTATGTTTTCCTACCTGTTTGTCGTAAAACAACAAGTTCTCGACCGTGAAGGCATACGTTTGCTGGGTAGCGTTTTTCGCCTGGTTGGGATTTCCCTGCCGGGCATTCGAAGATAAAAAGGAGTAATCCTGGCGCGAATGGAAGTCGATACCGATATTGGAGCGGAATTTAAGCCCGTCGAGCGGAAGCTTGATTTCTCCGTAATAACTACCTAAAAAGCGGTTTACCTTCAACGGATTCACCACGGCATCGGATTCGAGGTACTGGAGCGGGTTCCACCACTGCGAATCGCCGCCCGACGTCATCAGCGTAGGCGTACCGTCGTCGTTATACAACCGGCCGAGCGGGTTGACGCGCCAGCTATCCTGGAATTTCGAACCCCGGTTTTGCAACGAATGGCTGAAATGAGACTGTCCGCCTACCTTCAACCAGCCGGTTACTTCCGCATCGAGGCTCAGCTTCACCGTATACCGTGAATAATCCTGTTTTTTGTAAATCCCTTCGTTCCGGAAATAAGTAGTGCTGAACGCAAACTGCAATTTGTCGCTTCCACCTCGGATATTCAATTGATGGTCGGTAACCATGCCGGTACGTTCCACTTCTTTCCACCACAAGGCGCCGGAGCGTACTTTCGAGGGGTCGTAGTTCCCGTTCGCATCGTAAGCCATCGCTACCGACTGCCAGGTATAATCGTCGCCGGTAAAAGACGGAAGCGTTTTATCCAGTTCCCTATCGGGTGTTGCCGAATCGTATTGCCCGGCAGCCCGGTACGACTCGCGCACATAGTCGGCATAGCCGGCGCCGTCCATCAGTTCCTGTTTATTCTGGATGGTTTGAATACCGTAATACCCGTTATAATCCACCCGGACTTTCCCTTTTTTCCCCTTTTTAGTAGAGATAATAATTACCCCGTTCGCCCCCCGCGAGCCGTAAATAGCGGTAGCCGAAGCGTCTTTCAGCACTTCGATGGATTCGATATCGCCCGGAGCTATTAAATCGGGCGCAGTCGAAACCGGAATGCCGTCGACCACATACAGCGGATCGTTGTCCGCTTTGATGGAACGGGCTCCGCGAATCAGGATGGAAGGGGTAGAACCCGGTGTCCAATCAGAACTCGATATCAATACGCCGGGTACTTTTCCCTGGATGGCCTCGGTAGCAGACAACGCCGGGCTTTGCAGTATTTTTTCCGAACTCACAGAAGCCACGGCACCGGTTAAATCGCGTTTTTTTACCGTTCCGTACCCAACTACCACCACTTCGTCGAGCTCGGAAGCCGACTCGGATAAAAGCACATGGATTACCGTTTGCGCACCCACTTTCCGTTCCACGGTAGTATACCCTACATAACTGAACCGCAAAACCGAGTTGGCCGGTACGGTAAGGGCGAATTTTCCGTCCATATCGGTTACCGTACCGTTGGAAGTACCCGCCTGGTATACGCTCACCCCGATTAACGGTTCGTTATTTTCGTCGGTAACCACTCCGTTCACCTCTTTTTTATCCTGTCTGTAAACAGAAAATAAAGAGAAACACATCCACAGCAGGACGATATAAAATCGTTTTTTCCCTGCGTCTCGTTTGTTCCTGTTTGTCATCATAAAGCTGTTTTCCATGTTGTAATACATTTAATAGATTCGGGTTTAACAAAAGGGGTGCCTGAACCGGGTCCGTACGTAGAAACCGCCTTCGAACCGCCGGCCCCCTCTGGTTTTCCGTTACGAATTTAGAAAGGATGCCGTATCAGCGCTATGCCGGATTCCGCCATTAATATATCCAAATCCGCAGGGAACGCAAAACATACATGTATGGCGGAAACGAATACACCCCCTTTCCGGCGACGAAATGGTCCGGAAGATGTAATCATCGCGATAAAAGTTTGTGTTCCAGAGATATTTCCCGGATAAAATAAAAACATCGAGTGAATTAAACTCTTTGTAATTGCGGCCGGAATAGTATCTTTGTTCACCGAATACAGACCCTATACCGACCCGGCAGCCATGAAAACCGTATACTTCATATTTTTATTATGCTTCCTTTATCCGGCCAGGCAGGCAGGCGCCCATAACCTCCGGCAGCTAAGTAACCGCGACGGATTGTCGAACAGCTCCGTTACGTGTTTGTACCAGGACGGCGAACGTTTCCTGTGGGTAGGCACTTACGACGGCCTGAACCTGTACGACAGCCGGGATATTTACGTATACAAACCCGACATCAACAACCGGAACAGCCTGTCGAGCAACGTTATCCGGGATGTTATCGAAACAGACAGCGGCTATCTCTGGGTAAACACCAAAGGGGGATTGAACAAACTGTCGCAACGGAACAACAGTATTGAGGAATACTACCCCGGTTTCGGCGAAAAATCCTATATAGCCAAAGACAGGAATGCCGGTTTGTACGTATTCAGCAGGCCGAACACCCTATCGTTTTACGTGAAAGCCAGGCATACATTCGTTCATTTCCCGATTTATCAGGAAACAGCCTACGACAACGTATCGGGTTTTATCGTCGACCCGCACGACACCATCTGGATTAACCACCGGGGGAAACTGGAAAAGTACACGCTTTCCGGTAAAAACCCGGATGCCCTGCAGGTAGTGCACCATCCGGATTTCGCACATCCGTATGCCATAACCTATGTATTCTACGATAAAGGCGAAATTATATTCGTAGATACGGAAGGTAACCTCTACCACAAAAACACGGGCGGATTACACTTTATTAAAAACCTGAAACAGCTAATCCGCGAACACGGTGAAATCGGCTCGATTATCTTCGATAACCGCGACGTACTTATCGGCTTTAAAACGAACGGGCTCGTCCGGCTGATAGCGGAACGAGCCTACGAGCCGGAAAAGTTCGACATCGACTGCGGCGTATTTTCGTTATTGAAAGACGAACGCCAGGACATCGTGTGGATCGGAACGGACGGCCAGGGGGTATATGCATGGACAAAAGATAAATACACCTTTACCAATTTACCGCTGCGGCAATTGCCTGTCCGGAAAAAGCGGCCGGTACGCGCCGTGTATGCCGACCGGTTCAACACGTTATGGATAGGAACGAAGGATAACGGGATAATCCGGATAAAAGAGTACGATACGGCCCGCGAGTATCCGGCAACGAATACCTCCCATTTCACGGTACGCGACGGATTGACCAACAACGCCGTGTTCGCCCTGACGCCAAGCAAGGCGTATCCGGTATTGTGGATAGGTTCCGACGGCCCGGGGCTGAACTATTATTCATACGCCGACCATCGTATCCACACGCTGACGGGTCCGGCAGAAACGCCGGTGTCGCATGTGCATGCGATAAGCAAAACCGACGATTCGTCGGTATGGTTGGGCGCCGGGAATACCCTGTTGAAAATACGCGTACAACCGGACGGCCAGGATTTGAAAGCGGGAAGTATCCGTCCGTTCCACTTCAAGGTACCGCATAAGCAGCAATACAACCAGATTTACGCCATCTATCCGGAAAACGATTCCATTATCTGGGTAGGTATCCGCGGAAACGGCGTAATCCGGTTCAATACACATACGGAAGAATCTCATTTCCTGTCATTCGACAAAGAAGGCATCGCCCCGATGAGCGACGTACTTTGCGTATACTGCGACCGGAATAAAACCACCTGGCTGGGTACCAGCTACGGCCTTATCAAATTGAACTTTTCACCCGGCGGAGAGTATACTTTCGAAAACTTTAACGAGAACGACGGACTGCCCAACAACACCATACACGGCATTGCCGGAGACAGGCAGGGGCATTTATGGCTAAGCAGCAATACCGGCCTTATCTTGTTCGACCCGCATAAAAATACGTTCCGGAACTTCAACCATAAAACCGGGCTGGAGATTACGGAGTTCAGCGACAATGCTTATTTCCAGGACAGCACGGCAAACCGGTATTTTTTCGGCGGAATAGACGGGGTGGTGTGGATAAAAAACGAAAACGGAACCGAAAAGAAACCGTTTACGCCCGCCATCTTATTCACTAAGTTGAGAATATTCAATAAGGAATATGCCGTTTCCGACTTCGAAGAGCGGAAAAGCGGAGCCCAGACCATCCTGTTGAATCACAATCAGAACTTTTTCGCCGTTTCTTTCGTAGCGATGGACTTTATAAACGGCGAAAACGGCAGGTATTCGTACAAGCTCGAAAACTTCAGCGACGTGTGGATGGATATCCGTTCGAACGAAGCGTTGTTCACGAATATCCCACCCGGAAAATATGTATTGAAAG
>JAJBTJ010000303.1 GCA_020860905.1 Parabacteroides sp. | reverse complement strand
ATTTTTATACGGATACAAAGATATGAGCGAGCGAGCGTTAAGAAAATGGTACGGAACGAACGCCCGGAAGGCCACGCTGTTTGAGCGAAGCGAGTTCGGGGCCTTCAGTGAGTGGAGTGCCATTTTTAGTGAGTGAGCGTTAGCCCTTGACCTTTTTTGCATCCTTTTTTCTCTTGACAGAAAAAAGGATGACCGCCGGTAGGCGCCGTCGGCAGACGCCCCCGCGGCGAGCGAGAAAGCATCCTCGCCGTAACAGAAATAACAAGATATACACCGAATCATACCAGCGTTCCGGCCCCCGCAGATACCAAACGCAAAAACTCCGTTACCTGCGGCAACAAAGCCCGGCAATCATCGTTATACACCACATAATCCGCCCGCTCCTTTTTCACCTCGTCGTCGAGCTGGTTACGGAGCCTTTCGAGCACCCGCTCGCGCGAAACCCCTTCGCGTGCCATAGCCCGCCGGATACGAATCTCCTCCGGAGCGTACACCATCAAGCTAACATCCACCACCGAGTCGAAGCCCGACTCGAACAGAATGGCCGACTCCAAGGCGACGAGAGGCGCAGTCTGCCCTGCGGCCCAATCCAGGAAATGCCGGTTCACCACCGGATGGATAATCCCGTTTACCGCAGTTAACAAAGCCGGGTCGGCAAAGATACGCGACGCCATATAGGCCCGATTCAACCCTTCGCAGGTATACGTTTCCGGCCCCAACAAAGCCAGCAACCGTTCCCGGATAACGGGATGCTCCCCGACCAGCCGTTTACTCTCCGTGTCGGCGATATACACCGGCACCCCTAACAGGCGAAAAAGCGCCGCTACCACGGACTTGCCGCTGCCGATACCGCCCGTTATACCGATTTTAATCACGGAACCTGATTGTTTTGCTCCAGGATAAACTCCACCCGGTCGGGCGTAAGCAAGATATGCTTCACCCAATCGGGCTTTTTCGTAATCGATACCGGCACATAACCCGTGGTATCCTGCTCGAGGTCGGCAAACCGGAGGTCGATAGCCAAGTCGTCGGCTTCCAGTTGCTTAAACCGCGAAAGCGGCACATTGCAAGTTACTTTTACCTGGGGCGGAAACGTACGCAGCGTCAGGTGCGCAGGCAAATCCGGGCAGGTTACGGGAATTTCGAGCGATTTCTCGGTATACTCTTCCACATTGGCATACAACATCACCACATCCGGCGACACAGCCGCACCTTCCGGCAACTGCAAATTAACCAAGTGCGAAAGCGGCCGTTTCACTTCGCCCGCCTCGAACCACTCCGTGCGTACGTAACGAAGCGTATCCAGTACGGCCGTACTCGCATACACCTCCACCTTAGCCGGCTCGAGGCGCACCGAGTCGGACAGGAAGAAACCCGCCTTCGGCTTTATCTCCCCGTAAAATACCACCGGCACTTCCTTTTTCCGCCGCTGTGCATACGTTAAAACGAGGCTCGACGGCTCCAGGCTTTCCAGCACTGTCGACGAAAGCAACTGCTTTAAAATATCGCTTTGGATTTCTTTCACCCCCACTTTGTACTCGCCCCCCTCGGGAAGCGTATTGTGGAGGTCGACCTCGATGGGGATAAACTGCCGCCCGAAAGTGTAATTAAGCAGCACGCTACCCTTGTCTTTCACTTTTACCTTGATTTCCTTGGGAGGAACAGGCGTGAAAGCGATTTCGGGAGGAACATTCTTATATCTTACCGGGATGGAAAGTTCTATTTCATAATCCTGCTGAAGGCTTTGGAGCATCCAGAACCCGAGCGAAAGGAGTACGAAAAAGAAAAAGATTAAAGCCTGTTTCCATCGTTGGCGACGCAAAAAAGCTTTAATCTTTTCCGGTACTGACTTGAATGTTCGGGTCATTTCTTCAAGCCGTGTCATTTCGTTTTTCGTTATTTTTGTTGAGCGTCTTCAGTCGAGGCGAAAACCGACGTTTTATCTACCCGTATCCGTACCCCGTCGGCAATTTTCACCAACATGTACGTGTCGCTGATTTCCTTTATTTTACCGTAAATTCCCCCGGCAGTCACCACTTTATCGCCAACCTGCATAGCTTCGCGGGCCTTCTGGATGGCTTTTTGACGTTTCTGCTGCGGACGGATAATAAAGAAGTAAAAGATAGCCACGATAACGACCATCATCAAAATACCCGACCACTGGGAAGAAGCGGCTCCGGCAGCTTGCAATAAAATGCCTAATACATTCATAATTTAAAGTTTAATCGTTAATACCTAATTAATCCAATACATGCAAATGTAATGAATATTATTAATCTTTGAGTAACAGCTTCTCACGTTTTAGTTCTTTTATTACGGAGTCGAGTATTCCGTTAATAAAGGTAGCGCTTTTGGGTGTGCTGTAATATTTGGAGATGTCGATAAATTCGTTCAGCGTTACGCTTACCGGGATGGTGGGGAAAGTAAGGATTTCGGCGAGGGCCGTTTGCATAATCAGCAGGTCGATATTCGCCACCCGCTCGGCTTCCCAGTTTTTGAGGTGCTTTTCGATGCGGGCCCGGTAATCGGTGCCTTTCAGCAAGGTTTGCCGCAGTAACTGCACGGCGAACTGTTTATCTTCCGCATCCTTGAACATCGGGAGCAAAGGTGTATCGGGAGCGCTGTCGGCCTCGAGCTTCTTCAGCGTTTTCAGCACGAACGTTTCCACGATGGCCACGTCGTCGTTCCAATAGATGCTTTTGTCTTCGAGGTATTCGTCGACGTCGGGATTATTGCAAATCAGCGTTTTGAAGGCTGTTTTCCAGAACTCCTTATCCGTTTCGTACGAGTCGTCAGGATTTTTCAGGTATTCGGCATACAATTCCGACTCAAGGACGGTATCGAGAACGGATTTTACGAAATCCAGGTCGTTACTCCAGGAAATGCCCTGCTCTACCGCATATTTCCGTAATTGCTCGTTCTTCTCGATTTGCGCTGCGAACCGGTTGTCGGCCAGGCGCATATTGGGATGCAGTTCGTCGAAGGTAGGGAAATACTTGTTTTTGCGCGTTTCGAGATTCCGTTTTTGCTGGTAAGTCAACTCAACGATAAGAAGTAAAAAGTAGTGGTATAAG
>JAJBTJ010000116.1 GCA_020860905.1 Parabacteroides sp. | reverse complement strand
CGCCGTCGGCAGACGCCTTCGCGGCGAGCGAAGATTGTTTTTTCTCTTAAAAAGAGAAAACAGGCTGCACCTCGGCATAATCAAAGCAAAACTTTGCTTCTGCCCGCAGTTTACACTGTTGTTTAGTAAAAAAGAATTTTTTGTTATGTACTTTGAAAAGACAACAAAGAAAATAAACCCCATAACACGGATACGTAGAGAAAAATAAAACCGGGAAAAAATAAACGAACAAAAAGAAAAATAACTTCCGCCGGTTTATCCGGAAATAAAACGTACCTTTCGGACAATAAATTTAAACCGTCCGATTCCATGAAACACTTCGTAACAGCAGGCATCGTCCTGCTTCTTGTCCTGGTACAAACCGCCGGCGCCCGTGAAAAAACAGTAAACCGGCCACCTTTTACCGCCCGGAGTTCCGCCACGATCGAAATCGACAAAATCGTACTTTCCGATACGGCTACCGTATTTTATATCGACGCATTTTACATGCCCCGCAACTGGATACGCATCGACAAAGACACCTACCTGAAGGCCGGCGATACACGCATTCCCATCCGCTCCGGCGACGGCATCGAGCTGAGTAAAGAGTTCTGGATGCCCGACTCGGGAGAAGCGTCGTTCCGGCTGGTTTTCCCGCCGCTGCCCAAGGATACGAAAACCATCGACTTTATCGAAAGCGATTGCGAAGATTGCTTCAAGATATGGGACATCCGGCTCGACGGCCGTCCGGCACCTGTCGCCATCGACAAGTCGTGGACGCAGCCGTCCGTTGAAAGCGAAGCGGAAAAAACGCCCCGCATCGAAAAAGGAACAGCCGTATTGTCCGGGAAACTGCTCGGATACCAACCGTCCATGCAACTGAACGGCACCATACAGTATCAGAACATTTTAACAAACGAAGACAAATCGGTTAAGTGCGCCATCGGCGACGACGGCTCGTTCCGGGTAGAAATACCGGCCGTTGCTCCGGTAAAGTTGTTTTTCACGTCGCCGTTCTTTACGGGGCATATAGTAGTAGCCCCCGACCGGGAAACGCAATTGCTTATCGACTTGCGGGAAACCGCGCGCGCAGCTTCCCGGCTGAAAGAAAATGAAAAACCCTATGGCCCGAAAGCCTATGTAAAAGGAGCCTATGCCGCATTGAATACCGACTTGATAAACCATCCGTTCCAGGTTTCGTTTTATCCCGCCACACGCGAAGAATGGGAGCGGCAACTCGATACGATTACCGGAATGAACCTGCAACAATACAAAGACTACTGGCACGGCCGGTACCGGAAAATAACCGACCACATCGACCGGGCTGCCGGTTACAACGACTCGTACCGGCAAATCTGCCGTTTATCGGCCGGCATAGCCTACCTGATGAAACTCACCGAAGCGAAATACGAATTAGGAGACGCCTATAAAAGAGCGAACAACATCGACCGCCGGTTACCGCCCCTGGGATTCGAATTAGGAAAAATGCCCGCCGGCTATTACGACTTTATCCGCGAGCTCGACCTCGACCATCCGCTTATGCTGCTTTGCGAAGGCTACAGCGACCTGCCGCAAATACTGGCCCATACTTCGGCGACGGTCGAAATAGAAAATCCGTACGGCCTATTCGAATACCTCATCGGCTCGGGCAAACTGGAGGCGGAGGAAGTGGCGTTGCTAAAAGAATACATAGCAAACAGCCAGGCAGGGAAAAAACCGGAGAAATTAGAGGGTATGATGGCCATCCGCAGGCGCTACGACGAATTATTCCAAGAGTATGCGGAAAAAACAGCGGAAAAACAAACCCTGACCACACTACTCCCTACCCACCGCGGCTTGTTCTCCGAGTTGTGCGATGTCCAGCAAATAGCGCGCACGCTAAACGACCTCGAACCGTTAAACGAAACCGCCCTGGCCCGGCTGGATACGTTCGCGCCCGAGTACAAAACGGTTCTTTTAGAGATGAACGACGAAGTGATTAAGAAGATAGAGGAAAACAAGAAAAAAACGGGCTACATACTAAACGAAACGCCCGGGGTTCCGAACGAAGAATTAGCCGACGCCATTTTTTCGAAATACAAAGGGAAAGTGATTTTCGTGGATTTCTGGGCTACCTGTTGCGCACCTTGCCGCAAAGCCATGCAACTGGCCGAACCGGTAAAAACGGCGTTGGCCGGCAAAAACATCGTTTATTTGTACCTTACCGGCGAATCGTCGCCCTTAGGAGCCTGGAAAAATATGATTCCGGATATTCACGGCGAACACTACCGCCTCACCCAAGCCCAGTGGAATTTTATTTGCGACCGCTTCCAGGTAGAAACGATACCGTCTTATATGATTATCGACAAGAACGGGAAACAAGTGTATTTCCACGTCGGATTCATGGGCGCGAACTCGATGAAAGAGCGGTTGCTGGAAGAAACGGAAAAGCTATAAGCGCCGCAAACAAAGAAAGTGACTACGAGCATGTTTTCCACTTACCTTATTACACACAAGGTCGGTGCAGACTTGCACATAGTCACTTAAATAAGCAGGAAATACCGGAAAGCAGGTGCTGAAAATCAACAAGAAAAAGAGGACATACATGGTAGGTACGCCAGCTTTTTACGCAACATCGCCTTCATGCCCCTGCCTGTTTCCGGTATTTCCGTTTTTACCTGATAAAAGGATCAATAGGTATTGTTGCTCGCATTGTGAGCAGCCATATCTATATGTTCTTTCCCTTTATTTACCATACCCTTTGCTTCGTCGGCCAGATACTCGGCTTTGTTTTTGCCCGTATCCACTGCGTTTTTGATTTTTTCTTTCGCCTTGCCGGCAAATTCATGCGCTTCGTCGCATACTTGATCGAATTTTCCTTCGTCCGCCATTTTGCGAACAACGTATCCGGCTGCAATACCAGCCGCTAATCCTAAAAATAAGCCTTTCACAACAATTCGGTTTTAAATTAATAACTACATAAGTAACAGGAAATCAATTTACATTGTTGCACAAAAGAACGGGCGATTAATATAAATTCAAATACATCCGCTACGGGTGCGCATACGTTTTAACGCCCTGGGCAACCGGATTCGCCCCGGGCATTCCGATTCGTTTTTTCCGGTTTATCAGATAATTTTACAGAGCATAGGGTTATTTATCGCAAAAAAAGAACTGTTTTTATTCAAAACTTCCGGATTATATACCCGTACTTTTTATATATTTGTGTTACAGTACATGACAAAAATTAATTTCAGACAGCAGAACAAAAGAACGAGAATCCGTTCG
>JAJBTJ010000222.1 GCA_020860905.1 Parabacteroides sp. | reverse complement strand
ATCTAATACCATGAAAAACACAGTGCAAATATAGCGGGTTTATGTTGTTCAACATAATTATGGAGCAACAAAATGCGTGTTCTTAAATGTATTTAACTTTTTGTGCTGTAAAACATGTTTTGTTACCGGCATAATAGGCCGGTTTTGTTATAGAAGAAAAATAAAATCGCGATATGCGACGCATTTCTGTATGTTATTTCAGCGATTTTGCTTTTCTTTGCTCCCAAGAAAGCGAAGATAGGCGGCGCCTCGGCATAATCCAAGTAAACTTGTTTCTGCTTTCGGTTTGCACTATCTTTGATTTAGAGATTTAAAACGAAGATAGGCTTCACCTCGGCATAACCAAGTAAACTTGTTTCTGCTCTCGGTTTGCACTATCTTTGATTCAAAGAATTAAAACGAAGGTAGGTTGCATTCCTGCATAACCGGGCCACGGCTGGTTTCTGCATCGGATTGCCGCTGTCTTCACCCCATAAAATAAGCAGAACAAGTGAATCTGATTATAGATCAAGGAAACGCATCGTCGAAAGTAGCTATATTCCGGGAAGGCCGTTTGGAAGCCTCCTTTGTATATAAGCAGTTCGATGCAGGGGTAGTAGCCTCTTTGTTTGAGAAATACGGTTTTACCCGGGGCATTTTATCGTCGGTGATAGACATCGATCCGGAATTGGTGAATTATCTGGAAGATAACTTATCCCGGTTTGTATGGTTGGATGAAACGGTGCCCGTGCCGGTAACCATCGACTACCAAACGCCGCAAACCTTGGGGAAAGATCGGCTGGCCGCTATCGTAGGCGCCCATTACCTGCGTCCCGGATGCGATTTGTTAGTTATCGATGCCGGAACGGCTATCACGTACGAGTTGGTAGATAAAACCGGTACTTTTCTGGGCGGCAATATTTCGCCCGGGATGACTACCCGTTTCAAAGCGCTTCACGCTTTTACCAAAAAACTACCGTTATTAGCCGAAACCCCGGACATTCCTCTGATGGGGAAAAGTACCGCCGAAGCGATCCGGGCCGGCGTGGTAAACGGAATCGTATACGAAATGGACGGATACATCGACGCACTGCGTAAAAAATATCCCGGGCTTTTGGTTTTTTTAACGGGAGGCCATTCGTTTTATTTTGAAAGACGGCTAAAAAATTCCATCTTTGCAGATATTAATTTAGTGTTGACAGGATTAAACAGAATCTTAGAATATAATGTTGAAATTTAAGAAGGTAACAATAATAAGCTTATTTATTCTTTCTCAATTAACGTTGGTAGCCCAAAACAATACCAATTCCCCGTACACACGTTATGGTTATGGCGAATTAGCCGATAAGTCGTTCGGTGCGGGGCGCGCCATGGGAGGAATAGGGTACGGACTTCGTTCTTCTAAGCAAATTAATACGCTTAACCCCGCATCGTACAGCAGTATGGACTCGCTTACTTTTCTTTTCGATTTAGGGGTGGCGGGGCAACTTTCCTGGTTCGACGACAGTTTTAATAAACAGAAAAATATCAACGGCAACTTAGAGTACGTGGCCTTGCAGTTTCCTATTAAGAAATGGCTGGCCATGAGTGCGGGATTGTTGCCGTTTTCGTATGTAGGATACGATTTCGGCTCGGTAGAGCCGGATATCCTGCCCGACGGAACAGCCGATCCCACACTGACTTCCACCCGTTTGTACAACGGTTCGGGGGGGCTTACCCAACTGTATGCGGGTGCTTCGGTAAATTTCCTGAAAAGGAGGTTGGCGGTGGGAGCCAACTTCAGTTATTTGTTCGGGAATATTACGTACGAGCGGACGTTGACCAATAATACGGACGTATCCAACCCGACGGTTATTTTCTCGTGGCAGAAAATACGGGTGAGCGATGTGAAAATGGACTTCGGTATCCAGTATACCCATCCTTTTTCGGCCCGCGAGCGGTTTACGGTCGGCGCCACGTATTCGCCCAAGAACCAGTTGTCGAATAAAGTTTACCATATCGAGCAGCATATCCAGGGCTCGAGCGTGGTTTCTTCTACGGGCGATACGACGAAGAACGTGCCGATGGGCTTGCCCGATTCGTACGGAGTGGGTTTTACTTATGTAAAAGACAACAAATTGACGGTAGGCGCCGATTTCCTGTACGAGCAATGGAAAAAAGTGGATTTCCCGTTCGTGGATAAACAAACCTATTTCGATAACCGTTTCCGTATAGGAGCGGGGGCCGAGTTTATCCCGAAATATATGGGAAAGAGCTATTTCGGTAAAATCAATTACCGGGTAGGGGCGCATTACAGTAACTCGTACCTGAAGATAAACGACAAGGGGTATAACGAATTCGGCGGAAGCGTAGGTTTCGGATTGCCGCTGCCCCAGTTGTTCGGCCATACCTCGATGCTGAATATTTCGCTCGAATACGTAAAAGTGAAACCGGAAGTGAGCACGATGATCGACGAACAGTATTTCCGGTTTACCCTGAATTATACCTTCAACGAAGGCTGGTTCAGAAAATGGAAGCTCGAATAACAAAAAATAAAAACTTAAATAGGAGAATCAAGATGAAAGTCAAAGTATTATTACTCGCTATCGGTTGTGCCTTAGTTACTTCCGGCGCGTACGCTCAAAAAGGAGTGGATAATGGTACAAAGTTCGGCAGCGGAGAAGACAGTATCCGTTGTATTCAGAACATCAGTCTTTTTATTCCGTATGCAAAGGCCGGGAATTTTAAAGACGCTTACGAGTTTTGGAAGATTGTTTACGACGAATGTCCCGCATCGACCAAAGACGTTTATTTATACGGGGTAAAAATCGTAAACTGGGAAATCCAGAACGAAAAAGACCCGGCTAAAAAAGAAGCTCTGATTAACAAGCTGATGGAAGTTTACGACAAACGTATCAAGTACTTCGGCGATGACAAACGTTACGGGAAAGACTGGATTTTGGCCCGTAAGGCCCAGGATTATATCAGCCTGAAAGGCGAAAATATCGATCCGAACCTGGTATACGGCTGGTTGAACGAAGCGTTGACCGAGTACGGTAACAACACCGACCCGCTGGCTGTTTCGTTGTTTATGTTTTCCTCGATGCAGAAATTGATGAAAGACCCGAACTACAAACCGCAATATATCGAGGATTACCTGCGTGCATCGGCTATCTTCGATGCCCAGTTGAAAGCAGCCCAGGCTGCCAACAATGAAAAAGAGCTGGCGCAGGTTACTACGTTGAAAGCGGCTATCGATAACGGTTTCGCACAAAGTGGCGCCGCCGATTGCGAAACTTTGCAGAATATGTACGGTCCCAAGGTGGCCGAAAATATGGGCGACATCAAGTTCCTGAAAGAAACGATTGCATTGCTCCGTCGGGTACGTTGCCAGGAAATCGAAGCTTATTTCCAGGCTTCCGAAGCGGTACATAAGGTAGAGCCTACGGTAGAGTCGGCTATCGGTTGCGCCAAGCAAGCCGTAAAGAAAAAAGACTACAACCAGGCTATCCAATATTTCGAGGAAGCTATCAACCTCGAAACCGATCCTCTTGCCAAGTCCGACTATTATTATACGATTGCGCTGTTACAGTCCGAACAGAACAGCTATTCCAAAGCTCGCCAGTCTGCGTTGAAAGCCATAGAGCTGAACCCCAATAGCGGTGCTCCTTATATCCTGATAGGGAATATGTACGCTGCTACGGCAAAGAGCGTTTATCCGAACGACCCGGTGATGGCCCGTACGGTGTATTATGCAGCCGTAGATAAGTATGAAAAAGCGAAACAAGTAGATCCGAGCGTAGCCGACGAAGCGAATAAGATGATTTCGGCTTACCGCGCCCACTTCCCCTCTACCGAAGAAGTGTTTATGCACCCCGATCTTGAGAAAGGCAAAACCATTACTATCGGCGGGTGGATAGGCGAAACTACAAGAATCCGGTAAACAATGGTTCTGAACCGTTTTCCTGGTAAAACGAAACAATACGGCATAACAACTACGATGGCAGTAGTTGTTATGCTTCACTTTTTATTGGCGGTTACTTCGTGCGGAAAAGAGAAACGCGAAGTAGTAGAAGTGGCGTTCGACCCAGAAACCACCTTCACGATGAAAGCCACCGATGTGGCTTCGCTTATTTCCGACTCCGGCCTTACGCGTTACCGGCTGAATGCCAAATTGTGGCTGGTATTCGACAAGGCCAAGGAGCCGTACTGGAGTTTTCCAGAAGGTATTTATGTGGAAAAATTCGATACCTTGTTCCGTACCGAGGCGAGTATCGAAGCCGATACGGCTTATTATTACACAAAAAAGGAGCTTTGGCACCTGATTGGCAACGTGAATGTGGAAAGCCTGAAGGGAGAACATTTCGAAACATCGGAGTTGTTCTGGAACCAGAAAACCGAAAAAGTCTATTCGGATAAATACATCCGTATCGAACAGGAAGAAAAAGTGATTACCGGATACGGTTTCGAGTCGAACCAGAATATGACGCAATACCGCATATTTAAATCGGCGGGTATATTTCCCGTTTCGGAAAGTGCTTCCGACAGTACGGCTATCGTGCAGCCGGTCGATTCGGGAGTACCGCCCTTGCTACCCGATTCGGCACTTCTTGTTACCGATTCGTTAACGAACGCAACGCCTTAGAAAAGAATGGAAACGCTTGTTTATATATTGATTTCCCTTTTGTTTTCCGCTTTTTTTTCCAGAATGGAAATCGCTTTCGTCTCGTCCAACAAATTACGCTTCGAGCTCGATAAAACCGATAAAAGCCTTTCGTCGCGGATATTGGATATTTTTTACCGTAATCCGAGCCGGTTTATAACTACCATGCTGGTAGGTAACAACATCGCGTTGGTAGTATACGGGTTGCAGATGGCTATTCTGTTGGAGCCTTATATCGCCCGCTTCGTGAGTAGCGAAGCCTTGATCGTGCTGTTACAATCCGTCATCTCCACCCTGCTTATCCTGGTAACGGGCGAGTTTATCCCGAAAATGATTTTTAAAATCAATCCCAACTTTTCGTTGAGGTTGTTTGCGTTTCCTCTATTCGTTATTTATATCGTACTGTATCCCTTGTCTACTTTTTCTTCGCTTTTGTCGTTCGTGCTGCTGAAACTGGCCGGTATCAAGAACCTGAAAAATTCGTCCGACCGTGCATTGGGCAAAGTCGACCTCGACTATTTTATCCAGCAAAGCATCGAAGACGCTCCCCAGAACTCCAATATGGATAAAGAAGTGAAGATATTCCAGAATGCGCTCGATTTTTCCAATGTCCGCCTGCGCGACTGTATCGTTCCCCGTACCGAAATCGTGGCCTGCGATATGGATACCACCCTCGACGAACTGAAAAGTAAATTCATCGAAACCGGCTTGTCCAAGATTATCGTTTACAAGGAAAATATCGACGATATTGTCGGGTATATCCATTCTTCCGAATTGTTCGCCCATCCCGGTAACTGGACGGATGTGGTAAGGCCGGTGCCTATCGTGCCCGAAACCATGGCAGCCAACCGGCTGATGAAGGTGTTGATGGGAAATAAGAAAAGCATGGCGGTAGTGGTGGACGAATTCGGAGGTACGGCCGGTATCGTAACGCTGGAGGATTTGGTGGAAGAGATATTCGGGGAAATAGAAGACGAGCACGATACCCGTTCGTACGTAGCCCGGAAGGTTTCGGACAACGAATATATCTTGTCGGGGCGAATGGAAATAGATACCCTGAACGAAAAATTCGGATTGGAATTGCCCGAATCCGACAACTATGTTACCATTGCCGGATTCATTCTGTATTACTTCGAAAAATTCCCGAAATTGAATGAAACGGTAGAAATCGGCCGCTTCTCTTTCAAGATATTGAAAATGACGGCCACCAAGATCGAGCTGGTACGTATGAAAGAGGAACCCAAGTAAAAAAAACGGGAAAAACGTGTATTAATTCTTAATTGTTTGTATCTTCGTGCCCTTAAACTGCAATACTGTAAAACATAAACTTAAAAAATAGTAAAGATAGATGGCTACGCTGGAAAAAATCAGAAACAAGGCGGGACTGCTGATACTTGTAGTGGGTATCGCGTTGTTCGCTTTTATTATCGGTGACTTTTTAAGGTCGGGTTCGACTTATTTCCGACAATCACAGGAGGTAATCGGTAAGATCGACGGGAATGAGATTAAAATTCACGATTATAATCAACGGGTGGATGAAATGGCCGAAATGTATAAAATGCAGAGCGGGCAGAACAGCCTTCCGGAAGAATATATGACGCAGATACGCGAATCCGTGTTCCAGAATATCGTTCGCGACACCGTTATGGCCGAAGAAACCGGTAAACTGGGATTAACCGTTACCCCCGAGGAATTGTTCGATATGGTACAAGGCGAAAACATTTCGCCCGTATTGTTGCAAATGCAGATTTTCGTTAACCCGGAAACCGGCACTTTCGATAAAACGGCTTTACTGGATTTCCTTAAAAGAATAGAAGGGGTAAACGAAGCTTCTCCGGCCGATTTGATACAGGAAAAAAATTTCTGGTTGTTCTGGGAAAAGAGCATGAAACAACAACGGCTGGAGCAGAAATATACTACCCTGCTGAGCAAAGCGATCGTCGCTAATCCGATCGATGCGAAAGATGCTTTCGAATCGGCAGCCGTCAATTCGGATATCGCGTATGTAATGCAATCGTATGCTTCCGTACCCGATTCCACCGTGAGCGTTTCGAAAAGCGAAGTAGAAAAGCGGTATAACGAACGGAAAGAGCTTTATAAGCAGAAAGAGGCGAAAGTAATAAAATACATTGCCGTAGATATCGTTCCCAGCCAGGAAGACTACGATAACGTAAGTAACGAAATCGAAGGAATAAAAGACGAGTTCAAATCGTCGGCGAATGTGGCCGATTTGGTGAACGAATATTCCGAAGTGCCTTATATGGATGTGTATTTCAGCTTGAACGCTTTCGACCCCGATTTGAAACAGTTTGCCGCCACCGCCCAGGTAGGCGATGTACACGGGCCGGTTTTTGCCGATAATAAGTATCGCATGTTCAAGCTGGTAGATAAAATAATGGCTCCCGACTCGGTGAAAGTAAGCCATATCATGTTGGCCGGCTCGAGCGCGGCTGCTACTGCGGCTTTGGCCGATAGCCTGAAAAACGAATTGAAAAAAGGGGCCGATTTCGCTGCGTTGGCCGGACAGTATTCCATGGACCGATCGGCTCAGAACGGCGGCGAATTGGGTTGGTTTACCGAAGCTACCGCGCTTAGGGGCGTAGGTGCGGATTTCCGGGATGCCGTTTTCTCCGCTCCCCTCAACGAGGTAGTCGAAGTAAAATCGAATTACGGTACCCACCTGGTAAAAATAACCGGCAAAACAGCGAATGTAAACAAATATAAAGTGGCCGATATCGATATGTCGGTAAGCCCGAGCTCGAAAACCTACAGCAAAATCTACAACGAACTGAATCAGTTTCTTACGAAAAACGGAACGGCTGAAAAAATCGAATCCGGAGCGAAAGAGGCCGGTTATAATATCCTGACGAATGTAACGGTTACGGCCGATAACCAAACGCTGGGTAATATCAAAAATTCCCGTCAGGTAATCCGTTGGGCATTTAAGGAAGATAAAGGCGCTTTATCGGATATATTCGAATGCGACGATAAGTTTGTCGTAGCGGCTGTACAAGGTACGCTGAAAGAGGGCTACCGTTCGTTAAACGCTGTAAAGCCGCAGTTGGAAGCCGAAATCCGCAACGAAAAGAAAGGCGATATGATTGCTTCGGCACTCGCTTCGAAAGGGGCCGTTTCGCTCGACCAGTATGCGGGGTTGACGAATAGCAAAGTCGATACGGTTAAATTCGTTAATTTCGATACGCGCCGCATTACCGGTATCGGTATCGAGCCTAAATTGAACGGATACATTGCTGTTGCCGAAGTGAACAAGCTCAGCGAGCCGGTGAAGGGAAACAACGGAGTATACGTATTCGAAGTATACAACCGGGAAAAAGATGCCCGCGAATATAACGAAGCCGACGAAATCAAATCGCTCGAAGCGGCGAATGCTTACCGGTACAGTTACCAGGTAATCCAGGAACTGGTGGATAACGCCGATGTAAAAGACACGCGTATCCGTTATTATTAATCGCCGGGTCCCGAACATTCGGGCTGTTGTGAAGATTGTAACCGAAAGGTCGTATTAAGCGTAATACGAAAGCATATATATACAGAGGCACGGAAACACAGAAAACTTATCAGAAAGATGTTGAGCGTTCTATGTTTCCGTGTTTCTGTTTTTGTTTTAGCAGATAGGCTTTGAATCGACTCTTTTTATATCTTTGCTCTCAGGGTACGTTCCGGAAAAAGAAACAAAATGGACAAAACGCAGAAAAAACGATTACTCGGGCTCACTTTGGACCAATTGAAAAATGTCGCTTCCGAAGTGGGCTTGCCGGCTTATGCCGCCAAACAAATGGCTGACTGGCTTTATAAAAAGAAAGTAACTTCCATCGGAGAGATGACCAATATAGCGGTTGCCAAGCGGACGGTACTGGCCGAAAATTACGAAGTAGGAGCCTATCCCCCGGCCGACGCTGCCAAATCGGCCGATGGTACCGTAAAATACCTGTACGGGGCGGGAGAGGGGCGTTTCGTGGAGTCGGTATACATTCCGTCCGACGACCGGGCTACCCTGTGTGTATCGTCGCAGGTTGGCTGCAAAATGAATTGTCTTTTTTGCATGACTGGCAAGCAGGGATTTACCGCCAACCTTACTTCGAATGAAATATTGAACCAGATTCATTCGCTTCCCGAATCCGATACCCTTACCAACCTCGTGTTTATGGGGATGGGCGAGCCGCTGGATAATGCCGACGCCTTGTTCGATGTACTCGAAATTCTTACGGCTCCTTATGGATACGCCTGGAGTCCGCGCCGGATTACGGTTTCTACCGTAGGCCCGCTGAAGGGGTTGAAACGTTTCCTCGACGAAAGCGAATGCCACCTGGCCGTAAGTCTGCATTCGCCGTATCCGGCCGAACGGTTGTCGCTGATGCCTGTAGAAAAAGCCTTTCCCGCCAAAGCGGTGCTCGAGATGATTAAGCAGTATGATTTCCGGCATCAGCGCCGGGTGTCGTTCGAGTACATAATGTTTAATAATTTGAACGATAGCCTTCAACATAGTAAAGAGCTCGCCTGTTTATTGAAAGGAATTCCCTGCCGGGTAAATCTGATCCGGTTCCATGCCATTCCGGGCGTCGGTTTGCAACCTTCCGATATAAAAGTGATGGAAACCTTCCGGGATGCATTGAACAACCAGGGGGTAACCTGTACTATCCGGGCTTCCCGCGGAGAAGATATTTTTGCGGCTTGCGGAATGCTTTCCACGGCTAAGAAGCGGCAAACCCGGTAAAGTATGGGTGGTTCGACGGAAAAGAGTTATCTTTGTTTCTGAAAGAAGCGAAGATAGGCTGTACCTCGACATAATCGAGCATAGCTTGTTTCTGTTTTCGGTTTGCACTACTTTTCTTCGAAAAGAGAAGATAGGCTACACTTCAACATAATCAAGCTTAGCTTGCTTCTGTTTTCGGTTTGCACTATCTTTGTAAAAATATTAAACGGGTATGAAACGAGCATGTATCGTCGGGTAAGTAATAATAAATGTGCATGCGAGTTCTGTACGGCCTTTAAATTAAAAAATAATAAAGTACGTATGAAAACAATTTATTTAGTAGCCAGTTTGTTTGTGTTGTTGGTTGCAACAGGAGCATGTACCGGAAAATCGATGGGCGCATCAGCCACCGGAGCGCCGGGCGAAGTAATCGTGGTAATGAGCGATGCCTATTGGAAGGGAGAAGCCGGCGACGTATTAGACGACGTATTGAAAACACCGGTTCCTGGCCTGCCCCAGCAAGAGCCTGCCTTAACCGTTTCGCATACCGATAAAGCCCATTTCGACGGTATCCTGCGGGTAGTGAGAAATATCATTGTCGTAAATATCGATTCCACTCAGTTTACGAAAGCCTCCATGAATGCGGTGCGTGACGAGTGGGCGCGCAACCAGTTGGTGTTGAATATCAATGCTCCTACCGAAACGGCTTTTATCATATTCGTTACTCAACATTCGGGCGAAATAGTAGATTTGTTTGTAAAAGAGGAAATTAAGCGTACGCAGGCATACCTCAAGAAAAATTACAGCAAAGCGGCGCAAGATAAAATCCAAGAAATGTTCGGCGTCGAGATAGCCGTACCCGAAGGTATGAACCTGTCGAAAGACACCACCGATTTCTTCTGGACGACGAACAACGCAGCTACCGGGCGGCGCGATATGATAGTATATTCTTTCCCGTATACCGATAAGAATACGTTTACCAAAGACTATATGATTGCTATGCGCGATTCGGTGATGAAAGCCAATGTACCGGGAGGCGCCCCCAATTCGTATATGACAACCGAGAAACGGTTCATTACCGATTATAAAGGAATCGACGTGAACGGGAAATACGTGGGCGAATTGCGCGGCTTGTGGAAAATGGAAGGCGATAAGATGGGCGGTCCGTTCGTAAGCCATGCGATGCTCGACGAAAAGAACCAGCGGGTAATCGTGGCGGAAGGATTCGTATATGCGCCCGAAACCAATAAGCGGAATTATATGCGCCAATTGGAAGCAGCTTTGTATACGATGCAATTCCCCGACGACAAGCAGGCCGGCGATCAGGAATAAGTGAAAAATAAATTCTATACATGGAAGAACAACAATTGATTAAAGTGGGTATTACCCACGGCGATATTAACGGGGTGGGGTACGAGGTTATACTGAAAACGTTTTCCGATATCCGGATAGCGGAACTTTGTACTCCCGTTATATACGGTTCGTCTAAAATAGCGGCTTACCACCGGAAAGTGCTCGAGCTTCCGGCTGTAAACATGAGTATTGTAACGAATGCGGAAGATGCGGGTGCCAACCGCATCAACATTATCAATTGCGTAGACGACGATACGAAGGTGGAATTATCGAAATCGACGCCTGTCGCCGGCGAGGCTGCTTATAAAGCGCTCGAAAAAGCCGTAGCCGATGTAAAGCGGCGTGCAGTCGACGTTTTGGTTACTGCCCCGATTAATAAGAATAATATCCAGAACGATACGTTTCATTTTCCGGGTCATACCGAATACCTGGAAAAAGAGTTCGGTACAGGCGGCGAAGCCTTGATGATTCTGCTTAACCAGTCGATGCGGGTGGCGTTGGTAACCGGTCATATCCCTGTTTCCCAGGTAGCCTCGGTACTGACGCCCGAATTGGTGATGCATAAATTGCGCATCTTCCATCAGTCGTTGAAACAGGATTTCGGAATCGTGAAGCCCCGCATCGCCGTATTGTCGCTCAATCCGCATGCCGGTGACGGCGGCTTGTTAGGAGTGGAAGAAGAAACTGTTATCAAGCCGGTCATGGAAGAAATGAATAAAAAAGGAATGCTGGCGTTCGGCCCTTATCCTGCCGACGGCTTTTTCGGTTCCGGGAATTATGAAAAGTTCGATGGTATCCTGGCTATGTATCATGACCAGGGGTTGGCGCCCTTCAAAGCGCTGGCTATGGACGACGGCGTTAATTTTACGGCCGGTTTACCGGTAGTGCGTACTTCGCCCGCCCACGGAACGGCTTACGATATAGCCGGTAAAAACCTGGCTTCGGAAGAATCGTTTCGGCAAGCCCTCTATCTGGCGCTGGATATTTACCGGAATCGGCAAGCGTATAAAGAAGCCAATGCCAATCCGTTGCGGAAGCAATATTTCGATAGAGGCGGCGATAATGAAAAGTTGGATTTAACCCGCGAAGACGAGCCGGTCGGAACGTTATAAAAGAAGTCCCGCAACCGGAACAGTTGCTTTTTTGAAGCAAAACTTTACCGAATTAAAAAGAATGTGTAAGTTTGTGCTCCTTTAAAGAAATAAACCCGGCGTTGCTGTTCGCTTTCTTTTACGGCGGCACGGCAGCAGGTTTATTCATTACCGAAGAGCATTCTTGGAAAGGAAGAATGCTTTTTGATTTTGTAAACGGATAAAAACAGGTGCGATGTTTAAAGATAAAACAATAGTGTACACATCCGGAACATTCGATATGTTTCATTACAATCATCTACGGATGATTAATTATGCCCGTAGCCTGGCCGACATACTGATTGTAGGCGTAAGTACCGACGAACTGGTATCTTCATATAAGGCTACTCCCATTATACCCTTTACCGAACGCCTCCAGATTATCGAAGCGTTGAAAACCCCCGACATCGTTATCCCCCAGCATTCGCTGGACCATACAGAGATTGTAAAGAAACTGAATATCGACGCCTTTGTAGTAGGCGACGACTGGTTCGGTAAATACGATTACCTGAAAGACCTCGGGGTACAGGTGTTTTATTTCCCTTACGGAACCGGCGTTTCTTCTTCCAACCTGAAAAAAACTATCCACGATTCGTACGAAGCCAACTTGCATGTTCAGCAGAAAAGCAAGCCGAAAACAGTGGTGAAGCAGTCGGAAGCGGAATAGTAAAATGACGATGGATAAATGTATACTGATAACCGGCGGCACCAAAGGAATAGGGCGGGCGGTGGCTGGCTGCCTGGCCGCATCCGGATATAACCTGATACTTACCTTCGTATCCGATACGAAATGCGCAGCAAGCGTAAAAGAAGAGCTCGAACACCGTTACCCTGTTACCGTGTTTACCGTGCAGGCCGATGTTTCTCAATCTGCCACGGTAGACGCGTTGGCGCGTTTTCTCGAAGCGAACGATTGCAACCTTGAAGCTGTGGTGTTCAATGCAGGCATCACTTCACGCACGCTTTTCGGCGAAATTTGCGAAGAGGATTGGGAACAGGTGTTTTATGCTAACGTACATTTCCCTGTGTTCTTTCTGCAACGTATCCAGAGCCGCTTGAAAGAAGGCGGAAGCGTTGTGTTTACCGGCTCGCTGATGGGTATACAACCCCATTCGGTATCATTGGCTTACGGAGTAACGAAGGCGGCCGTGCATGCGCTGGTAAAGAATCTGGTTAAATTTTTCGCATCCCGTAAAATACGTGTTAATGCCGTAGCGCCCGGCTTTGTAGATACCGAATGGCAGAAAAACAAACCGGTCGAAATCCGGAAAAACATCGAGCGGAAGGTAGCGCTCGAGCGTTTTTGCGAACCCGGAGAGTTGGCCGGTGTATATAAAATGCTGATTGAAAACAGCTATCTGAACGGCGAGATTATCGTAGTCGACGGTGGCTACTCTTACAAATAACCCTTACTGATTGATAACTAAATGAACCGAAAATGAGTGAGCTCAGTGCTGAATACGAAGCATCGTTAAAGTCGATAGAAACGGAAAACAAAATCGACCGGATATTTTACCGACCCTTAGGTTTCCTGATTGCTAAAGCATTAAAAAATACGGGTATTACCCCGAACATGGTAACTGTTTTATCCATATTCGTAGGATTGGGCGGCGGTATTATGTTCTACTTTCCGTACAATATAAAATTCGCCTTGTTCGGCATTTTATTTTTAGTGTGCGCCAATATCCTCGATTGTGTAGACGGACAACTGGCGCGTCTTACCGGAATTAAATCCGAAATAGGACGTATCCTCGACGGATTTGCCGGCGATTTATGGTTTTTCTGTATTTACGTGGCCTTTGCTTTAAGGCTGATACACGAGTATCCGGCCTGGTGGTTCCTGTTTTTCCCGCTTGCCGTTCTTTCCGGCCTTTCGCACCAGGCACAGGCTGCCATGACTGATTACTACAAAACCCTTCACCTGTTTTTCGTAAGTAAAGAAAAAGGGAAAGAATTCGAATCGTCGGCGCAGATAAAAGCGCGTTGCGAGCACATGAAAGCGGGCATCGTGAAGTTTTTTACCTGCGGTTATGCCCGGTATACCCATAACCAGGAAAAAGCCACTCCTCAGTTGCAACGGTTGTTGGCCGTATTGAAAGAAAAATACCACGACAATATTCCCGAGAATATCCGGATAGCTTTCCGTAAAAAGAGCCGCCAGTTGATGCGGTATATTGATTTCCTTACCTTTAACGGACGCACCATCGTGTTGTTTATCGTAGTGCTTATCGGGCACGTGTGGTTGTATTTCGTTTACGAAATCGTAGTATTGAATTTAATCCTGCTTTATGTAGTAAAACGGCACGAAAAGATGTGCAGCGCGTTTGTGAAAGAAATCGACTAACCCTTTTGGCAGGATAACGGAAAACCGGATGTCAGTAAACAAATCTAACTTAGTAAAGAATATTTTTTTCGTAGTCGGAATCGTTGTAATCCTGATTATGATTCATTCTATCGGATTCGATGCCATTTACCAGAATCTGCGGGAAACAGGTTGGTGGTTTGCAGCGATTATCGGCGTATGGGTATTCGTGTACCTTATCAACGCCCTGTCGTTCCATGCTATCATACGCGACGGAAGCGAGGAAGCGGGGCGTATCAGTTTCTGGCGTACGCTGAAACTTGTGATAAGCGGGTATGCTATCAATTATACCACTCCCGTAGGCATATTGGGCGGCGAGCCTTACCGTATTCTCGAGCTGAAGCCGGCGCTCGGGGCGAAAAAGGCTACCTCGGCCGTGTTGCTGTATGCTATGATGCATTTTGTTTCGCATTTGATTTTGTGGTTGTTGGCCGTTCCGTTGCTCGTGCTTACCGTACCTTCGGTAAGTAAGCCGGTGGCTATTGTGTTATGGGGCGTATTGGGTGGTTCGGTTTTGTTGATTATCTGGTCGTTCCGGGTATACAAAACCGGATTGATTAAACGTGCGATAAGCATCGGGAAGCGCATCCCCTTTCTGAAAAAAAGAATATTGAAAATCCAGGCGGAAAAACATGAACAAATCGAAGAACTGGACGGTTTAATTTCACACCTGTATAATAACCGGCGCCAGGCGTTCTTTTTTTCCCTTTGTATGGAAACGCTTTCGCGGCTGGTAGGATGTCTGGAGGTATTTTTTATGATTTACCCGGTAGGGTATGCCGTCACCTATATTCAGTGCGTAATCATCGTGGCATTCGCTTCGTTGTTTGCCAATATCCTGTTTTTCTCGCCCATGCAATTGGGCACCCGGGAAGGAGGATATGCTATCGCCCTGAAAATTTTGGCCATACCCTCGGGCCTCGGTATTTATGTAAGTTTGTGTACCCGTATCCGGGAGTTATTCTGGATTATGGTGGGAATTTTGATAATGAAATACAAATCATTGAAATAAAGGATGAAAAAGACGGTATTCGGTATTGAGGATTTGCAGGCGATGGCGCCCGTGTTCAACGGGCGGGTAGCGAGTTACTTGGGCGGGAAATTGCTCGATTGGCTTTCTATAACCAAAGTAAACGAATTACATGCCCGGAATTGCCATCTTACAGGACACCGCTTTACCTCGGCTATACTGAGCGATATAGGCGTTACGTACAAATTGCACGGCGCCGAGCGGTTGGAACAAATGCCCGAAGGCGCCTTTATCACCGTATCCAACCATCCTTTCGGCTCCATCGACGGGATTATGCTTATCGATATATTGGCGCGCCGCCGTCCGGATTTTGCCGTGATGGTAAACGGCATTTTAACCAATATCGAAGCGATGAAGGAAAATTTCGTTGCGGTAAAGCCCGATTCGAAGAAACAAGGTGCGAACGTGGCCAATGTGGGGGGCGTGCGTTTGTCGTTGCAACGGCTGCACGACGGACATCCGATGGGTTTTTTTCCGGCGGGCGCCATTTCGATGTATCGTAAACAACTTGATGCGATAGAAGATTTGCCTTGGGCTATTAATGTAGTCCGCCTGGTTCGCCGCGGCAAAGTGCCTGTGTATCCTGTTTTTTTCGACGGCCTGAATTCCGCATTCTTTTATTGGCTCGGACGTATCGACTGGCGTATTCGTACGCTTCGTATTCCTTCGGAAGTATTTAATAAGCGCGGACGCTGTTTCGATGTGTTTATAGGTGCTCCCATCGAGCCTGAAGAATTGGCGCAATACCCCGACGATACCGACCTGGCTGCTTTCCTTCGGAATAAAACGTATGCTCTCAAGCCGGTAAAATAAGATTGACAATTCTTTTTGCCAAATGTGAAGATAAATAAAACACGCATTTCATTCTGCTTTCCGGTAGCAATTATTTGAATTAGGATTTGTAATTTTGTCAGGTAAGCTGAAATAATTACAGATTTAACAGACTACGACATGAAAATCGATGTACAACAGATAAAACAACGTTTTGGAATTATCGGAAACAATGCAGCTTTAAACCGGGCAATCGATGTGGCTTTACAGGTGGCTTCCACTGATTTGGCGGTATTGATTACCGGCGAGAGCGGGGTAGGTAAAGAAACGTTCCCCCAGATTATCCACCAGAATAGCCCGCGTAAGCACGGCCAGTACATTGCCGTAAACTGCGGCGCTATCCCGGAAGGTACTATCGATTCGGAGTTGTTCGGCCATGAAAAAGGCTCGTTTACCGGTGCATTAGCCGACAGGAAAGGGTATTTCGAGGTTGCCGACGGCGGTACTATTTTTCTTGACGAAGTAGGCGAACTGCCTATTCCTACGCAGGCCCGGCTGTTACGGGTGCTCGAAACGGGCGAGTTTATCAAGGTAGGTTCCTCGAAGGTACAGAAAACCAATGTACGTATCGTTGCCGCAACGAACGTAAACCTGGTGGAGGCCGTAAGGAACGGTAAATTCCGTGAAGATTTGTATTACCGGCTCAGCACGGTGCCCATCTTGGTGCCTCCCTTGCGCGACCGGGGCGACGATACGATATTGTTATTCCGTAAATTTGCCAACGATTGTGCCGAAAAGTACCGTATGCCTACCGTGCGGCTCGACGAACAGGCGCGTGAGTTGTTGTTGGCCTACCGGTGGCCGGGGAATGTACGCGAGCTGAAAAATGTAACCGAGCGCCTTTCTGTTATTGAAGAGTCGCGGGATATTACGGCCGATGTACTTAAATTGTACCTTCCCGATATAAATATGGAAAAATATCCGGTATTGGTAAAAACGGAAAATGAGCAAAAATCGTTTGCCAACGAACGCGAAATCCTGTATCAGGTGTTGTTCGATATGCGCAAAGACGTAAACGACCTCAAAAAACTGGTGCATGACATTATCGGAGGCAATGTACCTGTAGTACCTGTAGCTGCCGGCGAACAGCCTTACCAGCCGCATCCGCATCCTATCCAATCGATGCCGGTTCACGAAGATATTCAGGATACCGACGAGTACGAAGAAGAAGCCATGTCGCTTGAAGACGTGGAAAAGGAAATGATACGGAAAGCGTTGGAGCGCCACGGCGGGCGCCGGAAAAATGCCGCCAGCGACTTGAAAATATCCGAGCGTACCCTTTACCGGAAAATAAAAGAATATAACCTCGAATAACCTATGTTTAAAAAGAAAACGATACTGCTTTTAACTCTCTGGGGCGTTTTGTTTACCGGATGTTCCATTGCCTATAAGTTTAACGGAGCGTCGATCGATTATACAACGACAAAAACGATTACCATTCAGGACTTTCCTAACCAGGCGCCTTTGGTATATCCGATGTTCGCTACCAAATTCACCACTGGCTTGCAGGATATTTATATCCGGCAAACCCGTTTATCGCTCGTACCGAATAACGGCGACCTCGAAATCGAAGGAGAGATAACCGGATACGAGCTTACTCCGGCAGCCGTTACGGAAGAACTGTATGCGTCGCGTACCAAGCTGACCATCACCGTGCGGGTGCGCTATACCAACCGGAACAAGCCGGAAGACGATTTCGAGCAAAGTTTTTCGGCTTACTGCGAGTTCGACAACAACAGCCCTTTCCTCGATGTACAAGCCGAACTGGAAGACCAGATTATAGAAGAACTGGCCGATCAGATATACAATGCAACCGTAGCTAACTGGTAAGTCATGACAGGTACAGAATTACAGCAGTGGATGGACGACCCTGCCTTGCTCTCTGCCGATACGCTGGATACCCTCCGGCAAACGGTCGGCGATTATCCGTATTTCCATACGGCTCGCATGCTTTATCTGAAAAACATGGCGGTAACCGGCAGCGACGAATTCGGTGCGGAACTCCGGCAAACGGCTGTGTCGGTGCCCGACAGGCGTAAGTTGTTTATGCTTATCGAAGGGGAAAAATACGAAACCGTTGCCGAGACGGAAAGCAAGTGCGAAACTTCGCTGGGGGATACTTTTGCTTTAATCGACGATTATCTGTCGGCTATCCGGGATAAAAACGAGCCGGAAAGCGGGGCTTCGCTTTTATTCCATCCGTCGGTATCGTCCGATTATATGTACTGGTCGCTTACCCAAACCCAGGCGTCCGGGAATACTCCTGCCGGGGAGGAGCCGGTAAAGATGAAACATCAGGAGCTTATCGACGATTTTATCCGGAACGATGAACAGGGTGCAACGCGTATCGACCTGGCCGGTAACAACGATAAATCGGAATATGTTTTTGCTGCTCCGGCCGAAACGCCGGCGATGGAAGATACCGGTTGTTTTACCGAAACATTGGCCCGGATTTACATCAAACAGAAGCGTTATGAGAAGGCTTTGCAAATAATTAAAAACTTAAGCTTGAAAT
>JAJBTJ010000174.1:13052-18655 GCA_020860905.1 Parabacteroides sp. | reverse complement strand
AAAAAAGGATGACCGCCGGTAGGCGCCGTCGGCAGACGCCCTCGCGGCGAGCGAAGACCGTTTTTATCGAAAAAAGAAATTTTTGTCATGTACTGTGGTTTCAAGACAAAGAAATGAAAACCCGCCGTGGTAACGGCCTATACCCGGGCGGAAGGTAAGAAAGCCAGCTTTTGTAAAAAGCCCTTTCTTTCCCTTTATTTCTTTCTGCTGAAAGAAATAAAGACCGCCGGTAGGCACCGTCGGCAGACGCCACGCAGCGAGCGAAGACTATTCCCCTTTAAAAACAGAAGCAAAAATAACAGGATGTAAAATAAAAAACGTATCTTTCCCCTCCGGAACCCGAGTCGGATGCCCCGCATCCTGACTCTCCGGAACAGATACGAAGCATCCCAACCTATCTGATACCCATTGAGTATGAAGAAAGTCTACCTGTTATACCTGTTTACGGCTATTTTTTGCCTGCAACCGGCCGGAAGCCGGGCCCAGAACGAGTTCGCGTATCAAAAAGGGAAAACGTTTCAATCCGTCGGTTCGTACCCGATGCCAGACGAATTGCGGCCGGATGTACAGAACGCCGGCATCTTGTACGAAGAATCGATACCCGCAACCCGAACCACCGTGTCGTATACGGTAAAACTTCCGGAATATATACACGGGCTCTTCTTCAGCCGCGACACCCGTCCCGGTGACTACGCTTGGCCCAATAATACCAACCGGCTCCTTCCGTGGTCATTCGGACACATAAGCGAAATTACCCGCGACGATTATCCGGGAATTCCTTCCAACGCCAAGCCCTCCCCCCTGGGAGATGCGTTGCTGCTCGAATTGCCTAACGGGCAGTATTTGTTTTTGAAAGCCCTTTCCGGCGAAAACACCCTGAGCTGGTTCCAGGTAAATACGGCAGGCGAATTGGATTTGCTTTTATCCACGTTAAGCCCGGATTACCTGCCGGTAAAAGCCCCCCTCCTTCTTTCCGGCTCCGGAAATACGGTGTACGAAGCCTTGCGGCAGGCGTATAGCCGGTTGATAGCAGATACCGGAACCGCATCTTTGAAGAAACGGCAGGAAAAAGACTTTTTCGAGGCTTTCCGGTATTTAGGATGGTGTACCTGGGAACATTACCATGCCGATATCGACGAAACCAAACTTTTAAAAGACATGGAGGCGATTGCATCGTCGGGCATTCCGGTGCGGTACGTGTTGGTCGACGACGGGCACCTGGCCCATTCGGCCAGGCAACTTACCGGATTCGTTCCCGACAAGCGCCGTTTCCCGAACGGCTGGGAGAAAATACTGGCGCGCCGAACAGCTACCGGCATTACCTGGTTCGGGATATGGTACGTCCTTTCCGGTTACTGGGAAGGGATTGCAAAAGAAAATACCTTCCCGGAAGCAGTGCGTGAAACGCTTTACCCGGCCAACGGCTGCTTGTTACCGGGGCCCGACAGTTGCTCGATCGAGCGATTCTACCAGTCCTATGTACGCACGTTGAAGAGCTACGGGTTCGATTTCCTGAAAATAGACAATCAATCCTATACCTTGCCGCTTTATATGGGAAGCAGCGAAGCCGTGCGCCGGGCCCGGATTTGTAACGAAGCCCTCGAACGGAGTACCCGCGCTGAACGGGTCGGCTTAATTAACTGTATGGCCCAGAATGTACTCAATACGGATCATACCACCTATAGCCCGGTTACGCGCGTGAGCATCGATTATAAAAAGTACGACAGGGATATGGCCAAATCGCACCTGTTCCAATCGTTCGCCAATACGCTTTGGGCAGGCCAGACCGTATGGCCCGACCAGGATATGTTTCATTCGTCGGATACGGTTTGCGGAAGTTTGATGGCCCGTTCGAAAGCGCTTTCCGGCGGCCCGGTCTATTTATCGGATGCCCCGGCGGATTTTGTGGAAGAAAATGTGTTTCCCTTAATCGACGAAACAGGTAAAATTTTCCGCCCGTCGGCTCCGGGAGTGCCTACTCCGGAATCGGTATTCCGGAATCCGTTACACGACGGCGAAGTCTACCGGGTTTTCGCCCCTACCGGCGACGAGGCGGTTTCCCTGATTTGTTACAACCTGAATGTATCTGCCCGGAACCAAGACGTTACGGCAACGGTTCGTGCAGCCGATTACCTGCTCCGGAACGCGTTCGAAGGGGGCGAACCGGCCCCTGCCGGCCGTCTTCTTTTGTATGACTGGCATACCCGTACGGCAGAAGAGTTGAGCGGAGTAAAACAGGTACGGCTCTCCGGATTTGATGACCGTTTATTCCATCTGTGCCCCATCCGTAACGGCTGGGCGGTGATAGGGATACAAGAAAAATATTTGTCGCCGGCAACCGTGCAAATCCTATCCCGCACCGACCGGCAATTGCGGCTTCGAGTCCTTACCCGGGGTACCTTGCGTATATGGGCGGATGAGGGCAATAAAAAAGAGTTAAGAAGTATTTCGGTAGAAAAACCGGGTATCATCATTACAGTAAATAAATAAAGATTAAAATCGACAACCTATGAGTAAACAAACTTTTTTCAGCCTGACGCTGGCTTCGTTGACGGTTACCGCCGGCCAGGCGCAGGCACAAGCACAAGCTCCGCATTCGGCTAAACGTCCGAATATCATTCTTTTCCTGGTCGACGATATGGGTTGGCAGGATACGTCTCTTCCTTTCTGGACAGAAAAAACACCTTATAACCGGGCGTACGAAACGCCTAATATGGAACGGCTGGCCAACCGGGGAATGCAATTTACCCAGGCGTACGCCTCGAGTATCAGTTCGCCCAGCCGTTGCAGCTTGTATAGCGGCATGAATGCGGCCCGCCACCGGGTAACCAACTGGACGTATCCCAAAAACCAGTCGACCGACCGCAAGAGCGACGTGCTCCAGCTTCCCGACTGGAACGTAAACGGGATTTGCCAGGTACCCGGAATCGAGCGTACGTGCCAGGTTACTTCGCTCGCCCAGTTACTGAAAGATAACGGCTACCATACCATTCATTGCGGAAAGGCGCATTTCGGCGCGTTGGATACGCCGGGCGAAAGCCCTTATCACATGGGATTCGAAGTGAATATAGCCGGGCATGCCGGAGGGGCTCCCGCGTCGTACCTGCCTGAAAAGAATTACGGCAACCGCACCGACGGACAACCGAATCCGCGGTTTGCCGTTCCCGGACTCGAAAAATACTGGGATACGGATACGTTTCTGTCCGAAGCGCTTACCATCGAAGCCGAAAAAGCATTGGATAAAGCCCGGCAATATAACCAGCCTTTCTTCCTGTATATGTCGCACTACGCCGTGCACGTTCCTGTCGACAAAGATATGCGTTTCTACCAGAAATACTTGGATAAGGGATTGCCTTCGAAAGATGCCGCTTACGCATCGTTGGTAGAAGGGATGGATAAGAGCCTGGGCGATTTGATGGATTACCTCGAAAAATACGACCTGACGGACAATACCATCATCCTTTTTATGTCGGACAACGGCGGCCTGGCAGCCGAACCCGGCTGGCGCGACGGGAAACCCCATACCCAGAACGCCCCCCTGAACAGCGGAAAAGGTTCGGCATACGAGGGCGGTATCCGCGAACCGATGATTGTGTGCTGGCCGGGAACGGTGAAACCGCAAACCCGCTGCGACAAGTATGTGATAATAGAAGATTTTTATCCTACCATCCTCGAAATGGCGGGTATCCGGAAGTATGAAACCGTCCAGCAGGTCGACGGCGTGAGTTTCGTACCGCTGCTTACGGGTACCGGCGACCCTTCGGAAGGGCGTTCGCTGTATTGGAACTTCCCGAACCTGTGGGGAAATACGGGGCCCGGCATCGGCGCTATCTGTACCGTTCGCGAAGGCGACTGGAAATTGATTTATTATTATGAAACCGGGAAAAAAGAGTTGTTCAACATTCCGGACGACATCGGCGAAACCACCGACCTTTCGGCCGTGCACCCTGAAATAGTGAAACGCCTTTCGCGTAACCTCGGCGATTACCTGCGCCGGGTCGACGCCCAACGCCCGTCGTTCAAAGCCACCGGGAAAGCGGCGCCGTGGCCCGACGAGGTGTAAAAACAGTAAAAACGGGTAACTGTCACAGCCACCCGTTTTCGGTTTATATTAGTTTCAGTCGTAAAAGGAATGTCGTACGTTAGAAGATAACACCGATTCGTACACCGAAGTTGTTCAGGTTATCTTTCGTATAAGTCAATACCGACGCCTTGTTGGTTGCATAGCTGTAATAAGCGGCTATGTGGAAACCGAATCTTTTTTCGGGATTGGGGAAAATGTTCAACCCCAGTTCCGGAGAAAGGTAGAATCCCCACGTATCGTCGTGAATCTTGAAGATATTCATATAAGTCGACATCTCGCTGTAGTTGGCACCCAACTTGATGGAGGCATACGGCTCGAACATGCTGTAATACGGGGCGAAACTATACCGCATCGAGGCACCGAACGGCAACTGGAAAATAGAATGTTGCTGGTCGCCTGTAATTACGGACGAGTTGGAAATCGACAACGTTTCCCGGCCCACATATTTGTGGTTGGTCATGTAGCTGATAAAAGCGCCTAACGTAACGTTCGGAGTAAGGTAATACCCGGCTTCGAAGTTCGCACCCCAACCGCTGGCTTTGTTTGCGAAATCGTTACCCAGCGGAACGTTGATTTGCCAATCGGCATTGAAATACATGTTGTTCACTATCTGAGCGTCGCCTTGTTTGGGTATGGCGAGGAACATCAGCAGAACAGCAGCTATTTGGACGGATATATTTTTTAATGTTTTCATATGAACATAATTTATTTTTTTTTGACACTAAAGATGTCTGAAACCGGCACGTTGCATGCCCGTTTCATCCTGCTCTGATTTAAATTGCTGAAGTTTTGATGTATGGTGATTGTGCAAAAGCCTGTTCGACGGAACGAATCGCCAGTTGCAGGTTGAATTGCGAAGAGCCGGAAAGCAATCCGCTCATGTAAGCAGTCCATACTACGGGCAATTTGGTTTTGCTTCCTGCCGCCGGGTCGCCGTGGATGTCTACTATTTCGGCCAGCATCGAGCCTACGCTGTAGCTGTATACGATAGGATACGGATAGTACCAGTCGCCCCAGCCTGTTCCCCAGTAACCCGGAGTCCAGTAACCCGGATAACCCCACCACCAGTAAGGCGAGCTCCCGTAGTTATAAAAGTAGTTCGTGCTTTCTACATACGAAAGTTGGATACCCAGGTCGGCATCGTCTTTGTCGGCAACGGGTACATATCCTCTGGCATTCATTTGGGCGGCAAAGGTGGCGATAATTTGCTGGGCGTTGGCATCGGTCCAGTATTTGGCTTCCGCGTTACTGGAAATCAACAGGATGCTGTCCGGAAGGTAATACGTCCCGAATGCGCCGAAATTCGTTTTTGTGTCGTAATTAGTAAACACTACAAAGTCATTGTCTAATTTATCCAAATCAGGGTCTTTCTGACAAGATGCAAACAATAACACCGCGAACAAAAATGGAATTAACTTTTTCATCTTATTCTTTTGTTTAAAACAGTTTATAATTTACCGGCATCTCTCGTTGTGCCAGATTGTATCAATAGAACAACGAAAGTGTAGAATTGTTTTCG
>JAJBTJ010000174.1:0-13042 GCA_020860905.1 Parabacteroides sp. | reverse complement strand
CTTTCCGGCCCGGCGAATGTTAATCGCCTGCACGTAAACAGAGCTTGAAATAAGTTAAGGAAGCTAATTGTTAAAATAAAAAGAAGAGGCTTGCATGCAGGCAAGTCTCTTCTTTCGTAAAAAACGCTCGTTTGTTAAAATGCTTGAAGGCTCTATGGATAGAACGTCGTTTTTTTAGTCTGCTAAAAAGGAATCTATATTTGTTAACATAGCGGGAACGGCTTTATCAAAACGTTACCTCTATCCCGCCCATTACGATAGCCTTGGGCATCGGATACCCTTCGTTAATCGAGTAGCGGGTGGCGGTCAGGTTTTCGCCTTTTACGAAAAGGTTGATTCCCCGGTCGGGCGTACCGAAACGGTAGGCGGCCCGGGCATTCAGCAAGGCGTAGTTCTCTTTCGTATTCTGCTCCGGGTTGTTGCTGTTTACGTTCGTATATAAACCGGAAATCGCCTGCACGTTCAGGTTGAAGGTAAACCGGCCGGGCGCATAGCTTACTTCGGCGAAAAACTTGTTTTCGGGCGCCGCCTGTACCGGCTGGTTGGTATGCAGGTAACTGTAGTTCGCTTCGAGCCCGAGGTTCGGCTGGATTTGGTAGCGAGCGTCGATTTCCACTCCTTTGTTATAGAACCGGCCGATGTTGGTGAGGCGCCTGTTGTTTACGGCAATCATGTTCTTCCCGTCGATGTAAAAGAACGTGATTTCGGGGTATACTTTATTCCCGGCGGCGTATTGGCCTATTCCTATCTCGTAATTCAGCATGCTTTCGGGTTTCAGGTCCGGGTTGGCCAGCGAGTAAGGCGGATAGGAAATATACAATTCGCGCAAGGTGGGGCTGCGGAAGCCTTTCGAGAAGGAACCTTTAACAGTATTGCCTTCGAACGGACGCCAGGCGAATCCGGCTTGCGGAATCCACTGGTCGCCGTACGCACTGCTGTGCTCGTAGCGCACGCCCGCATTCAGGCTCAACTGCTCCAGCAGTTCTTGTTGCATAATCACGTATCCGGCCGTTTCGTTCACTGTTTTGTTTACGATTTCGCCCCGCGGGCCGTTAATGCTGTCGTTCCAGGCATGGCCGCCCCAGTTTTTGTAGTCGATGCCAGCCGTAAAGCTGTTGCCCGGGAACAACCGGAACGACTGGTACAACAATACGCCTGTATTGTGGTCGTCCGAGCGGAACAAAAAGGTACGGGGCGGTTGAGCGGCTGTGTGGCCGTCGTTTATTTTATGGTCGCCCCAGTTGTAAAATACCCGGAGCGCGCCGCTGGTTTTTTCGTAGTGGTTTTCCAACCCGGCCGAGGCGGTTCCCCGCAGGATGTTCATTACGTTGTCGAGCATCGGAGCTTGTACGGTGCCCGGATTGTGGGTTTTGTACCGGGCGATGCTTACGTCGCCGGTTACATTGTACCGGGGATTGATTTTATACCCCAGGTTGGCGAACCCGTTGGTGATATGGAACTCGGAGTTAGGCCGGTGGCCGTCGGTACGGTCGTGATTAACGGAAACGAAACTGGTAAAGTTCCCCGTATTATAGCCGTTGTTTACCATGTATTTCTGTGTATTGTACGAACCGTACATCACGCGGGCCTGCGTGCGGCGTCCCTGCCGGGTGTGGTGGCGGGTAATGATATTCACCACGCCGCCCATGGCATTCGAACCGTATAATAACGAGCCGGGGCCCCGGATTACTTCTACCCGTTCCACGTCCGAAGCCACGTAGGTATCGGGAAGGGCGTGCCCGAATACGCCGGCCCACTGCGGTTGCCCGTCGAAGAGCATCAGCACTTTGTTTCCCTGGCCTACGCCGCGTACGTTTACGGTGCCGGCGGCTCCCGACGAAACGCCGAAACCGGTAATGCCCCGCTGGGTAACGAACAAGCCCGGTACCCGTTGCGAAAGTACGGGCAAGAGCGCCGATTCGCTGCTCGTTTCGATTTCGTCGCGCCCGATGACCGAAATCGAAAGCGGCACGTTGTTGCGGTTTACCGAGATTTTATTGGCGGTTACCACTACGGTTTTCAGCGGAATCAGGCTGTCGATGCTTTCTGCCCGGACGGCACGGGCGGAAAAGGCTGCCAGCGCGAGGCATAAGAGAAGTACGAAGTTCTTTTTCATTCTTTTTGTATATAACGTGTTTGTATTATTGTGGCATGAATGTAGGCAAACGTGTTACGCTCGGGATAAAAAAAACAGCTAATCGGCCCGGCTCATTACTAATTTGCCGTGCTTGATTCCCTTGATGGAAATCAGTTTGTCGGACAACTCCGTAAGCCGGTAAGCGGTTCCGGTAACGGTGGCGATATGCAAGGTGAAGCTCTGCTTGAGGTAGTACTGGGCCGACGACAGGATAACGTCTTGGTACATCTTTTGTATTTCGGTTATTTTCTGGGCGATTTCTTTCTTGGTCTGGTCGTACATCAGGATGATGGTACCCGCTACGATATGGTTGCATTGCCATTTCTTTTCGGCTACGTTCTTCTCTACCAAAAAGCGGATGGCTTGCGAGCGGTTGGCGAATCCGTTTTCGTTTACGTACTGGTCTAAGCTGTTTAACAGCGTGTCTTCGAGCGAAACGCCGAAACGTTTTAATGTCATGTTCGGTTATTTTCGGATGGTTATCGACTGGTCGTTTCTTTATACCGGGCGAAAGTAAGAAAAGTTTCCGAAGAATGAAATCATTCTCCGGAAGAAATTTCCCGGCGTTACCGCCCGGCAATCAGTTTTTTTCTTTCTTTCCCTGGTTGGCCACTGCTTCCATCAGTTTCCGTATTTCCTCGGGGTCACCCAGGAAATAGTCGTTTACCAGGTTCATGTCGTCGTCGAATTCGAATACGTACGGCACGCCGGTAGGCAGGTTGAGCTTCACGATGTCTTCGTCGGAAATATTTTTCAGGTATTTGATGATTCCCCGGAGGCTGTTTCCGTGGGCGGTTACCAGTACTTCGTCGGCTTCGCGGAGCGAGGGGAAGATTTCTTCTTTCCAGTAAGGCAGGATACGTTCTACTGTATTTTTCAGCGCTTCGGTACGGGGCAGCTCGTTTTCGGGCACGTCTTTATACCGGGCGTCGAAACGGGGGTTGCGGGGGTCGTCTTCCGTGAGCGGATTGGGAGCTACGTCGTAGCTTCGCCGCCACACAAGCACCTGGTCGTCGCCGTATTTCTCGGCCGTTTCGCTTTTATTCAGTCCTTGCAGGTCGCCGTAGTGCTTTTCGTTGAGCCGCCAGCTTTTTTCCACGGGAATCCAGTCCTGGTCCATTTCATCTAACACGATATTCAAGGTTTTGATGGCGCGCTTCAGGTACGAGGTGTAGGCTTTGTCGAAAACGAACCCTTCTTTTTTCAGCAGTTCGCCGGCTTTCCGGGCTTCTTCTTCTCCTTTTTCCGTGAGGTCTACATCGGTCCAGCCGGTAAACCGGTTTTCTTTGTTCCATTTGCTTTCTCCGTGGCGGAGCAATACGATTTTTTTCATCTTTCCCTCCTTATTATATGGTGTGATTAAAAACGGGAAAGCGCCGGTTCCGGTGTTCCGGCGGCGGTACTTTCCTGTATAGCAAACAAGGGAACCGGAAAGATGTTTTGCTTTTAATTTTTATTTGTAGAACGGAAAACGGCGCGTCAGGAGAGAAGGGTGTGCTCGATTAGGATTTTGGTGCCGATACCGATTAAAATCAGGCCGCTGATAAGCTCGATACGCAAGTTTATCCGGTTGCCGAACCGGTTGCCGAAAAAAACGCCGGAGGCGGAGAACAGGAACGTAACCGCACCGATAACCGATACGTCGAGCAACAACAGGGCGTTCAGGATAGCCAACGATATGCCTACGGCCAACGCATCGATGCTGGTAGCGATGCCTAATCCGGTCAGGGTTTTCATTTTCAGCGGATTGAAGCTACAATCATCGTCTTCCTTCCGGTAACTCTCGTAAATCATTTTGGCGCCTAAGTAAAACAGCAATAAAAAGGCGATCCAGTGGTCGTAGGCGCAGATGTATTTTTTGAAACCGAGCCCGGCGCCATAGCCGATGGCTGTCATTCCGGCTTGGAATAAGCCTAATACGCCGGCGATTTTAAGGATGTTGCCGGCGGTACAACGGCGCATTACCGCACCTCCGGCAACCGATACGGCCAGGCTGTCCATCGACAGGCCCACGGCCAGGAATACGATTTCGATAAAATGCATGAGCGTTTAGAATGTTTCCCACTGAACGGTTTCGTGCAACGGCTTTCTTTTCTTTACCGCCTCGTCGAACAGGGCGTCCGAGGCCGGGTATCCTACCGGAACGAGTGCTACCGGTTCGATAGTTTCGGGAATATGGAAATGGGCTTTACACTTCGGAACATCGAAATTGCATACCCAGCAGGTGCCTAGTCCTTGTTCGGCTGCGGCCAGGCACAGGTGTTCGACGGCTATCGAGGCGTCGATGTCAGCATGGTCTTTCCCGTCGGCGGCGCGTTTCCACGACTGGGAATGGTCGGCGCATACCACGATGTACAGCGGTGCGGTGGTGAACCAGTCGCGCGGATAGCACTCGCGGATTCGGGCGCATCCTTCGGGTTCGCGTACTACGAGGAAACGCCACGGCTGAAAATTTACGGCCGAAGGCGCCAACCGCATGGATTCCAACAGGTAGTCGAGCTTTTCCTGCTCTACCGGGGTGGAAGCGTATTGCCGGATGGAGCAGCGCTTCCGGATAATTTCAAGTAGGTTCATATTTCTGCTTCTATATTATAATTGTTACGGTCGGGCGAGTTCCGGGTAATCAGCTCGCCGATAAAGCCGGCCAGGAACAACTGCGTTCCCACAATCATGCCGGTGAGCGAGATAAAGAAATAAGGCGTGTCGGTTACCAACCGCTGCTGTTCGCCATGCAGGATGGCATACAGCTTGGAGCTCAGTACGATAACCAAGGCAATAAACCCTACGATAAACATCAGGCTGCCTAACAGCCCGAAAAAGTGCATGGGCTTTTTACCGAAGCGGGACGTAAACCAAAGGGTTATCAGGTCGAGGTAGCCGTTTACAAAGCGGCTCAGCCCGAACTTGGAACTGCCGTATTTCCGTGCCTGGTGCTGCACTACTTTTTCCCCGATTTTGTTGAACCCGGCTATTTTAGCCATGTAGGGGATGTTCCGGTGCATGTCGTTGTATACTTCGATGTTTTTTACAACCACTTGCTTGTAGGCTTTCAGCCCGCAGTTGAAATCGTGTAACTTTACACCGGAAAACAACCGTTCCGTGGCGTTGAACAGCTTGGTGGGAAGCGTTTTCGACAGCGGGTCGTACCGTTTCTTTTTCCATCCCGAAACCAAGTCGAAGCCCTCTTCTTTTATCATCCGGTAGAGTTCGGGTATTTCATCGGGGCTGTCTTGCAAGTCGGCGTCCATCGTAATTACCACGTCGCCTTCCGCTTTTTTGAAGCCGCAGTTCAGCGCCGGTGATTTTCCGTAATTTCTCCGGAACTTAATTCCTTTTACCTCCGGGTTTTGTTTACTCAACTCCTGGATGATTGTCCATGAACTGTCCGAACTTCCGTCGTCTACAAAAATTACTTCGTAACTGAACCGGTGGGCTTGCATCACGCGGGCAATCCAGTTATACAACTCGCCGAGCGAATCGGCTTCGTTATATAACGGAATCACGACAGATATATCCATTATTCCTCCGTTTTTTCAGGGTTCGTTTCCGGTGAAGCCGGAGCGGATGCGTGTTTGCTTACGATAAAAGCTACGGGAATGGAAAGTACGATTCCGTAAAAAATATTGTTAAAGATGCCCTGGATAGCCATCTGGATGGGCGACGGAACCGGCATTTTACTCAAACTTTCCATCATGGAGGTATTAATCTGGCTTTGTTTCAGCAGGTTGATAGTTTGATGGTATGCTTCTGCAATGAAATCGGGCGAAGCGATGTATTGGTAAAAAATGAAATGTTCCAGCGAAACGATCAGGGCGGCGAAAAAATAAAGCATGGTTCCGTAACGCCACGCGTGGAAGAAGCTGATTTTCCCGCCTAACGCTTCGTCTTTGTATTTTTTGGTGAAGTAATACGCGATAAAAGGCACGGCCAGGGTGAGTATCCAGTATACGATGTTGAACATCGGATGTGAAACGCCTAAAATGAAAAAAACGTATTTAATCGCCCAAAAGATTCCTAACCCCAATCCGTAGGTCATGGCCCATTTCAATAATGAATTCTTTTCGTTCATCGCATTAATCGATTTTAATAATGTGTACTGTTCAGCAAATATACTTTATTTTTGAATACGTACAGGCGCGTTTGGATAGAAATTATTGGTTGTAACGCGGTGAGGGGTGGGCGAAAAAGAAAATATTTGTGCTACATTTGCCGGGTACGATTTAAAAAAACAAACGGGTATGGTGTTTTATTTTACTGGAACGGGCAATTCGTTATGGGCGGCCCGCGAATTGGCCGGAGCGTTGCAGGAGTCGACGGTAGCCGTATCGGTAGCCGTTAAAAACGGCGATTATGTGTATCCGGCGGATAAGGAAAAACGGATTTTATTCGTTTTCCCGGTGCATTCGTGGGGGCTGCCGGTATTGGCAGCCGGTTTCGTGAAACGGCTGGAGTTAACAGGTTATGCCGGGCAGCCGGTATATGTGGTGTTTACATGTGGCGACGATTGCGGGCGGACGGATAAGCAGATAAAAAAGCGGTTGGCGGAAAAAGGGGTAAGTGTGACCGGTTTTTTTTCCGTACAAATGCCGAACAATTATATTTTGTTACCCGGGTTCGATGTTGACGAGCAATCGCTGGCAGAAAAAAAATTGGAAAATGCCGTGCCGGCTTTGCGGGAAATCGTAGCCATGATTCGGGGGGAGGAGCCTCTTGCCAACCGATATGTTTCCGGCGCTTTCCCCGGATTGAAAACCGGTTTGGTTTACCCCCTGTTTGCCCGTTTTTCGGTAGGTAAAACGCGTTTTTATGCTACTGGCGCCTGCATTTCCTGCGGATTGTGCGTAAAGGCATGCCCTACCGGAACGATTTCGTTTAACGATAACCGGCCTGTGTGGGGAAACCGTTGCGTGCAATGCCTGGCGTGTATCCACCAGTGTCCGGTGCGGGCGATAGAGTACGGAAAAGTAACGAAGGAAAAAGGGCGCTACTGTCATCCGGATTTGCGTAACCGGAAAGACGGGGCGGAAAAGGGAGATTAGGCAAGCGGATGACAAAAAAATAACTCTGGAAGAACGCAGCAAGCACAGCGCGGCGGCAACAAATAAATTCCCCGTTTTGCAGCACTTTTTCAGTAAATAAGTATACCAAAGTACATAACAAAAATTCCTTTCAGACAGAAAAACAGAAGACCAAAAGAAAGAGACTCCTCTCCGTTATAACTTCTCTCTTCCTATTCAGCCTCGCAAAGCACCGGTCACATCGTATGGCCCCCCGAGCCTCGGGCGATGAGCGTTAAGCAGACCGGCCGAAAGAGAGCGTTAAAGAACCCTTGCCGTGACGACGTCCAGAACCGGCTTTCCGGTAAAAAGCCATCCCGTTATTTAAGTTTAGTTTTTTTTGTACGGCGGACGCCGGTTTCTGTTGTGGATATAAACGCAAACCCCTTTCACAAATCCGAACGTTCCGGCAAAACACGAAACACAGCGATACGGAAACAGCCGGCTGTTTGTACCGGTTTCGTATCGCTGTGTTTATCAGGTCGCGCCTGCGTTTCCACAGCCGCTTCCAACTGTTTTTTATTCTGTAATAACCGAAAATTCGGCGATTCCCGCCCGTTTCCCGTTATCGATGATGCGTGTTGCTTTCAGCTTGATTTGTTTCCCTTTAACCGGTGCGAAGCGTATTTCCTGCTGAATCGGATTGTTTTTGATATTGGAGAATTCCCCCTCCGAAACCAATTTGTTATCTACGAAGAATTGATAATTGGAAATATGTCCTCCCGCATCGCGTCCCTGGTTGGGCGTATACAGGAATCCGCTTATCGTATAGGCTCCGTCTAAATCGATTACCACTTCTTGAGGGCCTTGCGGAAGATAAACCGTGGTATAGCCGTTTCCGTCGAAAATCCGGTTCCCGTTTTCTATTTTCGGTTGCACCATCCGGTAACATTCTACCGGTATATCTGCGCGATAGGTACTCGTAGGGCTTTGTTTACCCGATTGCTGGTCGTAAGCGAGCGCTTTTACGATGCCTTTTCGTGCGAACGGGAACGCCCCTTCATATAGCGTAGAACTTGCAGTCGGTTCCGTACCGTCGAGCGTATAGCGAATCTCTGTGCCCCGGTCGGCTGCCTGGATGGTAATTTCGTTTTTGTCGTTGCGCGAAATAGCCGGCTCTGTCATTAACGGGGGAGCCAGGAACGCTTCTACGTTGTTGATACACAACGGCCCTTTGGCATCGGTAAAATTAATCCGGATTTTATCGGCTTCTACGGTTTTGAAGCGCAGGATACGCTTGTAGCCTATGGTCGTAGTCGAGTCCTTCGTGTCGATGGGCTGCCATTGGCCGTCCTTTTCTATCTCCACGTCGAATGCTTTTACCCGTTGGCCTAACGGAATGTATTCCTGAATCATGAGCCGGTTTACCGCAGTGGGCTTGCCGAGCGACAGGGTAAGCGACCCGCGGGTTACGCCGTCCGGAGTAGCCCAGTAGGTATCCCAGTCGTTGTCGATAGCCTTAGAGGCGGCGTATTTTCTCCCCCGTACGTCGGATGCTTTCGCTTTGGCTTGTTTCAGTACGTTGTCTTTCAATTCGTTTTGGATGGTTTGATACCATTCGATAGCCCGGGCCGAATCGACAGGATGGATTTTCCCGTTCAATGCAACCGGAAAATTCAGCAGGAAATTGGCATTCCGTCCCACACTCATATAATATAAGTCTACCAGATTCGCTAACGAGCGTACCTGGTGGTCTTCCCGGTGGTGGTAAAACCATCCCGGACGGATGGAAACGTCGCATTCGCCGCCCAGCCATTTGTCGCCGTCTTCCATACCATACTGGTTTTGTGTGTGGTGCGTTTCCTTGCCGGTCGAGTAGGGGGCCCAGTTGGTTTCGCCCGCCCATCCGCTTTCATTGCCAATCCAGCGAATATCGGGAACCGTTCCTCCGAAAATCATAGCACCCGGATGCAACTCCTTGATTACGTTCCGGGCGTCTTCGTATTTATAATATGTTTTGGCATCGATCGAACGGCTTTCGTCTGCTCCGCCGTACCAACCGTTTCCACCGTTGGCTCCGTCGAACCAATATTCGAAGATGGGGCCGTAGTTTGTAAGCAATTCTTTCATCTGGGCGTGAAACGTTTTCACATATTCGTCGGTTCCGTAAGCGGCATTATTCCGGTCCCATGGCGAAAGATAAATCCCGAACTTCAGTCCTTGCCGGCGGCAGGCGTCCGACAGTTCCTTTACCATATCGCCTTTTCCGCCTTTCCAGGGCGAATTTTTTACGCTGTATTCCGTCGTGGCGGTAGGCCAGAGGCAGAATCCGTCGTGATGTTTGGCGGTTAGGATTACCCCTTTCAGGCCGGCTGCCTTGATAACCGCTACCCATTGGTCGCAATCCAGGTCGGTCGGATTGAACGTTGTAGCCGGCGTGTTGCCGTATCCCCATTCCAGGTCGTTAAACGTGTTTAACCCGAAATGAACGAATGCGTAGTTTTCCATCTTATGCCACGCCACCTGTTCCGGAGTAGGAATAGGCGCTACTAGTTCCGGCGCAGGGGCTTCTTTGCAAGAAAACAGTAAGGTGGCACATAATCCGAGTGCATAAAGTTTTTTCAGATGCATTGTTTTTGTGTTTAGTAGTGTGTAACGATTTCCAAAGATACCGATTCGCAGGTTATTCCCCAATTTTGTACTTGCTTTTTTGCCGGGGAGGAAGTGAAAAAAGGTACGGAGGAAATAAAAACAAACAAAACCGCATAGCGTACGAAATATCTTGTCGTATACTCTTTGCGGTTCCCCAGGTTAAATAAACGGCCGGAAAGGATAAAAAACAAACACGGAGTTGTGAAACGGCAATTACCTTATTATATAAGGAATTTAAAATTGCCCTGTTTGCACAACTCCGTGTTCAGGCTTGCTTTCTGGATTATCCGTATGTAAGAAGAGCAGCCGTTTTTATTTTTCTTTCCGGATGATTTCCATGCCTTTTACGATGGCCGCTTCGTTCATCGGGATAAGGTGGTGGTGGCGCTCCGGAAGCGATTTCTTCAGCCCCAACAGCACGTTCTCTGTTTTTACCATCGGAGCCACTTTTAACAGTCCTCCCAAAATCAACATATTGAATGCCTTTTCGTTTTGCATTTCCGTAGCTGCATCCATTGCGTCGACCCGGTATACTTCGATGTCGGTTCGTTGCACGGGATTATGGATGCCGTACCCGTCGTAAATCAGAATTCCGCCGGGCTTGATTTTACTTTCGAACTTATCCATCGACGGCTGGTTGAGGATAATCGCGATGTCGTACTCGTTCAACACCGGCGAACTGATGCGGTCGTCGCTCAGAATTACCGTAACGTTGGCCGTTCCTCCGCGCTGCTCGGGCCCGTACGATGGCATCCAGCTTACTTCTTTGCCTTCCATCAAACCGGAATAGGCCAGGATTTTACCCATGGATAATACCCCTTGTCCTCCGAAACCTGCTATGATAATTTCCTGTTTCATTGTATCTGGTTCGTATTATTTAGTCAATATTCTTCAAGTCGCCTAACGGATAAAACGGAAACATATTTGCTTCCATCCACTGATTGGCTTTTTCAGGCGACATTTTCCAACCGGATGCACAAGTCGAAACGAACTCCACTACCGAGGTGCCTTTTCCGTTCATCGAGTTTTCGAACGCCTTCCGCAGCATTTTTTTCGCTTTCCGCACGGCGGCGGCGGTGTGTACGCTTTGGCGCGTAACCAGGCACGTACCTTCCAGCTTGGCTAACAAGTCGGTAATTTTTAACGGGTAACCGTTTAAAGCAACATCGCGGCCGTACGGACAAGTGGAGGTAACCATTCCTTCGAGTGTAGTGGGCGCCATCTGTCCGCCCGTCATTCCGTAAATGGCATTGTTCACGAATACGATTACGATGTTCTCGCCCCGGTTGGCCGCATGAATGGTTTCGCAAGTGCCGATAGCGGCCAAGTCGCCGTCGCCCTGGTACGTGAAAACCATTTTCCCCGGATTCAGTCGCTTGATGGCGGTAGCGATAGCCGGCGCCCGTCCGTGAGCAGCTTCCATCCAATCGATATCCAAATAATTGTAGGCGAATACAGCGCAACCTACCGGCGAAACACCGATTGTTTTTTCTTCCATCCCCATTTCTTCTATCACCTCGGCAATCAGTTTGTGTATTACGCCATGACTGCATCCCGGACAATAGTGCATGGGATTATCGTTCATTAATTTGGGTTTGTCGTACACCAAATTTTCAGGCTTTATTATTTCATTAATTTCCATAATCGGATACATTTTACATTATAAACCTCATCAGGTATTGGGTTAACCGGATACAAACGGCTGCTCCTCCGCAATAAAAAAGGCGGTCTTGTCGGGAATCAGAAAGTAACACGCTACGGCAGCAGCCGCCAATAAAAGAAAAAGGATAGTCAGTACTTTATTGATATTTGTTTGTGCCATGGCCGGTTAGAATAATTTTTCTTTTAAGGCCTGTAATACTTCGTCGGGTGTAAATACGATACCACCCAACCGTCCGAAGTGCTCTACTTTTACCTGGCATTCAACCGCCAGCCGGATATCTTCTACCATCTGGCCGGCATTCAACTCTACCGACAAGATGCCTTTTACTTTCCCTATGTACGATGCGATGGCTTTTTTAGGGAACGGCCAAAGGGTGATAGGCCGGAGCAATCCCAATTTAATGCCTTGCTCGCGGGCTACTTCTACTGCTTTCTGGCAAATGCGGGCCGACGAGCCGAAGGCTACTACCAGGTATTCGGCGTCATCGCACCTGAATTCTTCGTAACGCACCTCGTTTTCTTCTATCTCGCGGTATTTACGTTGGAAACGCAGGTTGTTTTCTTCCATGGCGGCCGGGTCGAGTTCGAGCGATGTAATCACGTTCGGCTTGCGGTTTTTCGGTTTGCCTACCGCTGCCCAGGGACACTCGCGTACGATTTCTTCCTCGGTTCTTCTCCTTTTCTGTTCCGGAAGAGTTACTTTTTCCATCATTTGCCCTACGATGCCGTCGGCCAGGATGATAGCCGGATTGTTGTATTTAAAAGCCAGGTCGAAACCCAGCGAAACGAAATCCGCCATTTCCTGAACAGACGACGGCGCCAATGCGATAAGCCGGTAATCTCCGTGTCCGCCCCCTTTTACGGTTTGGAAATAATCCGCCTGGCTGGGCTGGATGGTTCCGAGTCCGGGGCCGCCCCGCATTACGTTTACTATCAGGCAGGGCAACTCGGCTCCGGCCATATACGAAATACCTTCCAGTTTCAGGCTGATGCCGGGGCTCGAAGAAGAAGTCATCACTTTTTTACCGCATCCGGCTCCTCCGTATACCATATTGATTGCAGCCACTTCGCTTTCGGCCTGCAATACTACCATTCCCGTTGTTTCCCATGGCTTTTCAGCCATTAAGGTTTCCATGATTTCCGATTGGGGAGTAATGGGATAACCGAAGTAACCGTCGGCTCCGCACCGGATGGCGGCGCGGGCAATCGCTTCGTTCCCTTTCATTAATTTTACTTCTTCTGCCATATTTCAGATCGCTGTAGTTGTTTACAATTTTACTTTGTAGATGGTTAAACATCCGTCCGGACAAACGTATCCGCAACTGGCGCATCCGATGCAGTCGTCCGGGTTTTTCATATACACGTAATGGTATCCTTTGTTATTCACTTCACGCGGGTGAAGTTCCAATACATTAGCAGGGCAGGCTATAACGCAAAGATTGCACCCTTTGCATCTTTCTGTGTTCGCTACGACACTTCCTTTTACTTTCGCCATTTCATTGATATTTTTTTAAATCCGATTTTCGCTTATTCATACCGTAAGCTCGCAAAAGTAGTTATTTCTTTTCAGAATACTAAGGGGGCGGGTTGAAAA
>JAJBTJ010000181.1 GCA_020860905.1 Parabacteroides sp. | reverse complement strand
TTGCACTACTTTTCTTCGAAAAGAGAAGATAGGCTGCGCCTCGGCATAATCAAAGAGAGGCTTTGCTTCTGCTCCCGGCTTGCACTACTTTTCTTCGAAAAGAGAAGATAGGCTGCGCCTCGGTATAATCAAAGCAAGCTTTGCTTCTGCCCTCGGCTTGCACTATCTTTGAGGCAGATTGTTACGGTACTATTTTCATCGATGAAATAGGTTAACGACAACGACAGGCTCATCATATCCAGTACATCCGCCAGGGAGCCGCTCAAATCGAGCTTGCCTTGCAATACCAGCCCGGCAACCGACGAATCGAACACAATCGTACGGCCGTAATAGCGCGCCAGCTTATCGAATACATCGCCGGCTTTACGCCCCGACAGCCACATGATATTGTCTTTCCAGCAAATGTATTCGCCTACCTCCACTTCTTTGCACCGGGTGCCGGACGGGGTAATCGTAACCAATTGGTTGGGGTTGAGCTCGACCGTTTCGTTACGCGCCGTTTTTACTTCTACCTTGCCTTCTACCAGTACCACGGACGCTTCCTTATCTGTTTTGTAGGCACATATATTGAAGGTGGTACCGAGTACTTTTACATCGAAGCCGTTTACTTTTACCACGAAGGGGCGGGTGGCGTCTTTCGCCACTTCGAGAAAAACTTCGCCTTCGATGGCAATCTCGCGCGTTTTCTTACCGAATACGGCGGGATAAATTACGCGGCTGCCGGCATTGACGTGCATCCGGGTTCCGTCGGACAAGGCCAGTTCGGCTTTTTTCCCGTTGGGAACAATCAACCGGTTAAGTACGGGTTGCGCTTCGCGGGTTCCGGAGGTAAGTGTCCGGTTGTTTACGGAAACCGAACCGTCGGTACGGTAGCGGATAGAGGCTTCTTTTTGCAGGTTGATACTGTCGGTGGGGGTAATCAGCAGGATGTCGTTTGATGCGGCTTCCGGTACAAGCTCTTCGTTCAAAAGAGCGGCAGATAAATTCCGGCCGCTTTCTTTATCCGTAAGGAGCAAGTAGAGGGTAGCCGATAACAGTACGGCCATACAGGCGGCTACAGAGGCAATCCGGATTATGCGGGAACGCGGTTGTAAAACGGCTGGCCGTCCGAACAGCCGCTCTTCGACTTCCGACAACGAGCTTTCGATCAATTCGTTTTCCACGTGCTCGGAAGCATGTACCGTATCGATGAGGGAGTGTGCGGCTTCCTGCATCTTTTTCCTTATTTTGTTTTTCTTTTCTCCCGGCATGATTTAAGGGCTTTTATATAGGTGACGTACGGGAAAACAAAAAGTACTCACTTGGGGTATCTTTATAAAAAGATTTTTTTAGATTTGCATGGAGACAGCCGGTTCGATGAACCGGACTAACCTATAAATGAATACTATATATGATACCGGGTGAAGATGATATAGCTTTATGGAAAGCAGGGTTGGACGGAAACAAAGCGGCTTTCGGACAACTGTACAGGTATTATTTTCCTTTATTATATACCTACGGCGTAAAACTTACGGGCGACAAGGAGTTGGTTCGGGACGTAATCCAGGATTTATTCGTTAATTTATTCCAGGAGAAGGTGCAGGTGCCTGTTATCGGGCATTGGAAGGGGTATTTGTTCCAGGCGTTCCGGAACAGGTTGGTGGATAAGGCGAGACAGGCGAAACCTACCTACGATATAGCGGATTATGAGAATGTGTTTGTAACGGAGATGCCGTTCGGCGAAGGGTTCGGAACGGACGAAGTGCGGGAAGAACAGGGCCGTTTGTTACTCCGGGCGTACAAACAGCTTCCGCCGCGGCAGCAGGAAATCTTATATTTATTTTATATCAAGGAGTTAAAGCATGAGGAAATTGCCGGGATTTTGCATATCAATTGCCAGTCGAGCAAAAATTTGTTGTTCCGGGCAATCGGCAAGTTGCGGGCGCTTTGTTTTCCTCCGGAATAAAGGGCGGAACGAAATATAAAAAAGGGAAATGCGGAAGAACAGGCTTTTTAATTAGGTATTTATACAATACTGGGGGCTGTTCTTCCGCGTTTTCGTGCCGGGTGTCCGGTTAGTTCGCTTCCGACACGTAGCGGGTTACCCACTCGCCTACTTCGGAGGTGCTGTAGGCTTTTCCGCCTTGGGCGATGTCTTCGGTTACGACGCCGGCGTCCATCGAGGCGGCTACGGCGTCGCGGATGAGCTTGCCTTCGGCCGTGAGATTGAAGGCGTATTCGAACATCAGGGCGGCCGACAGGATGGTGGCTAACGGGTTAGCGATGTTTTTGCCGGCGGCTTGGGGATACGAGCCGTGGATGGGTTCGAATACGGAGGTGTGGATGCCTACGGAGGCGGAGGGCAGCATGCCTAACGAGCCGGTTATCACGGAGGCTTCGTCGGTGAGGATGTCGCCGAACATGTTTTCGGTTACTAACACGTCGAAGCTGGTAGGCCACTGGATGAGGCGCATGGCGGCGTTGTCGACGAACATGTATTCGGTTTCCACGTCGGGAAATTCGCGGGCTATCTCCTGGGCTACCTGGCGCCAGAGGCGGGAGGTGGCGAGGATATTGGCTTTATCTACTACGGATACTTTCTTCCGGCGTTTCTGTGCGTAGGTATAGGCCAGGCGCACGATGCGTTCTATTTCTTCCCGGGTGTACACGCATGTGTCGTAAGCGGTGTTGCCGTCTTCGCTCCGCCCTTGGGGGCGTCCGAAGTAGAGGCCGCCGGTGAGTTCGCGGATGCACATAAAATCGGCTCCTTGTACCAAATCGGCGCGTAAGGGGGATTTATGGAGCAGCGAAGGAAAGGTGGTGACGGGACGGATGTTGGCATAGAGGCCTAATTTTTTCCGCATGGCGAGCAGCCCTTGTTCGGGGCGCACGGTGGATGCGGGGTTGTTATCGTACTTGGGCGATCCGATGGCTCCGAAGAGTACGGCGTCGGAACGCATGCACAGTTCGTGGGTGGCGTCGGGATAGGGGTTGCCGGTGGCGTCGATGGCGCAGGCGCCTACCAGGGCATGTTCGTACCGGAGCTCATGTCTGAATTTGTTGCATACGGCTTTTGTTACGTTTAATGCTTGTTCTACGATTTCGGGGCCGATTCCGTCGCCGGGTAATACGGCAATGTTTAGTTTCATTGGATATTTTGTATTTAATGTAAATAGTATCTACTGATGGTCTTCATTTCTTTCTGCTGAAAGAAATAAAGGGAAAGAAAGAGCTGTTTTGCCTTCCGGGCCGGGATTGGCCGTTACTACAGCGAGGGTTCCTTTTCGCTCGCCGCGGGGCGTCTGCCGACGGCGCCTACCGGCGGTCTTCATTTT
>JAJBTJ010000087.1 GCA_020860905.1 Parabacteroides sp. | reverse complement strand
ACAAAAAGAACATGCTCTAAGCATTGCTTTTTAAGATAGTATCTGAGGCCCGGGGTCCCATACGATGTGGCCAGTGTCATACGAACGGATTCCCGTTCTTTTACCCTTATATTCTGCTGTCTGAAATTAATTTTTGTCATGTACTTTTGCGATGAGAGTAAAAACACCCAGCGGGAAGCCCCGGATACAATCCGGAACTTCCCGCTGGAAAAAAAGCGATTCTATTTACATAACCGGCACACGCCGCCGCATCGGAAGCAACCCCGAAGCAAGCCGTTACAAAAAACGCCACTCCGGCCGGCAACAGCTCCGCCGAGACATCGCCCCCATCCGCTGCAAGCGCCTCCGCCATTTCGTAGGGGTATCCGCAAACCGATGCGCAAACAACCGGCATACCGTTCTTCCGTTGCAGCCGTTCCACGATGTGGCACCGCAGGGTACCCATCGTACAAGCCCGCTGCCGGCTAATGAAAGCGGCATACCTCTTACGGCTCCATCTTCTGAAACGGAGCGCTTGCAAACCATACGAAGTATAACGCTTTTTCATTATCCTGCCTATCTTTTTTCCTATTTTCCTACTTCGCTACTTTCTCCAACCGCTTCATGATAGAGAAAATAAACAAAGCCGACAACAAACAGCATACAATCAGCACACCCCACAACAACCACAATTGCAGGCCGCCCCAGAGGTAACCGATCAACGCCACCATGTAATTACCGAAAGCCGTAGCCGCCAGCCAGCCGCCTTGCATCATCCCTTTGTACTTCGGAGGGCTTACCCGCGACACAAACGACAAGCCCATCGGACTTAGGAATAACTCGGCAATCGTAAGGGTAAAATACGTACCGATCAACCAGTTGGGCGAAACCAGCGTAGGACTTACCCCGCCCATCGCCTTCAACGAATCAGGCGTAGGCAATCCGAACGAGCCAATAGCCAGTACGCAGAAACCTAAAGCCGCCACCAACATGCCGATACCGATTTTCCGGGGTGCCGAAGGCTCTTTTCCCTTCTTGGCCAGCCACGTGAACAATGCAATGGAAAGCGGTGTGAGTATGATGATAAAGAACGGGTTGAACTGCTGGAAAATCTGCGGAGCGATAGAGATAGTCGGGTCCATCCGGGTATACACCGTATAAGCCAGCACGGCGCCCGCAATCAAACCGACAGCGCCTCCTAACTTCCCTGCCAGCTTTTCCGCTTTTACAAGCGCAATCACCCCGTAGTAAGCGATGATAACGCCTACCATAGCCGCCAGGGAGAATCCGAACCGGTCGAATCCGCTAAGCTGGCTCGCCGTATAGTCGCGGGCGAAGAAAGTCATCGTAAGGCCGTTCTGGTGGAACGACATCCAGAAGAAAATCACCACGGCGAATACCAGGCACAAGGCGATAACCCGCTCGCGCGTTTCTTCTTTCGAAAGCTCGGGCACTTTGCTTTCCACGCCGGCAGCCTTATCGGCAGCCGCCTGCTGGGCAGCCGTAACGTCGGCATACTTGTACGTTTTACGGAAAATCATAAAAATCGCCAGCGAGATAACCAGCGAGAAGCAAGCTACGGCAAACCCGTAGTTATAGGCTTCGGACAACTTGTCGATATACATCGTAGCGAAGGCACTCAGGTCGCCACTCGCACCGGCCACCTGTGCATCGGCCAACTTAGCCAGCTCGACGGTTCCTTCGGGCGAAATCGTTCCGTTGAGGAACTGATGTGCCAGGTCGGGAATCGAAGCATTGTAAAACAAGCCGTTCTTACCCAGGAAATAATTGGAAACCGCCTCGGCCGCCGAAGGAGCGAAGAAGGCGCCGATATTGATACACATATAAAATATACTGAAAGCCAGGTCGCGCTTGGAACTGTATTTCGGGTCGTCGTACAAATTACCGATTAAGGTTTGCAGGTTTCCTTTGAAAAAGCCCGTTCCCACGCAAATCAGCAACAAAGCGCCGAACATGGCAATCAACCCGGTGGTGTTAGCGGCCGTCGGGATAGCCAGCAACAGGTATCCCACGAACATCACGATAACGCCCACTATCACCGCCTTGCCGTATCCCAGCCCTTTATCGGCGATAATTCCGCCGAAGAACGGAAGGAAATAAACCAACGACAAAAAACAGGCGAAAATCGTACTAGTGGTATCGGACGAGAAACCGAACTTCGCCTGGATAAACAATACGAATATGGCTAACATGGTGTAGTAGCCGAAACGCTCTCCCATATTGGCAAACGAGAGAACCAACAGTCCTTTCGGATGGTCTTTAAGCATGTGTTTTTAATTTATTAGATTAGTACTTTATTGAATTATCTGTTTCAGCGCGCCCGTTTCCGGATAGAAATACACGCTTACCGGCGCTTTTTTGTCTTCGAACATCACCGGGGCGAGCCCTTCGCGGGTACCGAACTGGGTAACCTGCACCTCGCCCTTGTATAAGGTTTTGTTTCCCATCGTAAGGGATACGGCCGCTTTCCCGGGGATATTATATACGATTCCCTTCAGCGATTTTTCCTTTTTTTCCGCCTCCTTTTCGGGAAGCACAGGAGCCCGGTCGATGGCCTTCAGGTTGAAGTAAACCGGCGCGCCGGCCAAATTATCCGGCTTTACGATTCCCAACAAACGGGAAAAGCGGAACAGCACTTCTTTCTCGACTTCTTTATCGGGGATTACGGTAAATGTCTGGTGAAAAGTTTCGCGGGTTTTCGTTCCGGTAAACAGATTGACCAAAGCTTGCTCCTGCTCGTCGAGCTGACGGATGACCAGCTTCATAGCTTCGCCATCAGGCGGCAGGTTATCGGCATCGCCGGTAAGGATGTTCATCCGGCTTTCGCGAATCCGGTAAATCTGCTTGGCTGCCACTTCAGCCTGTTTCGACGTAGAGCCGGCCATCAGGAACTCTTCCGTGAAGACGGAAATATCGGAAGGCGTTCCGGCAGCATCCTCTTTTTCATCCGAAACCGGCGCAGCGGTTTTCTCCTCCGCATACTCGGCGTTGATGGTACACAGCAAGCCGTCGTCGGTAAGATATGCATAAGGCGCCGTAGTGCCGCCTTTAAAGCTGACTATATAGGTATTAGCGGGGTCGGGAACGCCTTTGTTGCGCAGCGAAATCTTTCCTAATTCGTAGTAGGTATTGTCTTCGGCCACCGCATCCTTGGTACCCAGGTATTTTTCGGCATATTTATAATAGGGGCCGCTCTTGCAGGTTACTTTCGTTACCTCGGCGTCGATAAGCAACGAAGTTTTCGGTAACGAATAGGTTATACCGAAATCGTTTGCTTTCACGGCATTCTTTTTTACTACTTTGGTTTGTGCAGCCAACGAAAAGGA
>JAJBTJ010000313.1 GCA_020860905.1 Parabacteroides sp. | reverse complement strand
ACTTTTTATCAAACCCGAATTTGCGGAGAAAGCGATATTTTACGCACCTCGCCGGTTCTCACGCAAATAGCCCCTTCACGCAGGGGTTATTTTGACAAATTGACATTTTGTTATGTACTTAGGCTTGACCCAAAATCCCGAGTAAGAGAGGCTGTAGCCAAACTTGTTCGGATAATGCCGAGCGTGAGGGATGTACGCAAAAGACAAAGCAAAAAAGGTCGAGGGCTACGTCCGCTTCGCTACATCCCGACATCACGATGCAGATAAACAACCGGAAACCGGTTCCGCCGCTGGTTACCCGTGGTCATGTTCTTTTGTATCTTATCGGGCTTGTACGGCAGGCGAAGAAAACAAATAACCCGTCCGGATTGTTGAATAAATAAGGAATTAACTAACAGGATAACAGTACTAAAAACAAAAAATATGGCTGCAAAAGTAATGAAAACCTTGTGGGATGAAAGCGCATCGCTGGCAAACGAAAGTTTGTACCCCCACTCTATATTGGGCGACGACTATGTTACGCAAGATAACGACCTGCGAGACGAAATGCGTGATAAAATAGAGGATGCCGACGAAGAAGCTCCGCTTCCCGATAAAAGCATCGAGATAGAAGACCGGACGGATTGCGGATGCCGGGAGAAAAAATAACTTCTTATTAGAAAGACTTATAAACAGCCTGCCCGGCAACTCCAAAAGCCGGGCAGGCTGTTCGTCGGATTTACATCCCCGTAACCCTTCTCTGCCCTACCCCGATAAAATAAAAGTGCATTTTCTCCCCTTTTCTTCGGATTATTATCGTATTTTTACAAAGTAAGTTCTTCAAAAGCTCCCTTTAAGAAGTTATTAATAGCCGTCTACAAAAAATTAAACCTGTTAATCGATAGAGAGTATGACATTGAATAACAACTCCATCAGCATCGAAAAAGAAAGTTGCATACAGTGTGGAAAGTGCGTACGGGTTTGTCCGTCCGGAATCATGAGCCAAGAAAAAAGAGGGGAAGAAATCGGTTTGAAACATATACAAAGCTGCATTGTTTGCGGGCATTGCGTCGACGTATGCCCTACCGATTCGGTAATACACAGTGCATTTCCGCCGGAAAAAACACACGTAATCGATTATACTCGACTCCCTTCGCCGGAACAGGTAATGTTACTAATCAAATCACGCCGGTCGAACCGAGCCATCACATCTAAACCGGTTCCACAGAAAATGCTGGAGCAAATCGTCGAAGCTGCCCGTTATGCACCTACAGCGTCGAACAAACAGCAAGTTTCTTTCACCCTGGTTACCGACCCGGTAAAGCTACGGCAAATCAGCGATTTTACTATCAAAAAGTTGAGTTCCACAGCAAAAATACTAACGAATCCCTTAGTAAAAGGAGTATTGAAACCGTTCCTCCGGGACACCTATCACTCCATCCCCGCATTATACCGGCTCAAACAGGAGCACGAAGCCGGTAACGACCCGATTCTCCGGAAAAGTACGGCTGTATTGATTTTCCATACACCCGAGAGTAACGGCTTCGGGTGCGAAGACGCCAACCTGGCTTATCAGAATGCTTCTTTAATGGCGCAATCGTTAGGCGTGAGCCAAATTTATATGGGCTTTGTTGTCAAGGCGATTCAACTGGGCGGTAAAAACGAATTTTCACAGTTGCTGGGAATAGAAGGAAAAGTACAAGCCGTGATGGCTCTCGGCATTCCGGCCTTTAATTATGCCAAATATACGGAACGGTATTTACCATAAGCCTGTTAATCAAGGATAGAATAAGGCATTTACGTGCAGATTCCAGACGCCTGTTGGAAAGATAGCTACGAAGGACAGAGAAATAAAACTTTCAAATAGTTTGTCGAATCGGAATTTCGGAATATATTTGCAGACAAACACTAAAAAATCAATACTATGGAAGGAATGTTAACTTTTACCGGGCTTGTCGTTATTGTATTCGGTATTTTGCAAATTATTCTCTTTTTCAAGATTTGGAGAATGACCGATGATATAAGAGAAATAAAAAATAAATATTTGAATGCGGGAGAGAGTGGCGAAACAGCATCCCCTGCCGATTCTTCTCCCCTCCCAAACAAGGACAAAACAGAGAATGCGACATTCGAAACAGGCGAATTAGTTATAAGGATAAGTGATGGAAAACAAATGCGCATAAAAGAATGCAGCAACAATAAGTATAGCTGTTATACGAATAACGGAACAGTTCATGAAGGGGATTTCAGTGCCTCTGAAATAAAAAAGTTCCCCTACAAAAAATAATTTTTCGCTTCGCCTTAAAGTCAGACAAATGGATATTCGCTAAACAAGGTAAAAGCCAACTGATTCAGTACGAACCGGTTGGTTTTTTCTATCTTAGGGATACTCGAAAAATAAGCATCGTAAGGCAACCGGCTCGTAGGGAACCAGTTGCTTTTTATCACTTATCCTTTTCCCCGAAAGTGCAGGTTTAGCAGGCAAATCGAAGGGAATTCCTATGTTACCTATTATTTCGGATTACTCCCAGGCGATGGCCTGCGGACAGAAACGCCCTGCCGGCTGGTAAATATGAAACTGCCGATTCGTGACATCAGAGATAAGGTCACGAAATACTGTAAAAGTAGAGAAAAAGGCAGAGGACGAGGAATATTCAGGAGACAGATATACGATAATAGAGCTATTGTTTTAAAATGGCATTAAAAAGGTGTGAAACCCGAAGGATTCACGCCTAAAATATCGTAGTCAAAGAAGTATTTATACTCCTAATACTATATTAGCATCAATATTCAGTTTTCGACTCATCTCACGAGCAACTTTCAAAGTTGGCTCACACTTTCCAGAAAGATATTCACTTACACGGGACGGGCTCACATTTAATAGTTCCGATAACTTTGTTTGCGTAAGTCCCATCTCGTACATACGAAGTTTGATTACCTCCACCAAGGAAGGGGTTTCTACCGGATAATGTTCTTCTTCATAATCTGCAACCAAATCTGAAATCAAGTCCAGTTCAAGAAAGTTCTTGTCATCAGTCGGAGTATTATTGTTCACTACTTTTAGCAACTCTTCAATTCTTGCACAAGCCGCCCTGTATTGTTTTTCTGTTTTTATCTTTGCCATCGTCCTATATTTTAAGCGTTTGAACAATCTTTATTATCATATTCTCTATGTGTGCCAATCCATCGGATAAACACCTTTTTAGCAGCAAATAATATCATTGCAACCAGCCTGTAATCATTGCCTTTGATATTAAAAACAAACCTGTCATTACCTACATAATCTACGCTATTGAATGTTTGCTTAATATCAGCCAAACATGACCAATCTGCCTTTTCTGTTTTTTTATACCATTCACGCAAAGGCACATCTGCAT
>JAJBTJ010000318.1 GCA_020860905.1 Parabacteroides sp. | reverse complement strand
ATGTAAAGTAGCTCCAGGTCCAGTCGAGCATCACGATCAATTTATTTTTTACTCCGAGAATACTCATCAAATGCACGAATAACCAGATTACCCATGCAAAAAAACCGCTCATGCGAAAGTTCTTTATTTCCAGTACGGCAGCATTGCGCCCGATAGTAGCCATGGAGCCTTTATTGCGGTACTTGAACGGACGTAAAAATTTTCCGTTTTCTATGTTATGGATATTTTTCACCAGCCAGGATGCTTGTTGGATAGCCGGTTGCACCACCTGCGGATGTCCGTTGGGATAATCCTCGGTAGCCATGAGCGCCGTATCGCCGAGTGCGAAAATCCGCTTATATCCCGCTACCCGGTTAAACTCGTCGACTTTCAGCCGGTTACCGCGGACGTAAGCCGACTCGCCGAAACCTAACAGGCTGTTCGCTTTTACTCCGGCTACCCAGAAAACATTTGCCGTTACGATTTCCCGGCCGTCGGCCAGCGACAAAATGCTGTTCTGGTAAGTCTGTACCGTTGCATTGAGTATAATTTCCACATGCAGCTTTTCCAGATGTTTCTGTACATCTTCCGATGATTTCTCGGAAAAAGCCGGCAACACGCGCGGACCGGCATCGATTAGAATAATGCGCATGAGGTTTATATCCAAATCCGGATAATCGCGATGCAACACGAATTTCCGGGCTTCGGCTATCGAGCCGGCCAGTTCGATACCGGTAGCCCCCGCCCCTACGATAACGAAAGTCATCAGTTTGCGCCGGTCATCGTTGTGCGGCGTATTCAGGGCTTTTTCAAAGCTCTCGAGTATCCGGTTACGGTTATACAAGGCTTCGGGCGTGGTTTTCAACGCCATGGTACGGTATGCGAGATCGGCATTTCCGAAATAATTAGTTTCGCATCCGGTAGCGATAATTAAATAATCGTAGGCGATACAACCGATGGAAGTTTCTACGATATGCTTATCGGGGATTACCCGCTCGGCTGTGCACAAACGAATATGGAAGTTTTTTTTATTCCTGAAAATTTTCCGGAAGGGAAAGGAAATCGAACTCGGCCCGATACCGGAAGTAGCGACCTGGTAAAGCAACGGCTGGAAAAGATGATAATTGTTCTTATCCAACAACACAATCTGAAAACGATGGGCATTCAATTTTCTGGCCACTTTCAACCCGGCAAATCCCCCGCCGATAATCACCACCCGCTTTTTCTTCCCTTTGTCGGGAATATTGCTTATTTCTCTCATCATTCTGCCAATTTTTACCCGCAACGATAGTCTGTTCCTTTTATTTCATATAACTTTCCTTTCGCAAGGATTGTTTATTTTTGCATAGAGAAGAAGAGATGAAACAGGATGCGGACGAGGCTGTAGAATAAGTAAAAAAAACACCCCCCGCTTAATAAGAAACAGCTATGAGCAAACGAAAAACGAAACCGTCTATACCGCTTTATCTCCAGATTTTACTGGGAATGATAGGCGGGATTATCATCGGCATGATTGCCTTGCACTTAAAAGGCGAAAAAATCGTCAACGACTGGATACGTCCGTGGGGACAGGTTTTTATCCGGCTTCTGCAACTCATCGCCGTTCCGCTGGTATTTATCTCGCTGGTAAAAGGCGTAATCGGATTACAGGACATCAGCCGCTTCTCCCGGTTGGGAGGAAAAACCATTTTGATTTATTTATGTACTACGGTGATAGCCGTGAGCATCGGGCTAGGACTGGGAGTAGCCGTAAAACCGGGAAATTTTTTCAACCGCGAAAAAGCAGCCGGCCTGCAAAATGCTTACCGGAGCATCGTAACCGAAAAGAAAGCGGCTGCCGAACAAGTGAAAGACGAAGGGCCTCTGAAATTCCTGAACGACCTGATTCCCGATAACTTCATCCGGGCGGCCGGCGACAACCGGAAAATGCTCCAGGTAATCTTTTTCTCCGTTCTGTTCGGCATTGCAGCCCTCAGTATCGAAAAGACCTTACTGGTTCCGGTGTCCGGATTATTCGACTCGCTCTATGCCATTATCCTGAAAATGGTGGATTACATCATTCTTTTTGCGCCGTACGGCGTGGCCGCCCTGATGGCCGGTCTGGCTATCGACTTCTCGGGCGACATCAGCCTGTTCGGCGCCCTGGCGGTATATGCGGCTACCGTAATCGCCGGGATGGCCATCCTGATTTTCGTTTTCTACCCGTTGCTGATTCATTTTTTCAGCAATATAAAGATGAAGCGGTTTATCCGGACGATGTATCCGGTACAACTACTGGCTTTCACCACCAGCTCGAGTGCCGCCACGTTACCGGTAACTTTGGAAACCGTAGAAAAAGAATTGGGCATTTCGAACGAAGTTTCCTCGTTCGTACTGCCGGTAGGAACGACTATCAACATGGACGGCACGAGCTGTTACCAGGCAATCGCCGTGCTTTTTATCGCCCAGGTAATCGGGATAGACCTCTCTTTCGCCCAATTGCTCACCATCGTATCCATGACCGTGCTCTCGTCTATCGGTACGCCGGCTATTCCGGGAGGCAGCTACGTAATCCTGACGATGGTGCTTTCGTCGGTGGGTATTCCGGCGGAAGGACTGGCGCTGATATTAGGAATCGACCGGCCGTTGGATATGCTGCGTACTTCGGTGAACGTAACCGGCGACGCAACGGTAGCGGCCATAGTAGAAAAGGGAAACGAAAACACCTTGATAAAGAAAGAATACGGAAATACGGAGGTTCAAAAACAATAAGTCGTTCATCCGAAAACTTTTGTAATGCCATACCTCCGTATTTCAGCTATCTGTTTATTAAAATCCGGTTCGCTACGGATTATTTTTTCTCCTGCACCAGCAAAGCTGCCGCTACTTCGTCGGCGATTTCTTCGTCTTTCAACATTTTCAATAACGTAAGGCCGAATTCGAATACAAACCCGGGCCCTTTCGCCGTAACGATAGTACCGTCGACCTCCACTCCGTTATCCGTAGGAACCGCGCCGATCATCGTGGGCTCGAAATTCGGGAAACAACAGGCTTTCTTCCCTTTAAGCAACCCCAGGCCGCCCAACACCATCGGGCCGGCACAAATGGCGCCTATCAAAACCCCTTCCTTATTTTTCTGCACCACTAACTCTTTCAAGCGGGTACAGGTATTGAGGTGATTCGCACCCGGAATTCCTCCGGGAAGCACCAAAGCATCCGCTATCGAGAAGTCGGCTTCCTCAAACACATAATCGGCGATTACCGGAATGTTGTGCGCTCCCATTACCTGGATTTCGCCCATAATAGAAACGGTTACCACCCGTATACCTCCGCGACGTAATATATCTACGGTTCCCAGCGCTTCGATTTCTTCGAAACCGGTTGCTAAAAATAGAAATACTGTTTTCATACGTATATAG
>JAJBTJ010000175.1 GCA_020860905.1 Parabacteroides sp. | reverse complement strand
AAAGTTAAGTATTATCGACTTATTTTTATACGGATACAAAGATATGAGCGTATCCGATAAACGGATTGAAACGCTGAGGCGCCGTGCCTTCGCATCCGGGTCTTCCGGCCGGGCCGGGTAAACCGGGAACTTATTGAATTCCTTCCGTAGCGATTTCTTTGTTTACTTTCTTTACCAATCCCTGCAATACGGCTCCGGGACCTACTTCGGTAAAGCTGTCGGCACCGCCGGCAATCATGTTGATAACCGATTGCGTCCAGCGTACGGGAGCGGTGAGTTGGGCAATCAGGTTCTGCTTGATGGTTTCGGGGTCGGTTTGCGGCTGCGCGTTTACATTCTGGTAAACCGGGCAAACGGGCCGGTTGAACAAGGTAGAGCCGATTGCTTCGGCCAACTCGGCGCGGGCAGGCTCCATCAGGGGCGAGTGGAAAGCGCTGCCCACCTTCAGCTTCAACGCTCTTTTGGCGCCGGCGGCCAGTAACGATTCGCACGCCCGGTCGATTCCCGGAACAGTACCCGAGATAACGATTTGCCCCGGACAGTTGTAATTGGCCGGAACCACGACCTCGTCGGTTATCCCGGCGCATATTTCTTCTACTTTTTCATCGGGAAGAGCCAATACGGCGGCCATGGTGGAAGGCGTGGCTTCGCATGCTTTCTGCATGGCCCGGGCACGCTTGGATACCAGTACCAGGCCGTCTTCGAACGACAAGGCGCCGGCTGCCACCAACGCGGAGAACTCGCCTAACGAATGTCCGGCCACCATGTCCGGCACGAAACGTTCGCCCATCGTTTTGGCTAATATGACGGAGTGTAAGAAAATAGCGGGCTGGGTAACTTTGGTTTGTCTGAGGTCTTCGTCCGTACCGGCGAACATCAGGTCGGTAATGCGGAAACCGAGAATGTCGTTGGCCTTTTCAAACAAGGCTTTCGCCGTTGCATCGTTTTCGTAAAGGTCTTTCCCCATTCCGACAAACTGGGCGCCTTGTCCCGGAAATACATACGCTTTCATATTTTCTGCAATTTTAGTTTTTTAAGACGGTGCAAAGGTAATAAATTTGGAATAATGCCGGTACATTTGGCTACAAATACTATCTTTGCTTCAAAGATATAAAACAATTCGAAGATTCAATGTATTAACTTTTAAAACGAAACACATATCATGAGTACTTTGCTATTTTTGGGAAACTTGGGAACGGGCGAAATTATCATTATCGCGATTGCCATCCTGCTCTTATTCGGCGGCAAAAAGATACCCGAACTGATGAAAGGACTGGGAAAAGGCGTAAGAAGCTTTAAGGAAGGCATCAAAGGGATAGAAGACGATATCGATATAAACGACGATAAAACGAGCGGAACGAATAACCAGAAATAAACATGATGGAACAGGAAGAAATGTCGTTCTGGGACCACCTGGAAGCACTTCGTTGGACTTTATTCCGTTCGTTATTAGCCCTTTTTATCTTTGCCATAGGAAGCTTTTCCACCATGCGGTGGTTGTTCGACCATGTAATTATGGCTCCCTGCTCCTCCGATTTCGTTGTGTACCGGATGTTGTGCCGGGTGAGTGCTAATTTTTCTTTCCTTCCGGATTTTTGCAATGACAATTTCCAGGTACATATCGTAAACATCAAACTGGCCTCGCAGTTTTTTACCCACATGACTACGTCGTTCTGGGTGGCGTTGCTGTTTACGTTTCCCTACCTGGTATACGAAATCTGGAAGTTTATCCGGCCGGCTTTGTATGAAAATGAAAAGAAAAGCGTACGGTGGGTATTCGTTTTCGGTACGTTGATGTTTTTTATCGGATGCGCGGTAGGGTATTTCCTGGTGTTTCCGATGACGCTCCGGTTCCTGGCGACCTACCAGTTGAGCGAGGCCATCACCGAGCAGGTTTCGCTCGATTCGTATATGGATAATTTCCTGATGCTGATTTTCGTGATGGGGGTGGTTTTCGAGTTGCCTCTGTTATCGTGGCTGCTTTCGCAGGTGGGCGTATTGCACAAGTCGTTCTTTGCGAAGTACCGGCGGCACGCAATCGTAGGATTGTTGGTAGCGGCGGCCTTCATTACCCCGTCGAGCGACCCGTTTACGTTGGGCATCGTATTTTTCCCGCTCTATTTCTTGTATGAGTTGAGCGCTTTCTTTGTAAAAAAAGACCCGGTGGAGGTACCGGAGGAGGCTCTATAAAGGGCACCCGATGCCGTACGCCCCGTATATGACGAACCGAGTAATACAAAGACGCGGCGCAGGGAACGGAAGATAAATAATTTACGGCCTTCCCGCTTTCTATATGCCGGCTTGTTTCGTTCCGGTATCCGGCAGCGCACTGTTCCGGTAGCCAACACGCATAAAGACAAACGTTTCCGGCAATCCGTGGTAAAAGCGAACCGCTTTTTACCTGGGTTGCCGGAAATTCGTTACACATAGGTATACGCCCGCACCGCTGATGCCGGCACCCGGTTAAAACACCCGCGTGCCTCCGCCCTGCCCGATTTCGGACGCCTGCGTAATAATCACCTGCTTGACGCCTGCATCGATTGCCTCGAACGCGTTTTCCAGCTTCGGAATCATGCCCCCCTGGATAACACCTTCTTCCACATACCGCTTAAAAGCCGTCCGGTCGATTTTGGGAATCACGCTTTCGTCATCGTTTTCATCCCGCAATACGCCTTTCTTCTCAAAGCAGAACACCAGGGTTACCTCGAAATGCCCGGCTAACGCCTTAGCCGCTTCGCCGGCAATCGTATCGGCATTCGTATTCAGCAAGTTGCCCTGTTTATCATGCGTAAGCGGAGCCAGCACCGGCACGATTCCCTGGCGGATGAGCGACGCCAGCAAACCGGCATTCACTTCCTTCACGTCTCCTACGAACCCGTAATCCACGTCTTTAACCGGCCGCTTCTGCGAACGCATCAGGTTCATGTCGGCGCCGGTAAGCCCTAAGGCGTTTACGCCGGCCGCCTGCAAGCGGGCTACGATGGTTTTGTTTACCAACCCGCCGTACACCATCGTTACCACTTTCAACGTTTCCGCATCGGTAATGCGCCGTCCGTTTACCATCCGGCTCTCGATTCCCAGTTGCGCCGCTACTTTGGTAGCCGAGCGGCCGCCGCCATGCACCAACGCTTTATATCCTTCGATAGCTGAAAAATCATGCAACAGTCGCGCCAAGGTAGCCTCTTCTTCTACGATTTTCCCTCCTACTTTTATCAGGGTAAGTTTTTCCATGTATTTTTTTCAATTATTTTTCGCCGCAAAGCTACGAAAAAAGAAAAAAGTTTCATACTTTTGTCACCTGAAACGCGGTAGTAGCTCAGTTGGTAGAGCATTAGCTTCCCAAGCTAAGGGTCGTGGGTTCGAATCCCATTTACCGCTCCAAAGCGAAACAGGCATTTACGAATTCGTAAATGCCTGTTTCGCTTTCAGTTCCGGGATAAGCACCTTCGCTTCCGGCACAACCGGGCCTTTTACTCTTCCACTTCTATTTTCACCTGTTTATCCTTCACCGTAACATAATACGTTCCCGGTTCTACCGAACGATTGCCGTCGGTATCGACAAATCCGAAATCCCGCACCAGGTCGACATCGAAAGAAAAAGTTTTCGTTTCGCCTTTCTTGAGAAACTGCTTCTCGAAATGCTTGAGTTCTTTTACCGGGCGCGACACGGTAGACACCGGGTCGGATACGAACCAATGCACCGTTTCCGCTCCGTCTCTATCGCCCGTATTCGTAACCGGAATCGCGATAGTGAGCTTGTCGCCGCATTTTACCTGGGTAGCCGAAGGCCGGAGGTCGCCGTACCCGAACGTGGTGTAGCTGAGCCCGTACGCAAACTCGTACAACGGCGCACTGGTAATATCCTGGTACTTCCCTTGTGCGGGACGCGCACTCTGCCGCGCGTTGTAGTAAATGGGGATTTGCCCCCGTAGCATACGGAAAAGTAACCGCCAGCTTGCCCGAAGGATTTATCCGGCCCGAAAGGATGCCGGCTATGGGCTTGCCGCCTGCTATCCCCGGCTGCCATACCTGGAGCATGGCGTTGCTTACCTTCTCGAGCCGGGCGAGCTCCAGTGGCCGGCCGCTGGACAAGAGCAGGATTACGGGTTTGCCGGTCTTCTTCAGTTCCATCACGAGCTCCTCCTGGATGCGGGGCAACGAAAGAGTAGAACGGGAAGCGTTCTCGCCGCTCCACTGGGCTTTTTCGCCCAAGCAAACGAGTAAGGCGTCGGCTTCGTCGGCCAAGCTTACCGCTTCGACGAAACCGGATTTATCTTCCCCGTCGAAGTCGCAGCCCCGGGCATACGTCAGTTGTGCCTGATTCTTAAACTCGTGTTCCAATCCGTCGAACAGGGTAACGGCATCTTCCGCTTTCCCTTGCGCTCTCCACGAGCCTAATAAATGCCAGTTGCTTTTGGCCATCGGCCCTATCACCGCTATTTTCGAAAGCCCGGTCAGCGGCAGTATGCCGGATTCGTTTTTAAGCAGAACCGCCGATTCTTCGGCCAACTGCTCGGCTATCGCAAGGCTTTCCGGCAGCAGAAACCGTTCTTTCTCGGTACTGGCGGGCGTGTACGGATTATCGAAAAGCCCTAACCGGAACTTTACCCGGAGAACCCGTTTTACGGCATCGTCGAGCAAAGATTCAGGCACCTGCCCTTCCTGTACGAGCTCGGCCAAATGCCGGTCGTAGCATTGGTTCATCATATCCATTTCCACCCCGGCGGTAAAGGCTTTGCATGCCGCTTCCTTGCGGTCGGCCGCCACGCCTTGCGCCCGTAGTTGTTGTATCGCGCCCCAGTCGGAAACCACAAAACCGTCGTGTTTCCAGCGTTTTTTCAGTATCCCGGTCAGCAGGTACCGGTTGGCGGTAGCCGGCGTGCCGCTTATATCGTTGAACGAACTCATCAGGGTGGCGGCACCGGCTTTTACGCCGGCTTCGTACGGAAGCAGGTACGTATCCCAAAGCGTTTGCCGGGAGATTTCCGTATAGGTGTAATCGCGTCCGCCTTCCGAAGCGCCGTACCCTGCGAAATGCTTCAAACAGGCGGCTATATTTTTACTTCCCGCCAGGTTTTCGCCCTGATACCCTTTCACGGCAGCCACGCCGAATATGGCGTTGGTATAGGGGTCTTCGCCGTACCCTTCGGCAATCCGCCCCCAGCGTCCGTCGCGAGCCACATCGATCATGGGCGAAAAAGTCCAGTCGACCCCCGACATACGCGACTCTTGTGCGGCCACCGCACACGCCCGCTTTACCAAATCGGGGTTCCACGAACAGGCTTGCGCCAGCGGTATCGGAAATATCGTGCGGTAACCGTGGATAACGTCGTACCCGAACAACACGGGAATGCCGAGCCGCGATTGCTCCATCGACTTCTTTTGTATCCGGTTCCGCAAATCGGGATTGCTGCTGAAGTAAATCAAGGAGCCGATTTCGGCCGGAATATCGTTCACCGGATCGGCCATGTTGTTGGCATTATCGTTACGGCCCAGGGTAAGTTGGTTGAGCTGCATCACTTTTTCTTCTATCGTCATACGCGATACCAGGTCGTCTATCCGTTTTTCTATTGGTTGGTCCGGATCCTTATATAAAGGAGTGCCGGTTTTTCCGTGAGCCAACAGGCTGGCGCCCGTCAGGGCGAGCGATAGCAGGTAAATTACGTTTTTATTCTTCATGGATTATACTGTTTTTAAAATATCGGTTAAGAAACGGCAAGATAACGATTTAGTTGAAAACGGGTGCATCGCATAACCTCATTGTAGGGCACGACCGGCTTTTTAAGTCGAAAACCACCAGTTCGTTCGTTCCTTTCAAGAGGATTCCCGCCGGTACGGGGAGCGATTGCAGTTGTTCTTCGTCCCAGTACGAACCGACGTAAACGCCGTTTACCCAAACCTCGCCCATCCCCCAGCCGGAGACGTCGAGATGGGTATCGCAGGGCGCTTCCAACCGGAAATGCCCTCGGTGAAACGAAGGGAGGCCGCCGGCGGCTTCTTCCCGGAAAAGCAGCTGTTTTACGTTACACGCCGGTACATTCAGCGGCAGGATGGTCCAGTTTCCGATTTCTTTTCCATCCAGTAAAATACGGCCGAACAGCCCTTTCGAATTATCGGATATTTCCGGGCCGTAAGTAATGCGGCCGATGTTTTCGGCATACAGGCTCAACATATACTTTCCCGGGGCGGCCGATAACGGTTGCTTTTTATTCGTGGCGGTAACGGTTCCCTGCAACCGGTCGTCGAGGTAAACAGCCGCATAATCCCGCACGTTTTCCAGTTCGAGTACCGGCTCCGCCCGGTTTATTTCTATGGCCGCCCGATAGAGAACATAACCGGACTCGACACCTAACTCGTTAAAAGAGAGTAATTCTTCACACGTTACCGAATCGGCATATACCTGCTCCGAGCGGGCGGTTTCCGTTAAACGAATTTCCTGGGCCGTTGCACCCGAAAGAGGGAGAAGCGGCAGGAGGAAAAGAGAATACAAGTAGTTCATACGCATCGAATCGATTTCAGTTTGCCGGTTTTATCCGGTTTCAATTCTTTAAAAACGACCGGATAAACGATTCGTCCGCCTCTGTTTGCGGGTGGAACCGGTCGCTCTTTACATACCGGTCGATGCTTTTCAGCAATTGCTTCGTAGCAGGCCGGTCGTTCATGTTTTTTTCGGTATCCACCGCTAACACGAGCAGCTTGCCGCCGTTCACTCTCGCTTCGAAACCGATACCCAGTTTCCGGTTGCTGTCGAACGCATCGATTACCTGGATAAACGGACGCAACGCCCGGGGACCGTCTTGCATTTCAATTACTTTCGCATGGTTCAGAATATCCCACCACTGCCAATCGGTATGGTAAGAAGTAACGAAATCGGCAAATACCGGTTCTTCCTCGTGTATCAGGCAACCGAGCGTCATAGGCGGCCAGGCAAACATCACCGGATTCCAGAAATGGTTGGGGAATACCGATTTGCGCCCCTTTACTTTACCGGGCGACAGGAACAGCACGACCGTTTTACCGGCTTCCAACTGTTGCCTCGCTTTTTCGTCGTACACTGGGGTATAGAGTACCTCGCCGGTGGATACGGGTAATGTTTCGTTACGCGGATACACCCATATATTCCAGCTATTCATGATGCGGTTATCCACCGACAGGTGTACCGTTAGCTTTTGAGGAGCCGGTATGCCTTTCAAATCGAACGAAAACCCGCCGACAGGGAAAACGCCGTAATTACCGATGGTGCCTGTTTTCAGGTTGCCTTTCCGGACAGTTTTACCCGAATCGTCGGCAACCCGCCATTTGATTTTCGCATTTTTCAGGACGGAAGCGCCGAAACGGTACATTTCGGCTTGCCCCGTAAAAGTTTCATCCTGGAAATAAGCGCTTTTCCCATAACGGAGCAATGCTACTTCAGGTGCACAAAACTCCCTGAACTTCCCGGGCGTGACAAGTCCTTTCGAATCCCAGAACGAATCGAGTATGCTTACGGGCGCATACCCTTGTCCCGGAAAGTCGTTAAGCGACAACAGCTGGAAGCCGGCCGATGCGGATGTACGGAGCAACGCTTCGATTACCGCTTTGTATTCGATTACCGTTAAAGCGCCCGAGGCGCGGAAGAAATCGTGTGCCTGGCCGGCCATTCCGTTCTGTGCCAACATATCGCGATACGCCTCCAGATTACGGGGTTCTACCAGGCTACCGGCATATTTCCCTATTTCGCCGAAGTCGGGGTACATGCAACGTTGCCCCGCCTCGTGCGAAATAACGGGTACATCCTCGTTCGATTCTTTGTTCCGGTCCCAACAGGTCGAAGGCAACCCCTCGTAAACTTTTACCGGCCCTTTCCGGGTTTGCTGCGAAATAAAATACTGGTCGGACCTGACTCTTTTCCGGGCTGTGGAACCGCTGTACAGATGGCGACTGTCGAGCGTACGCCCTGCGGCGGTCAGCTCTTCTATAAAATCGAAATCACCGGTGATTTCGTTGCCGTTGCAGTACAAAACGAACGAAGGATGATTGCCGTATTCCTTCAGGATAGCCTTTATTTCGCGTCGGAAAAAGTCGTACCGGGCTTCGTCGGGCTCGGCATCCTTTCCCCACATCGGCATTTCCACTTCCAGGTAAATGCCGTGCTTATCCGCCATCCGGAAAGCGGCGCGCGGCGGACACCACGAATGAAAACGCATGTGGTTGAGCCCGTACGTTTTCATCAACAACATGATTCTCTCCCATTCGGCGTCGCAAACCGGCGCGTATCCGGTTTTGGGAAACACCGCGTTTTCTACCGTACCCCGCAAATGAACAGGATGGTTGTTGAGCCAGATATGGTTTTTCCCCTGCTTTACTTCGCGCATTCCGAAATCGGCCGATTTCTCGTGCCGGCAAACCGTTTCGCCCGCCCGGGTATCCAACCGACAGGTAAGGGTATATATATCCGGGTTGAATTCGTCCCAACAGCGCACCCGGCTGCCCAACGGCATCACATCCTCCACGAAAACCACGGAGTCGTTTCCGTTCACGGCGATGCTTTTCTGCGAACGATACTCCTTGCCGGCGACCGTAAACAGCGCATTCCCCGAAACCGGCTTTCCCGTATAATTTTTCACGGCCATTTTTATCTTTACCGCCCGGCGGGTTATATCGGGATAGAGCTGCAAATCGTCGATGTATACCGGGTCGAGGGCGAACAGCTTGATTTCGCCTAAGATGCCGTTCCAGTTGATTTGGGTGAACTCGGAATGCGCATGATTCCATTTATGGGTATCGTACCGGAACCGGTTGTCGATACAAACCGTAATCCGGTGCATGCCGCCCGGCGTTACAAAACCGGTAAGGTCGTGGCTATGCGGAACGCTGATATAATCGATACGGCTCGCTTCTTTCGTATCCACATACACCGAACTCAGCCAGTGCGTACGCTCGAAGTACAGGAAAATGCGCTTTCCTTTCCAGGTTTCCGGTATCTTGATGTCGCGTTGGTACCAGGCGGGGCCCATGTATTCATACTTCCGTGTCAGCCGATCGGGATATATGTAGGGAACTTTATATCCGATTCGGTAATCGTCGGTGATACCGGGCAAAACAATCGAATCGGGCAAAAGATGATTATAGCGCGGCGACAGCGAACCGCGGCGGAAATCCATCACATCGGTCTGAAAACGCCACACGCCGGACAAATCGATTTCCCGGGTTTGCGCCTCCACCGGAAGAACCGAGCAAAAAAGAACGAAAGCGAACACCTTCTTCAACTTATTTTTCATGGCTTTATTTTATACCCGTATAATACTCCTTCATCACATACCACGCTTTCTTCCGGAGCCCTTGATCCGATACCAGCCCCTTGCGGTTCCAACCTTCCTGGTTAACCGGATGAAACCGGAACGGCGAACGGAAATCGAACAGTATCCAGGGAGACGTGCCGCGCAGGTTGAGGATATGCCTGAACATTTCGAGATTGTCGCGAAACAAAGCGGCCTGATAGTCTTCGCTCCATGAACCGGCCGTATCGGCATCGCCGGTTTTTCCGTAAAGAGCCTCTCCCCCGAACTCCGATACTATAAGCGGTTTTCCCCGGGCTACGTTCCAGTTCGCTTTATCCGGCGTTACGGGCCAGGGATGGTACCAGCCCATATATTTATTCACAGCCACTACGTCCAGTTCCTTTATAAACGAATCGCTCATTTCGAACATCCGTTTTTCCGGGTCGAAGCGCACCAAGTCGAAAGCCGCCGTTATCAGCCGCGTGGTATCGATGCTTTTGCAGCAACCGATAAGGTATTTCAAAAAATCGTTTCTCGCACCGGAAGGCTGCGTTTCGTTCGCCACACCCCAAAAGGCGAGCGCGCAGCGGTTCTTATCCCGCATCACCATTTCTTCCATCATGCGGCCGGCTTTGTGTTTCGTGGCTTCGCTCGTAAAGTCGATGCCCTGCCAGACAGGGATTTCTTCCCATAACAGAAAACCCGTTTTTTCGGCCAGCCGTACGATATATTCGTTTTGCGGATAATGGGCCAGGCGAATCATATTACATCCCAATGCTTTCGCCTCCGACAGGAGCATCACGGCGTCGGCTTCGGAAAAAGCCCGCCCTTTACGTTGCGGTATTTCCTCATGCAAGCCGATCGATTTGAGAAAAACAGGCCGGCCGTTCAAATAAATATCTTCCCCTTTTACGGCAAGCGTACGGAAACCGATTTCTTCTTCTATCCGGTCGCTTTCCGTCGAAACCACCACCTTGTACAGCCGCGGCACATCCGGCGACCACCGCTCTAATTTCCGGATATTGCCGACGGCATCTTCGGCTATTCCCCGGCTGTCGGTAAGCAAGTTCCGTTCGATATGCAATTCGGGAATCTCTACCTGTACCCCAGTACCGGCTCGTTGTTCCGATAACGCTACCCGGATATCGATCCGGTCGGGCCGGTTCTTATCGAGCCGGATAAAATAATCGCGAATATAGGTACGCGGAGTGGTTACCAGCCATACATCCCGGGTAATCCCGCCGTAGTTCCACCAATCGAATGCCATCGCAGGAATCGCGTCGGATGTACGGGTGTTATTTACTTCCACCGCCAGGAAGTTGTCTTTTTCTTTTACCAGGCCGGTAATCTCTACCTGGAACGGCGTAAAGCCGCCTTCGTGCGAGCCTACCTCCCGGCCGTTCAGGTATATGCGGCACCGGTAGTTCACGGCTCCGAAGTAAAGGAAACGGCGGCTCTCCGCTTTTTTCTCCGCATCGAACCGGCGGGCATACCACACCGTACCTTCGTAATAAGCAAGCCCGGTATGCTGGCTGTTCCAGTCGGAAGGCACATTCAAGCGGAGGCCGTGTTCGAACGCATATTCGTAAAAATCGGTTTTGCCCTGCGGCTGCTTGTTTTGATAAATCTTGTTCTTACGCCCTTGGTCATACAGGTCGACGATGGCTTCCCACTTCCCGTTGAGCGACTGCACGTCGCGCCCGTAAACGTTGACCATCAGTTCTTGTGCCGGCAGGTTTTCTGCCGGCAGGCAACAAAGCAAAAGCAGGAAAAAAACAGTGTATGTCGATTTCATCATTTTATCGGCCTAATCGTGTTGTGTAAAGAAAGCGGAGAAAACCCTCCCCGCTTTCCTGTATAGTTAGTAATTTCATCCGTTCTCCGAGCACAGCCGCCGGCTATTCTACGCACACTTCCGAAAGTTTAATCCACCCGTCGGCCGTTTTTTCTTCATTCACGGCCAATTGTATGGCGGGCTTGTTTTCGTTTTTCGTATCTACCAGCGCTACCGCCCACATATAGGTTCCCGCAGGCAAATCGACGGTTGCCGTCAAATCGTACTCAGCAGGCGTATCTTTCAGCCACTCCGAAGGTTCGCTTTCCGTATCCACTAACACCTTTTTCACTTCGCCGCCCGCATCGAGCAGGGCAAAAGCAACCTTGTACTTATAGTTCCATTGCGGAATATTGTTGGGGAAATAGCCCCATCCCCTGTTTCTCCAACGATGGCGGATGGTTACTTCCGCACCCGGCGCCATCTGCTCAGGCAGATAAATCCGGTCCGGATACAACCGGTACCCGCCTTCGGAAATAAAGCGCTGCACCAACGGGAAACACAAAGTGAACCAAGTCTCCGTTTCGTAGCCGGCCCGGAAATCCATCATATTCACATGGGCTTCCGCCGAAGCGTCGAACTCGCCCTGGCGTACGTCTTCCGGATGTCCTTCCCGGTACCTGCCGCTCGGGTCGATCCAGTACCGGTGGGTTCCACCCGTTATCCATCCGCCTTCCATAATAATCGGACGCTTGTAGTTCCAGGTTTTGGCAAACTGTTTTTCCCAGCTCTGGTAATAATCGTTCATTCCGAAAGCATCCTGCCGCAGGCTGTAGCCTTTATTGATAGCTTTGACCAGCAGTTTCTCGCTGTTTTCGTTAACCGGGCCCCAACTCTCCGGATAGCCTACCAGGCGATGGTAATTGATAACCAGCGGAACGCGTGTAAAGCACCGGGAATACAAATCCGTTACCCAATCGAATACTTCTTCCCTGAGCCGTTCCGTATTCTCGCCCGAAGAAGTATCCGGGTTTTCGTAAATCACGTTGTGGGCTTCACCCCATTTACCCAATCCGTAGGCATCGATAAACGCGCAACGCTCCGGGTTATCGAACTCGGCGGCAAGCGCTTCGATAAATTTCGTATAATACCGTTTGAAAACAGGGTCCTGCGGAAGAGGGGTTATCCGGTCCGGAAAATTACGGTTCTCTATATAATATTCGGCTCCGGCATCGAACACGAACGAAGGGGTATTCATTCCCTGGTCGCGTCCGTCTACCACAATCCGGAAAGCGATAGGCAACCCTCTCTTTTCGGCTCCCCGGATTAAATTTCCCAGCCGGGAAGAAGGGTCGTTCCAAACATACACCCCCTCGGCAGGATTCAGCGACGCCCAACTCGTACGGATATAACAAGCGGAAGCATAGTCGGCCACCTTTACCTTTTTACCCAAATCCGGAACATACATTTCCGTATCCCAGTACGACTCGGATTCATCCCGGGCGGCATACATCACCCAACCGTTCAACGGATTGCGCAAAGGAGCGGACCGGTTGTATTTCGGTTTTACCAAGACGCCCGGATACTCACCGCCGGCGCCCGGCTCGTCATCATTTTTACAAGCACAAAGGGCTGTCGAGCAAAACAAAGCGACGAACACACAAAAAATCGTTATTTTATTACTTCTCATTTTCATAAATACATTATTAAAAACATGGATAAATTTTCCCGGCGCACACTGAAACAAGGCCGTGCGTTTTCTAACGCAAAACAGTTCGTTCCGTCCGGTACGGCCCCGTTTCATCGCGTTCGTCCGGTTATTTTTTAAACGCCTCCATCGTTTTATTCCGAAGGTCGAGGATAATGTAATCGGTTCCCGCCGGCAGCTTGAAATAGGCATTCCGCTCGTTTGCGCTATAACCGCTATACAGCGTATACACCGAACCGAAAGCAACCTGCGTATCTTTTGCAGTGTTATTACCGGTGTAAACGTACGACTGGTTATGCGGATAAACCCCGAACTTCGTGCGTCCGCTCAAAGCCGGACCGGAATAGATAAACACTTGGGGATCGGCCATGCTCTGTGTCCAGTTGCCCGTTTTCCACGACCAGCCGGTAGGTTCGCCGTAGTGCCATAGATTGGTAACCGTAGTGGTTTGTTCCACCCCGTCGAGCATCCAGGTAACTACAGCCGGCTCGAGCGGCTGGTCGGGCGTATACAGCGTAGCCGTCGTTTTTTCCATATCGATAACGATGCGGTAGTCTCCGTCTGTTTCGATATTCCAGGCACCGGGCGTTTCCTGCATTTTCACACGTACGGCTTCACCGCTCCATATCGTACCGTTTCCGTCATGCGGAACCAGGTAATAGGTTTCGCCTTCCAGTTCCACCGGCACCTGCAATTCGCCGGCAACCAACGCACCGTACCAGGCGTAGCGGCTTTCGTTCTCTACCGTTTTACGGATTTCGACCGGGTTTCCGTCGGGTACCGCACTGCCGCCGACGAACATCTTGTCTGCGCCGAAAACTTCTACCCGGATGGGTTCCACCTCTACCGTTACGGTACGCACCTCGGGCGCCTCGAAGGTAGAACCGCCCTCCCACTGGGAAACCACCCGGAATTCAAGCGTAAAGGGCTTGTTTACTTTAATCATCCATTTTTCGTTCGCCCAGTTCTGCAACTGCTCGGATGTGAAACTCCGGCTGAATACCCCTTCGTCTTCATAAGAAAGAATCGTGGTAGACGAACCGAAATTATTCCCCACTACATCCAATTTGGTAGTGTACGAAACCAGGTAATCGTCGGATAACGGCCGCGCCTCGGTCCAGGCGAAAGTAAGAATATCGTCGGTAAGACGGTTCGCATCCAACGTAATACGAGCCGACGAAGCCGTAAGCTCCAGCCGTTCGTCTACCGGGTCGATGTCGGCGTTTTCTTCGCAGGCATCCAGGCCCATCAACGCGAATAACAACGGCAACACTTTATATAAACAGGTTACTTTTTTCATATATGTAGTTCTTTATCGTAGAAAATCAATCTTTTCGTTTTCCGGGTGTATGCTTCCGGAGTAAGCATCCGGCCTTCATCTGGAGCATAGCCCTCTTTTTTTAATTGTACCCCGGATTTTGGGGAAACTCGATATCCCGGTTCGAATCGATAATCGATTGCGGAACCGGCCACAATACATGATATGCTTTAATTTTATCCCGAATCGCCTCGTTATACATTTTCACCCGGTCGATTAGTTTGCCGGTACGCACCAACGTAAAGCGGCGGCTTTCTTCGCCCGCCAATTCCCGGATACGTTCGTCGAGCAGGAAATCGAGCGTCATTTCACCGGCCTGTACAGGCGTTGCCCCGGCCCGCTTGCGAACCGCATTTACCGCCTCGGCCGCCAGGGAAGCATTTCCCTGACCCAGATACGCCTCGGCAAGCAACAGGTAAGTTTCGGCCAGGCGGAACTTCATCCGGTCTTTGTAACTGCCGGTAAGGCTCAGGTTCTCCGCCCGTCCGTAGAAAAACTTGGTGAGCGCGGGGAACAGCGTTTTGGTAGAAAACCAGGTCTGTTCGGTAATATTGCACTTCTTTCCGTATAGCGACACATTCTCGGGGTTGTTGTAATACCAGTCGCGTTTGATGTTGTAGTTCGAGTTCCGGATATCCTTCGCATCGAAAATACCGGGAACATCCCCCGATGCATTGGTACCAGCGGTTCCGACCCACCATTTCATCGGAACGATTTGCGCTAATCCCCGGCCGCCTAACGTATCGGCTAAGACAAAACCGGATATGTTAAAATATTGGGGACTCCAGGCCCGGCGCGTCCAATCGTCGGAGTTAACGCCGCCGCCGATGGTGTTATATTCGAATTGCAGTACCCAGATACTCTCTTTATTCCCGCTTTTCCGGTTCTGGTTATTCTCGGTAAACAAATCGCCGAATACATCGCCCGGCTTATCCTTGCCAACGCCGTACCGGGTTTTCATCAGTTCGTAGTACCCGCTGTTAATCACAGCCTGCGCCGCTTCCTGCGCCAAACCGTATTCGCCCTGTAACAAATACATTTCGCTGAGTAAATGATACGCAGCCCACTTGGTGAGCTTCCCTTCTTTAAACCCTTCCTTGTCGGGATTTTCGGGCAGGTATTCCGAAGCAAACTTCAAATCGTCGACAATGTGTTTCAGCACTTCTTCTTTGGGAGTACGGGTGAAATCGAGCTGGAAATCGTACAAAATGGTTTCCACATAAGGCACATCGCCGTACAGATAAACGAGCGTACGGTAGGCATACGCCCGGAAAAAGCAGGCCTCGGCCTGGAAACGCGTCTTATCCTCCGGTTGGTCCCAATTGGTATTCTGCTCGGAAAACACCAAAATCTCGTTGGCCGAAGAAATCAGGCTGTACGCCCAGTTCCAGTACGACCCCACGAATTTTTCCTGCGCAGTCATCGTGAGGTTGGCAAAAGCCGTAAGCGAAGCGTCGCTGTTGAATACATCCACGATGTCGGTTCCGGCTTGCAAGGCTTCGTAAGGGCACGCATTGCCATGCATAAACGCCCCTTCTTCTCCCCACGTATTATACTCGGAACGGGTAAGCGCGTACAACCCGGCGCTGCCCACTTCGAACCCGTAGGTACTGGTAAACGTATTGGTAGGCGACAACTCCGACTTCAGGTCTTCGTTTAAAAAGTCTTCGCATCCGACGGAAGAAACGGCCAGCAGGAAGAAAACACCTGCTTTTATCAGATTTTTCATATTCGTATCGGGTTTTAAATTAGAAAGTTAAATTCAATCCTAACATATAAGAGCGGGCGGTAGGATAAGACGCCATCCAGCTATTATCGTAATTGAGCACCTGGCGTATGTTGGAAAACGTATGCGCATTGTTCACGGTAAGATTTACGTCGATAGCGCTCAAGCCCACTTTCCCGGCGATATTCCGGTTCATCCGGTACCCGAGGGTAATGTTTTTAATCTCCACATACGACACCTTTTTATGATAGCTGTGCCCGAACGTATTGATATAACCCGGCGACACGATGTCGGCATCGGGGTTTTCGGGCGTCCAGTAGTTCGCCCCGCGTACATAGTTGGTTATGCCGAACGTCCAAGAACCGATATTCGCCACGTTGTCCTCGCGCCAAACGCCGAACACCCCGTTAAGCAAAAACGAAAAATAAAAATCTTTATAGCTCAACCGGTTGCCCATCGACAGCGTGAAATCCGGCTTTTTGGAACCGATAATCATCCGGTCTTCCGCATCGATGTATCCGTTTCCGTCGACATCTTGCAACTTGGCCGAGCCGGGAGCGGCGCCGGTTTGGATTTCCCGTTCGTTCCCGTCGGCGTCTGTACAGAAATACGTATCGCCCTGTTGCCAGATACCCGTCATCTTGTAGTCGTAATATACCCGCAACGGCTTGCCGATAAACCAATTGTTGTTGATGTCGTCGGTTTTATCGCCCCGCAGCTCCACGATTTTATCGCGGTTCAGCGAGAAGTTCACGTCTGTGCTCCAGGTAAAATCGCGGTTGCGGATAGGCTGCGAATTCAACGTGATTTCGATTCCCTTGTTCCGGGTTTGCCCTACGTTGTCCCAGATTTTGCTATACCCGTTCATAATCGGCACGGTACGGGTCATCAGCAAATCGTGCGTATTGGAAAGATACATTTCGACGGTTCCGTTCAGGCGGCTTTTAAACAACTGGAAATCCAGGCCGATATTCGCACTGTAGGTGGTTTCCCACTTGAGATTCGGGTTGCCGATGCCGTCGCCGGCCAGGTAAGCCGTATTCACGGCGGTGCCGCCGTCGCCCCATATATACTTCACTTTCGAATAAAGGCGGTCTAATGTACGGTAAGCCGTAATCGCCTGGTTGCCGTTGACCCCGTACGAAACCCGCAGTTTCAGCATATCGATCCAGCCGATACGGTCTTTTATGAAATGTTCTTCTCCGATATGCCACGCCAATGCGGCAGAAGGGAAGAATGCGTATTTATTGTTCGCCCCGAACACCGACGAGCCGTCGGAGCGGCCGGTCAGCGTAGCCATATACTTGCCGTTATAGGCATAATTCAAACGGAACATATACGACAACAAGGCTGTTTCCGACAGGCCGGACGAGATTTTCTGGTTGCGTTCGGCCGTACCCATCATATAGTAGCTCGCATCGTCGGCGACAAATCCTTCGCCGCTTTGCGAAGAAGATACCTTTTTGGTTTCCTGTATACTGAACAGCCCGGTCGCATCGAAACGATGCCGACCTATCTCGCGCTCGTACCGGAGCACGTTCTCCCAGGTATAATCGGTATAATGTTCGTTGCCGATGCTCGCTTTGCCACCTACCTGTCCGCCTTGTTCCCGGCCTTCGTACGTATCGCGACCATAATAAGTTCCGGTAAAGTTGCTCCGGTAGTTGTACCCGTAATTGGAGCGGAACGACAACCCTTTCACCGGAAACAGGATGTGGGCATAGGCATTGAAAAAGAAATTGCGGCTGGTTCGGTCCTGGTCGGCATTCACATTGAGCATCGGGTTGGTGATAAGCGAATACTCCATCGGCTCGGTAACATAATAGCCGGCTTCGTCTTTGTACTTTCCGTACGGGCTCTGCTTGATGGCATGTTCGAGATTCGGCGTTACGCCGCCGTTTTCTTTTTGGATAAACTGGGTTCCGATGCCTACGGTAAGCCATTTATTGAAAGTCTGGTCGATATTGGCCGTGATGTTGGTACGGGTGAGCTGGGAATTGTATACCACTCCTTCCTGGTCGAGATACGAAACGGCTGCCATGTACTTGGTATGTTCCGTACCGCCCGACACGCTTAGCTGGTGATCCATGGTAAAAGCGGTTTGGAAAACATAATCCTGCCAATCGTGTGTAACTCCGTCGATATAGTTCCGGCGCTCGCTCAGGCTGATGATATTTCCGGCCACCGGGTCGAGTTGGTCACCCGTATAGCCCTCTTTCAGGCGGCCGATATCTACCTGGAAACGCAGGTATTCGTTCGGCCCCATCGCCTGGATGCGTTGCATGGGCTCGGCTATTCCGAACTGGCCTTTGTAGGTTACCTGCGGCTTGCCCGCCAGCCCTCGTTTCGTTTGAATCAGGATAACGCCGTTCGACCCGCGCGCTCCGTAAATGGCTACGACCGAGGCATCCTTCAATACGGAAAGGTTCTCGATTATATTCGGGTCGAGGTCGACCAGCGAGCCGCTGTACGGGATGCCGTCCAGCACAATCAACGGCTTGTTATCGGCCGATAGGGAATTTTCGCCGCGGATAAGAAGCGTTTGGTCTTGTCCGGGTGCTGCATCGGAGGTGGTGATATTCAAGCCGGCTACCTGCCCCACCAAACGGTCCATCAGGTTATTGGTCGAAACCATGTTTAACTGTTCTTTGCCGACTACTGCCAGGCCGCCGGTAAGGTCTTTCTTCCGGGCCGTACCGTAGCCCACCACCACGACTTCATCGAGCGACCGGACATCTTCGGCTAACGTAATGTGCATCGTTCCGGCTGGATTCGCTTTCACCTCCAGGCTGGAAAATCCTACATAGGTAAAAACCAACTTCGCGCCGGGCGATGTTTTCAGGGTAAACATCCCGTCTATATCGGTAGCCGTTCCTGTGTTCCGGTCTTTCACACGAACCGTGACCCCGATGAGTGCCTCTCCGTTTTTATCGGTTACTTTTCCGGTAACCGTAACGGGATTTTGTTGGGCATACAGCGGTACTACTGCCAGTAAAAATACGGCAATCCCTGTAAAACAGTTCTTGAATTTTTTGTGTATTTCCATTTCTTTTGATTTAAGATAAAGATAGGCGCTTCCTATCTTTGTTTTCTTTGAAGCAAAAAATAAGTGAGTGAGTAAAAACGAACATGTTGTTTTATCTTCTTCGCAAAGGAGTATAAAATCTGTTTATACGGGATTATTCATTTATCCGTAATTTGTTTTTTTT
>JAJBTJ010000064.1 GCA_020860905.1 Parabacteroides sp. | reverse complement strand
TAGTCAATTTCTCCATAACTTTATCATTACGATTCTATCGCAAAACTACGATAATATCGTAAATAAACAAATTACAGACATATAAAGTATGTTAATCCGGAAAATCGGCAGAAACGCCCACGGTATTCAGATAGTCGCGCTGATACTGGAAAGGGGTTTTCCCTTTAATCGTTTTAAACTGGTGGTGAAAATTGGAGGCATTGTTATAACCGCAGGCGAAACATACCTCGGCTACGTTCATTTCGTTCTCCATAAGCAGCTTGCAGGCGTGTCCGATGCGCACCTCCATCAGGAAACGGATATACGTTTTCCCGGTTTTCGACTTGAAATAGCGACAAAACGATTCTTTGGAAAGATGCAATTGCGAGGCAACGTCTTCGATGGTAATGCCGCGCTGGAAATTATCAAAAGTATATTGGTAGATTTTGTTGATGCGGGTATTGTCGCTGTTCGAAAAATCGCCGGCAAACCCCGTGCTGGCAATCACCTCGTACTCTTTTCCGCGGGCGATGGCATGCAGGGCGCGTAACAGTAACAGTAACCGGGTGGCATAATCGGCTTCGTACAACTCGAACAACTGGCGTTCCATCAGCTCGAGCGTAGCCCCCTTGATTTCGAGGCCGTAGGTGGTTTTGCCCAGCAATTCCTTGATTTCTTTCATCTCGGGCATATCCAGGAAGCCGTGCCCGAACATGGCGGGGTTGAAATGCACCACGATGGCTTCTACCTCGCCCCCCGGCGAACCGTTGTTGTATACAATGGTATGGGGAAGGAAAGGCCCGGTAATAATCATGTGGCACGTTTCGGTTATCGTGCTGGTTTTATCGCCCACGATTTGCACCCCCTTGCCTCCGCGAATCAGGAACAACTCGATTTCGGGATGATGATGCCACATGCTGTATACCTGCGCGCCTGTATCCTTACGCACGCTGAACGAATACTCCGGGTTGACGGTTATGCGCCTCAATGCTGGTTTCATCTGTCGGTTTCTCCTTTGGTTCGATACAAAGATGAGAATTATTATCATATCCTGTTACCTGGCAATCGCACTATTTCACCTTCTTATGCTTAATAACATAGATAATATAATACAGAAATTAAACAGAATACCAAACCGATGGTACGGAAAAAGCCCGTACTTTTGCCTATGTGATAAAGCATACGAATAATTAATTATACAAACGGAAAATGAAAAACAAAATCGTAACATTCGGTGAAATCATGTTGCGCCTGGCAACACCCGATTACCTGCGCTTCAGCCAGGCAAACCAGTTTACCGCCACGTTCGGCGGCGGTGAAGCGAACGTAGCCGTATCGCTGGCCAACTACGGGCTGGAAACCGAATTCGTTACCCGCCTGCCCCTGAACGACATCGCCCGGGCATGTGTAATGGACTTACGCAAATACGGCGTAGGCACGGGAAACATCGTATACGGCGGCGAGCGGTTGGGTATTTATTTCCTCGAAACCGGCGCCGTAGCGCGTGCCAGCAAAGTGGTATACGACCGCGCCCACTCGTCGATCGCCGATATACAACCGGGTATGATCGACTGGGAAGAGGTGCTGAAAGACGCCCGCTGGTTCCACTGGACAGGCATTACGCCGGCCCTTTCGCAAGGCGCCGCCGACGCTTGCCTGGAAGCGATTCGCACGGCCAACCGCCTGGGCGTTACGGTATCGTGCGACCTGAACTACCGCAAAAACCTCTGGAAATACGGAAAAACGGCTGCCGAAGTGATGCCGGCTTTAGTAGAAGGGTGCGACATTATCTTAGGCAATGAAGAAGATGCCGAAAAGGTATTCGGTATCAAGCCCGAAGGGTTCGACGTAGCCAATACGCAGGGCGAAGTAAACGCCGCCGAGTTCCAGTCGGTTTGCACGCAGTTGATGACCCGTTTTCCTCGCGCCACGAAGGTAATCATTACGCTACGCGGCTCTATCAATGCCAACCACAACACGTGGAGCGGCGTGTTGTACGACGGAAATACGTTGTACCAGGCTCCTACTTATAATATTACCCACATCGTCGACCGCGTAGGGGGCGGCGATTCGTTTATGGGCGGCCTGATTTACGGATTGGTTTCGTATCCGGGCGACGACCAAAAGGCGCTGAACTTCGCCGTAGCCGCTTCGTGCCTCAAACACACCGTTTACGGCGATTTCAACCAGGTAACCGTAGAGGAAGTGGAAAAACTGATGAGCGGCGACGCTTCCGGGCGCGTTTCCAGGTAAACCGATTATTCATTCCGCACCGGATGCAGGCCCCGCAGCGCCTTAGCTCGCCGGCATCCGTGCATTTAAAATAAAAAACCGATATGGCAAGATTTTCAAAAATGCAGGTTTTGGCCGCTATGGCTTCCACCGGTATGGTGCCTGTTTTCTATCATAAAGACGCCGAAACGGCGAAGAGCGTAATCAAAGCCTGTTACGAAGGCGGCGTACGGGCGTTCGAGTTTACCAACCGCGGCGATTTCGCGCACGAAGTGTTCGGCGCGTTGGTTAAGTTCGCCGCTACGGAATGCCCCGAACTGATTTTAGGCGTAGGCTCGGTGGTCGACCCGGCCACGGCTGCTTTGTATATCCAGTTGGGTGCCAACTTCGTAGTAGGCCCGATGTTCAATCCGGAAGTAGCGAAAGTATGTAACCGCCGGTTGATACCTTACACGCCGGGTTGCGGCTCGGTAACCGAAATCAGTACGGCGCAGGAAGCGGGTTGCGACTTGTGTAAAATCTTCCCGGCAGGGAATGTTGGCGGCCCGTCGTTCGTAAAGAACGTAAAAGCGCCGATGCCCTGGTCGATGTTGATGGTGACGGGCGCGGTAGAGCCCACCGAAGAAAACCTTTCGGCCTGGATAAAAGCAGGCGTAACCTGCGTGGGAATGGGTTCGAAGTTATTCCCTTCGGAAGTAATCGCCCGCAAGGAATGGGATACGATTACCGGGTATTGCAAAGAAGCGCTGGCAATTATCCGGCGTTACCAATAACACACGCCCGGTTGCCGGAACAGGAACCGGGAAGCGGAGTACAATAGAAGAATGCCGGGCATATTGCCCGGCATTCAAAGTATATGATAAAAACTAAGTTTTAAGCAGAAGGGCCAAAGCACAGGACAAAAATTTCTTTTTTTGCTAAAAAACAGCAGGGTAGCTATTCTTCAGGGAGCCGCGGACGACCGTTACCACGGTGGGTTTTCATTTTTTTCTCTTGAAAGAAAAAAACGAAACAAAAAAAGTTCAAGGGCTAACGCTCACTCACTAAAAATGGCTTTCAGTGAACGAAGGACGGGATGTAGCGAAGCGAAAATAACCCTACCTTTTGTCGTGGTAACGGCTTAAACCGTCTCGGAATGGCACACACCCTTCATAAAAAATCAACCTTTTCTTTTAAAGTTCTTTTTAAAAACACCGGCCACATCGTATGGCCCCTCGGGCCTCAGATACTATCTTAAAAAGCA
>JAJBTJ010000142.1:18911-19223 GCA_020860905.1 Parabacteroides sp. | reverse complement strand
AAAAAGCCAACGAACCTTCTTTTTTCGAAATCGAATTACTTGTAGAGTCTATTCTGTACCGGTATGGCTTTACCGTCGATAACAACCGGGTTTTCGACGAATGGTTATATGCTACTCAGCCAGGTAAAAAAGAAAAATATTTGTTTATAAGAACAGTAGAAGCTATCGGAATTTCCGATAATTTTCCGGAAGGGAAAGGATTAGAGGATAAAACAAGGGATAATGCCCGGTTTTGATCGACAGTAGATTCGTTTAACGGAACAATTGCCGCTAAAATCGTTTCAAAAATCAATAGAATCTTTATTGCATAAG
>JAJBTJ010000142.1:0-18901 GCA_020860905.1 Parabacteroides sp. | reverse complement strand
GATTATTCGATGTAGGATTCGACTCCATCGAATTGCCCCAAGACAAAGCGTTGGCAAAAGAAATAAAGGCCTATACGATTCATAACCGCTACGATAACAATGGCAAAATTATCGACTCGATTCGTTTAAATATGAAAGACCACGAATCGGCGGGCACCAATAAATTATTCGACTTGGCGAGTTGGATATTAACGTCGTTACTCTATAACTCGGTATTAGTAATCGACGAACTGGATTCTAAATTACATCCGATTCTGACAAAGTACATTATTAATTTATTTAATAATCCGGAAACCAACCAGGGTAAATCACAACTCATTTTTGCCACGCATGACACGAACTTGCTTAATACGCAAACCTTCAGGCGGGACCAAATCTGGTTTACGGAAAAAGATAAAACCGAAGCGACGGATTTGTATTCGTTAGTAGAATTCAGAGACATCGAAGGGAATAAAATCAGAAAAGACCGCAGCATTGAAAAAGATTATATCAATGGCCGGTATGGGGCCATCCCCTATATCCAAAACGAATAATCGATGGGACTGTTACCAAAATATAAAGTAGAAGAAGCCAAACGTCTTAGAAAACAAGCTAAACTGGATAAAAAAAGAAAAATCAATACCCGGAACATAGCTGTTAGTTTTCTTATCGTTTGTGAAGGTACCCGCACGGAACCTAATTATTTCGAATCACTAATTAAAAACAGGTATTCCGCTATCCGTGAAGTTGAAATAAACGGAGAAGGAAGAGGTACCGTAAGCCTGATAAAAAAGGTAATAGAAATACGGGACAAGTCAGACAAAGAATTCGACCGTGTCTGGGCCGTATTCGATAAAGACGATTTCGAGGATTTTAACGATGCTATCAAGCTGGCGAAGAGAAACGGAATACATTGCGCTTGGTCGAACGAATCATTCGAATTATGGTATTATCTTCATTTCGAATATTTAGATACAGGTGTTTCGCGTAACCAGTATATAGCGATGATAGAACGTGAAATCCGCAAGAAAAGCGGAAACGAAAATTACACATACAAAAAGAAAGCAAAAGATACTTATTCCTTGCTGCAACAGTTTGGTGACGAATCGCTGGCTTTTGCCGGGGCCGCCCGCTTAAAAAAATGCCATACCAACTGCAATTTCGCCTCACACAAACCGTGCACTACGGTGGATGAATTAGTGAAAGAACTGAGTCATCCTGAAATTTTATTGCAATAACTTCCCTGCCTGTCTGCCGGTAAAAACAGCATGTGCAGTCCGGCGCAACCGGCACGCCGGCAATGCGTCCGACAGCAAATTCGCACGCCGTACGTGAAAAATCTTTATCTGCCGGACGAAGAACATCTCCCCTCTTTTTTCTGTTGATAAAGAGTACACTTTACTGTTTTATGTTTTATTTTTGTAACGACCGGACTATGGATGCAACCTGCCCGACCGCATACGGAATGAAACGGAACATCTAACACATAAAAAGTATGGCTTATATAGATTATTATGGCATCCTTGGTGTTAACAAAAACGCAACGCAGGACGAAATAAAAAAGGCGTATAAAAAGCTGGCGCGCAAGTATCATCCGGACTTGAATCCCAACGATGCCGACGCCCAGCGGAAATTCCAGGAAATAAACGAGGCCAACGAAGTGCTGAGCAATCCTGAAAACCGGAAAAAGTACGACGAGTACGGCGAAAACTGGAAACATGCCGACGAGTTCAATGCACAACGGCAGCAGTACCAGCAATACCAGCAGTATGGCGCTGGCGACGGAGGCCAGTTCTGGTCGACCGGCGACTTTACGGGTGCCGGAGGCGACGGTGGAGGTTTCTCCGACTTTTTCGAAAACCTGTTCGGAGGCCGCGGCGCACGAGGCGGCCGGAGTGCCGGATTCCGCGGGCAGGACTACAACGCCGAACTGGAGCTTTCGCTTCGCGATGCAGCGCATACGCACAAACAGATATTGAACGTAAACGGAAAGAAAATCCGGATTACGGTACCTGCCGGCGTAGCCGACGGGCAGGTAATCAAGCTGAAAGGACAGGGCGGACCGGGCGCGAACGGCGGACCGGCCGGCGATTTGTATATCACCTTCCACATTCCGGAAGACCCGGAATTCAAACGGTTGGGCGACGATTTGTACATTACGGCTCCGCTTAACCTGTATACGGCTATCTTAGGCGGCGACCAAACTGTAGATACGCTCGACGGCAAAGTGAAGCTGAAAATAAAGCCCGAAACGCAAAACGGCACGAAAGTACGGTTGCGCGGCAAAGGGTTCCCGGTATATAAGCAGGAAGGACAGCACGGCGACTTGATTGTTACGCTCTCTGTTGAAATTCCGACGAACCTTACCGAACGGCAGAAGGAGCTGTTCCGCGAGCTACAGAAGTCTTAATTAAAAAAAGGTTGACCTATGCGAACAGATTTAATTATAGTAAGAGAATATTGCGACAAAGTACATATCGACCCTTCCTTTATCTCGTTACTGGCCGACGGCGGCCTTATCGACCTCGAGGAAATGGATAACGAGCGGTATTTCCCGGCCGACGAGCTGCGGGATGTCGAAAAGTATATCCGCTGGTACTACGACCTTTCTATCAACATCGAAGGGATAGACGCCATCCGGCATTTGCTCGACCGGATGAGAGGGTTGCAAAGCGAAATAGAGCAATTACGGAAACAGTTGAACGTATACCGGAACAACCGGTTCCTGAACGAAGCCGATTCCGGCGACTCCTGAAAACGTTACGCACCATCCCATAGCGAGCGAACCCGGAAAACCGGGCAGGCATACGCTTTTCCTTGAAACGCAAAATCCGGATTCACCCGGATAAAAACCGTATCTCCGGTGTACGGATTTATACCTCCCGGCAGAGGATGTATACATTCGTAAGCCGGGGATATATATTTTTAGCTTGCAGATGCAGGTTTACAGCCGGAGAAAAAGAAAAAGGCGCTGCACGAAACCGGTTTAGCCGGACAGCGGGCCGATAACACCCGGACGGAATGCCGTACGCACGTTTCGTATGCCGAAAAAATTACGCGCCGCTTACCTCAGCCATTTTTTCCGCCGGCTGAAATGGCGCTGTTTATAGCGGCTTTTCTGGATACGGCGGTAAATCACCCACACGAACAGCAAGCCGAATACGATAAAGATAAGCACGACGATACCCGTATTGAGATTATCGCCCTTTACCCGGCTCCACATTTCGAGCACCCGGCCGGTATCGTCGCCGAAATCGCGAATCATGGCGCACCGCTCCACCACGCTGTAATCGGGATACTGCACCGGGTCGATATGCACGCTGTCGGCGCCTTTGCCGAAGAAATAACTCAAGTCGTACGTTCCGGCAACCGTCGAATCTTTTTTCGCCTCCAAAACCTCTTCGGTAGCCACCGCGCTTACATACCCGATAGACTCCATGTTCAGCAGCGCGATGTCCGAACGGCACAGGTAATTCATAAAATAGCTGGCCGCCTTCACGTTTTTGGCATACTTGGGTATCGCCCAGCCGTCGTACCAGATATTACTCCCCTCGAGCGGTACCTCGTAACCGAGCTCCACCCCGACCAGCTCTGCCTCGTTCATCGCCCATACCGCATCGCCGCTCCAGGTAAAATTGAGCCACCCTTTCCCTTTCGTCATCATTTCCTTGCCGAAATCGGTTTCCCAGCCCGCGATGTTCGGCTTCATCCGCTTGAGGTACGTTTCGGCCAGCTCCATAGCCTCGGGCGAATTGTCGTTCATCAACTGCTCTACCGTAACCTCGCCCCGCGCCAGCTCGCCGGCATGCGCATAGATAATAGCCGTGCCGTAAGCATCGCGGTAACTGTCTTTCATCAGTATACGCCCCGCATACTTCGGATTCCACAATACGCCCCACGACAAAACGTCTTCGCGGGGAACATACTTTTTATTATACAGGATACCCGCCGTACCCCACATATAAGCCACCACGTAATCGGTAGCCCGGCGCCCGGGCTGGCTTAACTTATCGAGCTGCGCCCGGATATAAGGCGAAACATTCCGGATATAGTTGGGGGTGCGGCCGAAATCCTGGTCGATAGGCAAAAGCAAATCTTTTTTCAACATCCGCTCGATGATATACTCCGAGGGGCATACCAGGTCGAAATCCTCCTTTCCCAACTCTATCTTGGTGAGCATGATTTCGTTAATGTCGAACAACTGGTACACGATACGCACCTCTTCGCCCGTCTGCTCCTTATACCAGGCCGGGAAACCCTCGAGCACGCCTTCGTCGATATAGTCGGCCCAGTTGTATATTTTCAGTACGTGAGCCCGCTCTTCGTCCGAATGCGTACAGGAGGCGACGAACAACACAACCGTAAAAAGAAGGAAAATGCACTTTTTCATATTACTATCCGGTTCGAAACTTTTTCTGTTAAACAAATCCTGCGCCGGAACAGGCCGGCCTTTTCTTTTTTTTTCACTTCGGCGCATCCGGCTTTACCGCACCCGGCAATCCGCCCGGGCAGCCGCCGGAACAGCGCCCCTTATTTCTGTTTTCCCTTATCCGCCCGTTTGTTAATAACCAGCAACAGCAGCAGCACCGTAACGAAAATGATGGTAGATAACGGACGCAGCTCGGGTGTAAGCCCCCCCTTTCCGGGCATCGGCGTAAATATAGGTGGAAAGGGTTTCGAGCCCTTCGTTCCCGATGGTGAAAATGGTTACGGCGAAATCGTCGATAGAGAGCGTAAGCGACAGGATAAACCCGCTAATCATGCCCGGCCGTATTTCGGGGAAGATAATCTTACGGAGCGCATAAAAGGGAGTAGCGCCCAGGTCGAGGGCAGCCTCGTACACATTCGGATTCATTTGTTTGAGGCGCGGAAGCACGCTCAACACCACATAGGGAGTACAAAACGTGATATGCGCCAGGATAACTGTGGTAAGCCCTTGCGAAATGCCGAACGTAACGAACAACAGGAACAGCGAAATACCGGTGATAATATCTGCATTCAGCATCGGAATGCTGTTGAGGAATCCCACCGTTTGCCGCGCCCGCGCTTTCAGGTTGAAAATACCTATCGCTGCGATGCTGCCCAGCACCGTGGAAACGGTAGCCGCCACGAACGCAATCAGGAACGTATTCCACAGCGCGCTCACCAGCGAGTGATGAGCCCCGCCGGTAAACAGCGAAGTATACAACCGGGTAGAGAAACCGCTCCAGTTACCGAGCACCTTGGCCTCGGTAAACGAAAATACCATAATTACCGCCACCGGCGCATACAACAGCACCAGCAACACCCAAAGGTACGATTTGGCCAACAGTTTTTGCATCATACCACTCCTCCTTCGTTCGTCATGTTATCGTCGTCGTTCGAGAGCAAAATGGTAATGCCGATAAGAATCAGCATAATCAGCGACAGCGCAGCGCCGTAGTTCCACATCCCGTTGTTGATGTTTTCCTGGATAGTGGTACCGAACAGCTTGATATTGTTCATGGTAAGCAACTCGGCAATAGCAAAGGTAGAAATAGTAGGCATAAACACCATCATGATGCCGCTCATAATGCCGGGCATGGAAAGCGGAAACACCGTTTTTACGAATACCTGGAACGGGTTGGCGCCTAAATCCTGCGCCGCTTCGATAAGGTTATGGTCCATTTTCTGCAACGTATTGTAAATAGGATAAATCATAAAAGGCAGGAAGTTATATACCATACCGAAAATCAGCGCCGTTTGCCCTAACGGGACCGACAGGAAATCGAACAGCGCCACGGTAGCCAGCGTACGCACCAGGATATTCACCCACATGGGAAGGATAAACAGCACCACCATCGTTTTCGATGTATTGAATGCCCGCTGGCTCAGGATGTAAGCGGCCGGATAGGCCAGCACCAGGCACACGAACGTGGTGATTACCGCAATCCCGATAGAATATATAAACGTATTGATGGCTTCGGGATGTTGCATGAACTTGACGAAGTTCACCAAAGTAAAACGGCCGTCGGAACCGGTAAATGCATAAAACACGATAAGCGCCAGCGGCGTAAGCACGAAGATGAGCAAGAAAACCAGGTAAGGAATTACCCAGTTGCCCTTTTTCGACAGCAAAACGGAGAGCTTTCCCATTACGATTCGGTTAAAGAGGTTGGTATTACCCGGATACAGTGAGGCGGGATGGTAATTCCCACGCGGTCGGCGTTATCCCACACGTCTTGGGTATCTACGAACATATCCTCGTCCCAGTCGGTAAACACGGTAAGGTGGTAATGATTGCCTTTATAAAGGATAAATTTCACTTCACCCGTAAGCATGCCGTCTTCCTGGTTATCGTGCAGCACCACGTCGCCGAAACCGAACTGCACCTGCACCGGCGCACCCGGTTGGATGCCGGTTACCTCGGCGCATTCGAAAGCCATGCCGAGAAACTCCACGTGCGTGGCGTCTATCAGCTTGCCTTCGTAGTTATTGCAAAGGCGCTCCTTTTTCATCACGTGGATGTCGAACGGCTTTACCAGGAGGCCCACTTCCTGCCCTACGGCAAAGCTGTGGTAATCTTGTACTAAAAACTCGTATCCTTCCGGCGTGTTCACCGTCATTTCGTAATGCACTCCCTTGAAAATCGAAGTAGCTACCGTGCCGGTAAACTGGGCAGCCTCGGAAGGCTCGAAAATATAAATATCCTCCGGACGGATTACTACATCCACCGGTACGTTCTCGCCGAAGCCTTCGTCGACGCATTCGAACTCGTGCCTGGCGAACGATACCCGTTTATCTTTCAGCATACAGCCGTTCAGGATATTGCTTTCGCCGATAAAATCGGCCACGAACGAATTGACCGGCTCGTTATAAATATCGACAGGCGTACCGATTTGTTGGATACGGCCTTCGCTCATCACCACGATGGTATCGCTCAGGGTAAGCGCTTCCTCCTGGTCGTGGGTAACATATACGAACGTGATGCCGAGCGACTTGTGCATTTCCTTGAGTTCCATCTGCATGTCTTTCCGCATCTTCAGGTCGAGGGCGGCCAGCGGCTCGTCGAGCAACAGTACTTCGGGTTCGTTAACGATGGCCCGGGCAATGGCTACGCGCTGTTGCTGTCCGCCCGAAAGGGAGTTAACGTCGCGGTACTCGTAATCGGTCATGCCTACCATTTTCAGGGCTTGCTTCACTTTCTTCCCGATTACCTGTTTCGGCAGCTTTTTCAGCTTCAGCCCGAAAGCGATGTTGTTGAATACGTTGAGATGCGGAAACAAAGCGTATTTCTGGAATACGGTATTTACCGGCCTTTTATGCGGAGGCGTTTGGGTGATGTCGTTGCCGGCAATCGTTATCTCGCCTTCCGTAGCGGTTTGGAAACCGGCGATAAGCCGCAACAAAGTGGTTTTCCCGCATCCCGACGGGCCGAGAATCGTAACGAACTCTCCTTTCCTTACATACAAGTTTATATCATCGAGTACGGCTTTGTCGCCGAAGTACTTCGAAACATGTTGTACGCGGATGATACAATCCGATTTCTGCATAGTTTACATTCTTCTATATTACCAAACTGACCGAACCCATTCACGTTGCTTCCGTTAAAAGCGGCACAAAGGTATATAACTTCCGCGGAGTACACAAAGGCCGCTTTCTTTCTTTTAGAAGAAAAGACCGCCCCCTCTCCACTCCTTTCCTTTTCGCGCCACTGTAAAACGCAGCCACTGCGCTGTACGGATAATAAAACAGAAAAAGCCGGAACATACTGTATTCCGGCTCTTCCTGGTGTTATTTTCGTTCACGGCCCCGCTTCGGCAACTGAAATGCGAAACTATCCGGCCGCATCCGTTCAATGATGGCTCAGGTAATCCGAAACCCCTTCTTCGGTAGCCTTCATCGCGTCCTTGCCTTTCGACCAGTTGGCCGGGCACACTTCGCCGTTCTTTTCGTAGTGCTGCAACGCATCCACCACCCGAATCGCCTCGTCGACGCTGCGGCCCAGCGGCAAATCGTTTATCAAGGCATGACGCACAATGCCGTCTTTATCTATCAGGAACAAGCCGCGGTAAGCCACCGGATTTCCGTCGCAATAGAGGCTTCCTTCGTCGTCGTACTCGTAATCGGCCGCCAGCACGCCGAAGTTCTCGGCTATCACTTTCGACGAGTCGGCTACAATCGGATAGGTAACGCCTTGGATGCCGCCGTGGTTCTTATCCATGTTCAGCCAGGCGAAATGCGAATATTCCGAATCCACCGAACAGGCAACCACCGCCACGTTCCGTTTCTCGAACTCTTCGAGCTTTTCCTGGAAAGCGTGCAGCTCGGTGGGGCATACGAAAGTAAAGTCGGAAGGGTAAAAGAAAAACACGACATACTTGTCGCCCAGATACTGGTCTAACGAAAAATCGTTTACTATTTCGGTACCGTTTACTACAGCCGGCGCTTTTACCTGCGGCGCTTTTTTGCCAATCAATGATCTCATAATCGTTTTGTGTTAATTCGTTATTACTGATGATATACTTAGTTTACGCAATCGTTACGGAAGGGTCGAGGTATACATCCTGGATGGTATGCAGCAATTCAACGCCATCGGCCATCGGTTTCTGGAATGCCTTGCGGCCGCTGATTAATCCGATGCCGCCTGCCCGCTTGTTTACGATAGCCGTGATGGCCGCTTCACGCAAATCGGAAGCGCCGTTCGACTCGCCCCCCGAATTGATAAGCCCTACGCGCCCCATAAAACCGTTGGCCACCTGGTAACGACACAAGTCGATGGGGTGGTCCGAAGCCAGGGTATCGTACATGCGGTGGTCGGACTTGCCGAAATTCAATGCCGTGAAACCGCCGTTGTTTACGGGCAGCTTCTGCTTTACGATGTCGGCCTGGATAGTAATGCCCAGGTAATTGGCCTGCCCGGTAAGGTCGGCCGCCGCGTGGTAATCCACTCCGTCTTTCTTGAAGGCGCTGTTACGCAGGTAGCACCATAAGATGGTAGCCATTCCCAGTTCGTGGGCAAGCTCGAAGGCATCGGCAATTTCCGTGAGTTGCCGCCGGCTTTGCTCGGAGCCGAAATAAATCGTGGCGCCCACCGCCACCGCGCCCATATTCCAGGCTTCGCGTACGGTACCGAAAAGCACTTGGTCGTATCCGTTAGGATAGGTAAGCAGCTCGTTGTGGTTTATCTTTACCACGAACGGGATTTTATGGGCATACTTACGCGCCACCGCTCCTAAAATTCCGAAGGTGGAAGCTACGGCGTTACAACCGCCTTCGATAGCTAACTTCACGATGTTCTCCGGATCGAAATAAACCGGGTTGGGCGAAAAAGCGGAGCCGGCCGTATGCTCGATTCCCTGGTCGACCGGCAGGATAGATACATACCCGGTACCGGCCAGCCGTCCGTGCCCGAAAATAGCTTGCAGGCTCTGCAACACCCGGATGCTGCGGTCGGTTCCGGCCCAAACGGTATCTATCGCGTCGGGCGAAGGAAGGTGAAGCAGCGATTTGTCGATGGTGGTGCAGGTATGGTCGAGGTAATAGGCGCGCTCGTCGCCTAACAATTCGTTGATTTTGTTCGTATCCATGCTTGATTCGTTTTTTTACAGGTATAACAGCCCGGACGAAAAGTTTGCTTTCCGATTTGACAACTTTTGTATAGTTATCAAATCATTTAACCAGCCCGACATCTTTCCTTCGTAGCCGCCAAGAGCCGCTATGCCCCTGGTAACCGGGCGCTGCGGCCCGTAAACATTCTTCCGGGAGCCGTTGTTTCTTTAATTCAGCTTGCCGAATGCCGGAAGACGGCAGTGCAGATTTGATTATACTCTTCTTATATACCGTGTAGCATTTTTCCATCTTCCCGCATCCGGCAGGCTTTTTTAAACCGGAACCGTAACATAAAAGGCAGGTTCCGCACGGCCTGAGTGTTAAAACATAAAATAATTGTGAGTATGAAAGTAGCAGAACAAATCGTAGAAATGCTGGAAAACGCCGGCGTAAAGCGGATTTATGCCGTAACCGGCGATAGCCTCAACGGCATAAATGACGCTGTACGTCGGAACGGTAAAATACAATGGATACAGGTACGGCACGAAGAAACCGGCGCTTTCGCCGCCGGGGCCGAGGCGCAGCTAACGGGCGAACTGGCTTGTTGTGCCGGCAGCAGCGGGCCCGGGCACGTACATTTAATCAACGGAGTGTACGATGCCCACCGAACCAATGCACCGGTATTGGTAATCGCTTCCACCTGTTTGTACAAAGATTTCGGAACCAAGTACTTCCAGGAAACGGATACCATCAAGCTATTCGACGATTGCAGTTATTACAACCAACTGGCCGTAAGCCCGTACCAGGCGCCGCGTATGTTACAGGCCGCCATGCAGGCGGCTTTAACGCTAAAAGGCATAGGAGTATTCGGCATTCCGGGGGATACGGCAATGGAAGATACGAAGGATGTTTTTTCGTCGACGAAGATTTTTCCTGTCGAAACATCGGTATGCCCCTCGCTCAGCGACCTGAAAAAGCTGGCCGAATTGCTGAACGGAACGGAAAAGGTAACGCTGTTTTGCGGTATCGGCGCTAAAGACGCCCACGCAGAGATGGTAGAATTGTCGCAACGGCTACATGCGCCGGTTGCGTATACATTCAAAAGCAAAATGGAAATACAGCATAACAACCCGAACGAGGTGGGTATGACGGGCTTGCTGGGGATGACTTCGGGCTACGACGCGATGCACGAAGCCGACGTATTGCTGATGCTGGGCACCGACTTTCCGTACAGCGAGTTCTTGCCCGAAGATAACAAGGTGGTACAAATCGACATACGCCCCGACCGGCTGGGACGGCGGGCGAAACTGCATACGGGATTGTGCGGCGACATCAAAACAACGCTGGCGGCGCTCCTGCCGATGATTCGCCAGAAAGCCGACGACGGTTTCCTGAAAAAGCAACTGCATAACTACCGGAAGGTGAAAGACGACCTGAATACGTATGTAAAGGTGAAAGGGAAAGAAAGCTCCATCCATCCGGAATACGTGATGGCCGAAGTAAACGCTATCGCGCCTGACGACGCTATCTTCACGGTAGATACGGGCATGACGTGCGTATGGGGCGCCCGGTACCTGGAAGCAACGGGCAAACGGAAAATGATAGGTTCGTTCAACCACGGCTCGATGGCGAATGCGATGCCGCAGGCTATCGGCGCGGCGCTGGCTTATCCCGGCCGACCGGTAATCGCCTTGTGCGGCGACGGCGGGTTGTCGATGTTGCTGGGCGACCTGGGTACGATTACGCAATACGAGTTGCCGATAAAAATCGTGGTTTTCAATAACGGGGCTTTAGGTATGGTAAAGCTCGAAATGGAGGTAGCGGGGTTGCCCGACAACGAAACCACCATCGTCGACCCTGATTTCGATACCTGTGCCAAGTCGGTAGGCATGCAGGGATACCGGGTTACCGAACCCGAAGAAGTGATGGCTACGCTTATCCGCGCCTTCGGTACGCCGGGACCGGCCTTAATCGACATCCGTACCGACCCGAACGCCCTGGCGCTTCCGCCCAAAATAGAATGGGGGCAGATGATGGGCTTCGCCGAGTCGATGACCAAGTTGATGATGGAAGGCCGGAGCCAGGACGTAATCAATACCATCAACTCCAACTTCAAGCATATCAAGTCGTTGTTGTAAAAACGACCTTCCGCTTGCCGGAAATTTCCGGCAAGCGGAAAAAAACAGGCTGCATCCGGATAAAAAATCGGGGCGTTCCGTGAAATACACCGGAGGGAAACAACTGTTTCATGCTGACAAAACTTTTGTTTCAGCGGGCTCTATCCGGAAACGTTGCCGGCCGGTTCCGGAAACACATGCGTTTAATCTACATTTTCTATCGCAGGAGGCCCGAACGGGTCGTCGCCCATCTCGTTGAGCGTTGTAGCTCCGAACAGCCAGTACAGCAATAACACAACCGCCACAATCACTCCGATAACCAGCCAGGTACGTTGACTCCTTTTCATGTTTTCTCGTTTTTAGTAGTTTACCCGTACAACAAGTGAAACTTTACAAAAAGAGTTAAGAAGATAATAAAATGAAGTAATTTTCTTTTTTTACGGTTTAAAAAGTACTTCCCGCCCGAAGATATTGTATGCGCCTTTTGGTATTGTCGGGATTAATTCGCTAATTTTACGGGTTGAAAATACACGTATAAACGGTACCGTCAGGGAAACACGCGGAAAACCGGCTATATCGTACTGATTTCGAAACGCCTTTCCCGGCAGAAAGACGGCACAGAGAAGCAAAAAAAGAAAAAACAATATAGAATGACCAACAAATGGAACTTTCAAAACCCGACACAAGAAGAAATACATAAAAGCGACAAACTGGCAGCCGGGCTCGGTATGAGCCCGGTAATCTGCCTGTTACTCGTACGGCGGGGGATTACTTCCGTGGAGGAAGCGAAAAAGTTTTTCAAGCCCAGCCTGGCCGATTTGCACGACCCGTTCCTGATGCCCGATATGGATAAGGCGGTGAAAAGGCTCAACCAGGCGTTAGGGAACAAGGAAAAAATTCTGATTTACGGAGATTACGATGTCGACGGCACTACCGCCGTATCGTTAGTGTATAAATACCTCCGTACGTATTCGTCGTCGCTCGATTATTACATTCCCGACCGGTACGACGAAGGGTACGGCATTTCTACCAAGGGAATCGATTATGCGGCCGCGAACGGATTCAGCCTGGTAATCGCGCTCGACTGCGGCATCAAGGCTATCGAAAAAATAGAATATGCCAAAAGCAAAGGCATCGATTTCATTATCTGCGACCACCACATGCCCGACGATACGCTGCCCGATGTCGTAGCCGTGCTCGACGCCAAGCGCACCGATTCGGTTTACCCGTACGAGCACCTGTCGGGATGCGGCGTAGGGTTCAAATTCATGCAGGCATTCGCGCAGAGCAACAACTTCCCCTTCGCCGACCTGGAAAAGCTGCTCGACCTCACGGCCGTAAGCATCGCTTCCGACATCGTTCCCATCACCGGCGAAAACCGTATCCTGGCCTACTACGGGCTGAAACAACTCAACTCGAACCCGAGCTTAGGGCTGAAAGGCATCATCGACGTATGCGGCCTGGGTGGAAAGGAGATTTCCATCAGCGACATCGTATTCAAGATAGGCCCCCGCATCAATGCGTCGGGACGGATGATGAACGGCAAGGAAGCCGTAGACCTGTTACTGTGCAAAAACAGCGCGGACGCGAAGGAAAAAAGCGAAAACATCAACCAGTATAACGAAGACCGGCGCGAGCTGGATAAAAAAATTACCGACGAGGCGAACGCTATCATCGACGCCTTTACCGACATGGCCGACCGGAAAGCGATTGTGGTTTTCAACTCCGACTGGCACAAGGGGGTAATCGGCATCGTGGCATCGCGCCTTACGGAAAAATATTACCGGCCGGCAGTAGTGCTTACCCAGTCGAACGGGTTGATTACCGGCTCGGCCCGCTCGGTAACCGGGTTCGACATTTACAAAGCCATCGAAGGGTGCCGCGACTTGCTGGAGAACTTCGGCGGGCACACGTATGCCGCCGGACTGTCGCTGAAAACGGAAAACCTGGAGGCTTTTACCAAGCGGTTCGAAGAATTGGCGGCCGGCTCCATTATTCCGGAACAGATGATTCCGCAAATCGACATCGACGCCCGGCTCGACTTCCGGGAAATCACCCCGAAGTTCATGGCCGACCTGAAAAAGATGAGCCCGTTCGGCCCCGATAACCAAAAGCCGGTGTTCTGCACCGACAAGGTGAAAGATTACGGTACCAGCAAACTGGTGGGCAAAGAACTGGAGCACCTCAAGCTGGAATTGCTCGACGCCGACTCGCATACGCCTGTGCATGCCATCGCTTTCGGTATGCACGAGCACAACTCGCACATCAAAAACATGCGCCCGTTCAGCATCTGCTATACGGTGGAAGAAAATACGTACAACGGCAACACGTCTATCCAATTGATGGTGAAAGACATCAAGACCGATTGCATGTGAAGAGCAGCTACCGACGTGTTTCATAAAGTATTAGCGCAATATTGGGGATATACCGGGTTCCGGCCGTTGCAGGAAGACATCATCCGCTCGGTACATGCCGGGAAGGATACGTTGGGGCTGATGCCTACCGGCGGCGGCAAATCCATCACGTTCCAGGTTCCGGCACTGTGCCTGGAAGGTATCTGCATCGTGGTAACGCCGCTCATCGCCCTGATGAAAGACCAGGTAGACAACCTGCGCAAAGCCGGTATCAAGGCTACTGCCGTATATTCGGGCATGACGCGGCAGGAAATCGTTACCCAACTGGAAAACTGTATTTTCGGCGGCTACAAATTCCTGTACGTTTCGCCCGAGCGGTTGGGTACCGAATTGTTCCTGGCCAAGCTACAGGCCATGCAGGTATGCCTGCTGGTGATAGACGAAAGCCATTGCATCTCGCAGTGGGGATACGATTTCCGCCCCTCCTACCTGTCGATTGCCGACGTGCGCGGGCATTTGCCCGGTGTCCCGGTACTGGCACTCACAGCCACGGCTACCCCGGAAGTGATAGACGACATCCAGGAAAAACTGCATTTCAATCAGAAAAACGTATTCGTAAAGAGTTTCCTGCGTACCAACTTAGCTTATATCGTACGCCGGACGGAAGATAAAATCGAAACGCTTATCCATATCCTCGGCAAAATACCGGGCACCGCTATCGTATATGTACGCAACCGGAAACGCACCAAGGAAATCGCGATAGCCTTGCGGGATGCCGGCATTCAGGCCGATTATTTCCACGCAGGGCTGAACCGGGCGGAAAAAGACCTGAAACAAAATGCCTGGAAATCGGGCGAATGCCGGGTAATCGTTTCCACCAACGCGTTCGGTATGGGGATAGATAAACCCGATGTACGGCTGGTTGTACACATGGATATGCCGGGTTCGCTCGAAGAGTATTACCAGGAGGCGGGACGTGCCGGACGCGACGGACTGAAAGCTTATGCGGTAGCGTTATGCAATCGCCTCGATGGCAGTAAGCTGAAGAAACGGCTCGCCGACGAGTTCCCGGAAAAAGATTTTATCCGCCGGGTGTACGAAGCGCTGGGTAATTATTTCCAGATTGCCGTAGGGTTCGGCATGGATACGGTACACGATTTCGATATAAACGACTTTTGCCCGGCTTTCAAGCTGCCGTTGCTCCAAACCCATCATGCGCTTAAAATACTGGAACTTGCGGGCTACATCGAGTATACCGACGAGATAGAGAACGCTTCGCAACTGATGTTTACCTGTAATCGCGATGATTTGTACGCCCATTCGTATGCCGACGGGGGCCTGACCGACGAGATTATCCGGAACCTGCTCCGCTCGTACACCGGCTTATTCGCCGATTACGCCTATATCAGCGAGTCGTTGCTGGCTACCCGCTCGCATTGTACGCCGCAGCAGGTGTACGATACGCTGTGCGCACTTTCCAAATGGCATATCGTGCATTACATCCCGCATAAAAAAACACCGTTAATCGTTTACCGGCAAACCCGTGAAGAGCAAAAATACGTGGTTATTCCGCGCACGGCTTACGAGGAACGGAAGGAGCGTTGTACACGCCGTATCGAGCGGGTACTGGAGTATATCTCGGAAGAACGGTTGTGCCGCAGCCGGATGCTGTTATCGTATTTCGGCGAGAAAGAGGCTTCGGATTGCGGTTGTTGCGATGTTTGCCTTTCTAAAAACAAAACGGGACTGAAAAACTACGAGTTCAACGCCATCCGGCACGCTTTGCTGGAAGAGTTGGCCGCCAAAGCAGCACCGTGCGAAGTAAAGGAGTTGGTGCAGTCGCTCCCCTTCGACCCGGAAAAGAGCCTTACGGTAATCCGCTTCCTGGCTGCAAACGGGCAGGATATCGAAACACGGGAAGGGAAGATTACCCGGAAGTAAGGGCTGTATCGGTATAAATTCAAAACTCCGGCTCCCGAAGAGGCTCGTTAAACAGATTTATGCTTACATTTACAAGCCGGAAGATAAACGAAAACTGAAAATACCTATACGTTATGAATCTACAGGAAGCTATCACGCACATACTATCGGGAAATGCGATTCTTTTTACAGGCTCGGGATTCTCGCGCGGCGCCACGAACTTGTTAGGGGAGGAAAATCCGAAAACCGGAAACGAATTAACCGCCATGTTTTACCAACGATGCGGCATCACGGAAAACGACTACGACTTAAAAAACGCTTCGCAGCTATTCCAGGAAGAACACGGCGAATCCGAATTGATAACAGTACTCAGGAAAGAATATACCATTACTTCCGTTTCGCCCGACCAGGAACTGGTCGCCTCGCTGCCCTGGCGCAGGATTTATACCACGAATTACGACAACGTACTGGAGTTTTCCGCCCATAAAAGCAGGAAGCTGCTTTCGCCCGTTACCATTACCGAACGGATTGACCAGTATAAGGATAAACGCACCTTCTGCGTTCACCTGAACGGGTATATCGAACGGCTCAACTCGAACACGCTACGCAACGAGTTCAAGCTCACCAACGCCAGCTACCTTACTTCCGACTTTCTTAAAAGCGCCTGGGTGGATTTATTCCGACACGATATACAGAATGCGAAAGCCGTGTTTTTCATCGGGTTTTCGTGCGATAACGACCTCGACATCTCTCGTATTATTTCGGAGCATACGGTAGCGGATACGCTGTTTTTCATCGTTAGGGAGGGCGAATCCAAACTCGCCGTTAAAAAGCTGCAACGCTACGGAAATGTACACGACATTCAACTGAGCGGCCTGGCTGACCGTATCCGCGAAGTGATGGAAGATTACACCGACGGGGAAACAGGGTTCAGCGAACCGCGCAGCTTCATCAAATGCACCACCGATTTTTTAGTGCCGAGTATCAAAGACATCGACTTGCTCGACCTGTTTTACAAAGGCACGATAAAAGACAACCTGATTCATTACTCGCTGATGGACGCGCCGAAATATCCTTATTACATCAAGCGTAAACAGATTCAGGAAGTTATCGACTACATGAAGAACGGGGGCCGGAATATCTTGATACACTCCGACTTGGGAAACGGAAAAACGCTTTTCATCCACGGACTGGCCGACGAACTGGTACGCAACGGGCATGAAGTGTACATCTTCAAAAAGAATTTTCCCCAAACCTCCGACGAAATCGAATCGTTATGCACGTATAAGCCGAAAGCGGTAATCATTATCGAAAATTACTCGCAGAACCTGGATGTACTCAAAAGACTCGCGCTTTTCCGTACCGACGAAACTACGGTGATAGTAACCGAGCGCAGTATGCTTAACGATACTTATTACCCGGCACTGGAGAATTATTTATTCGGCACAGCGACTAATTACATTACCAAAAACCTCAATCTTCTTTCGTACGAGGAAATCGGCCAAATCGTACGCTTGCTTAACCAATACGGGCTGTGGGGGAACGTGGCCGGCCAGTCGGAAGAAAGAAGAACGCAAATCTTCCTGAACGATTACAACGGTTCGTTCCGTTTGTTCCTGCTGGCTTTGCTGGACTCGCCCGACATAAAAAAGAGATTCACCGATTTGTTACTCTCCATAAAAAACATCAACGAATCGTACTTTAGGGCTACTTTACTGATTCTGGCGGCCAATTTGTTCGGGTTCAATCTCGATTTCAACGATTTACTTAACATCCTGGACGACGAACTGTTAGAAAACCCGGCGTTTTATAACAACGACAACCTGATGGAAATTATTGACTTCAACGAACAGAAGTTGTTGGTACGTTCGTCTATTTTAGCCGAATCGTTGCTGAAGAAAAATAATTTCCACGACGATTTAATCGAGTTGCTTATCGACGTGGTAAAAAAGCTCGATACCCGGCTTTACGACAAAAACAGCTATACGATTATCAAAAGCATCGCTTCGTTCTCACGGCTCCAAATCGTATTTAACTTAAACGAAAACCCGGCGTTCAAACCGGTTATATTAAGTTTTTTCGAAGAAATAAAAACCACGTATTACGCAAAGAAGAATCCGCACTTCTGGTTACAATACGCCATCGCCCGGCTTTCGTCGCGCGATTATCCTATCGCCAAACAGTATTTCGATACGGCTTACGGATATGCAAAAAGCGCATCCGATTTCGATACGTACCAGATTGATAACCATTACGCGCGGTATCTTATCGAAAACGAAATAATCAACGGCGCGCCGGATACGTGTATGGAGGTATTTATCCAGGTACATACCATATTATCCAATAAGAGCGATGCCAATTCGAACCGGCATTATCCTATCCGCGTAGCAATAAATTACGGCCGGTTTTACGAAATATTTTACAAGACGCTAAAAGAGGCCGACCAGGCTGTTTTTATTCTTTCGTGTAAAGAAATCCTGGACAGAATCGATCAATACAAAAAAGTAACCGACGAAAGAGCGTGGAATAAAAACGTAAAGAAATGCGAAGACGAGCTAACGCGGATTTTAAAACTGGAAGGGGTGAAACTGTAAGGAAGGCATTTACATACGGCCGGTAACGGCAACATGCCAGCCGGAGGTTCGGAAATAAGGAAAGAGGCTGCCCGACAAGTAGTATAAATTCCCCAGAATTGAATATCCGGCAACAATCAGGAAGTGCACCCCAAAAGTTTTTTGTCCAACTTTGGGGTGCACTTCTTGATTAAAATGTCTTTTCGTTCGTAGGGATATTCTTTAAATCAAAAAAGCAATACAACTAATTAACAGCTAACATGTCACTTTTTTGTATCTTTAAGCGCTCCCCCAACGTACATGACAAAAAAATATTTTATTGCCGAAAAACAGTAGGGTGGCTCGTCTCCGGGGAGCTCAAACAGCGTGGCCTTCCGGGCGTTCGCTCCGTACTATTTTCTTAACGTTCGCTCACTCATATCTTTGTATCCGTATAAAAATAAGTCGA
>JAJBTJ010000144.1 GCA_020860905.1 Parabacteroides sp. | reverse complement strand
ACTATTTTACCGGATTCACAGCCTGTTTAGGATAAAAATAGGAAAATACATCCGTCCAACAAGCTGATTCTAAGAATTGTATCGGGCTAAAAAAATATGAAGCGCCTTTTTTTCCACAACCGGATTCGGCCCGGATAACCTTTGCCATTAATAACGAAGGTTTTTTGTGCATCCTAATCGCATAAACAAGCCGTTTTTAATGATAAAACCATGCTGAACGCCGAATTATTCAAGGAAGTGTCGCCCTTGTCTTCCAAAGACTGCTTTATTATTATGGAAAGGTTGAAAAGCACCTTCAATTTCCCCATCCATATACACCCCGAATACGAGCTCAATTACATCGAGAACGCGCAGGGAGCCCAGCGGTTCGTAGGCGACTCGGTAGAAGAAATCGACGAGCAGGAGCTGGTACTGATTGCCAATTCCCGGCTGGAACATGCCTGGATGAACCATCAGTGCCGGTCGCAAAACATCCACGAAGTAACCATCCAGTTCCATCCCGACCTCCTTTCCGAAAGCTTTCTCAACAAAAACCAGTTAATCAGTATCCAGGAGTTTTTTAAAAGTGCCCGGAAAGGCCTCGCCTTCAGCCGGCAGGCAATAGATAAAGTACGGCCTATATTGAAAACCATCACGTGCGAAACCGACAGCTTTTACTCCGTTATCAAGTTGTTTATCATCCTGCACGAGCTATCGGTCGACAGCGAAGCCCGCGAACTGTCGAGCCATTCGTTCACCGGCAGCGGCGACGAGAAATACAGCAACCATCCCCGCATCAATAAAGTAGTGGATTACCTGAATGCCCATTATGCCGAGTCGGTACACCTCAGCGACGTAGCTTCGTTGGTGAATATGAGCGACGCTTCTTTTTGCCGGTTTATCAAGCAGCACACTTCGAAGAGCTTCGTCGATTTCCTTACCGACATCCGTATCGGGAAGGCTATCCGCGCCCTGGTCGACTCGCCCGAAACCATTGCCGAGATAGGGTACAGTTGCGGGTTTAACAACCTTTCCAACTTCAACCGCATCTTTAAAAAGCGCAAAGGCGTTACCCCTACCGAGTTCCGCGAAAATTACCGGAAGAAACGCACCATCATCTGAAACGCCCCGTTTTTCCGGCCGGTGGAAACAGGGGGGCTCTTGCCGGCTATCTGTATAGTGAAGGAGAATGACGACGGTTTTTTCCGGGAAGCTCCCTTCCCTTTTTTATGTTGTTTAACACAATACGAATTTATCACTTGCTGGTAATATTTTTTCTCCCGTGATTCCCGGTTCCGGTTTGCAGCCGGTGTATCGTACTTTTCCCGCACGGCTTTCCGCTTTGCTTGCCCGGTCGGTCGTTTTTATCGTACCCTACTGTGCCGGTTGTTGTAATTTAGTGTTAATTAGCCGGTTCCGGATGGATGCGGCGGTGTCGGAAATCCCTCTTTTTACCAGCAAGCAAGTAGGCCGGAAAAGGAGCGAAGAACCGTCTCCGGCAAAGAAAACTCCGTCCGGTTAAATTGACCGATATTCATCAGTTGTTGCAAAAATACTACTTGTCAACCTATTTGCCCGGTTTTACCTTTGTCTTCATAATATTTTTTAATCTTAAAACATTATGAGAAGTAAAAGATTACTATTATTTATGTTGCTGGTTTCCTTATGGAGCTCGATAGGGTGGGCACAGCAACTTACTATCAAAGGTACGGTTACGGATATGCAGAATATCCCCGTAATCGGCGCCACGGTTATCGTTAAAGGTACTACGAACGGAACAACCACCGACATCGACGGAAACTACACTATCCGTGCCGACAAAGGCCAAACCCTCGTGTTTTCGTATGTAGGGATGCAGAAGCAAGACATCCCGGTAGCCAACCAAACCGTTATGAATGTGAAGCTGGCCGAAGGCGAACTGCTCGACGAAGTGGTCGTGGTAGGGTACGGTGCGGTAAAAAAGAGCGACCTCACGGGTGCCGTCTCTTCGGTTTCCGGCAAGGATTTGCAGGCTAACCTGGCACGGAGCGCTTCGTCGGCGTTGCAGGGACGTATCGCCGGCGTTACCGTAAACGGTGCTACCGGCCAACCGGGCGACGGGATGAACATCCATATCCGCGGAGTCAACTCGCTGAACAACACGCAACCGTTGTATGTAATCGACGGCGTGTACGGCGATATCAATATGGTAGAGCCTTCCGACATCCAATCCATCAATGTGTTGAAAGACGCCTCGGCTGCCGCTATTTACGGCGCGCGCGCCGCTAACGGCGTAGTGCTCATCACTACCAAGGGCTCGCGCCGGGATATGCCTACGCAGGTGGAAGTAAGCGCTTACACGGGTGTGCAGACGGTAGCCAAAACCATCGACGTGCTCGACGGCAACCAACTCCGCGATATATGTAAGCAATACGGCCTGGCGCAGGATTATTCCGATTTGGTAAACTGGGAAGGCAAAGGTACCGACTGGCAGAAAGAACTGTACCGTACGGCCGCCGTGCATAAAGTAGCCATGAACGTATCGGGCGATTCCAAGAGCGCCGCTTTCAACGTATCGGCCAGTTACCTCAAGCAAAACGGTATCGTAAAAACCACCGGCTACGAAGCCTGGAACATCCGCAACAAAAATACGTTCTACCTTTTTAACAACCATGTGCGGGTAGGGAATACCATTTTATTGAAGATGTGGAAAAAAGACTGGGACAACCAGGGATATACCTCCGTGCTGCGCGCCGAACCGATGATGCCGGTGTACGACAACGGCACCTATGGCGATAACAAAGATTATAAAGGACATTGGGGCGTAGTGCCTGCCTGGGCGCGCCAAACCGACAACCCGGTGGGTTACGTGGAGGCATACGACCGCCAGAAACACGGCATCGACCTCTTAATCAATGCTTACGCCGAAGTAGACCTCGGCCTGAAAGGACTGAAATATAAGTTTAACGTGGGTATCAACAAATACACCCGCCGCAGCTACGATTATATCGACTTGTACTACTTCAGCAACAGCAGCCAGAACGCCACTACTTCGCTGAAAGAGGGCACTTCGTGGGAAAACGACTGGTTACTCGAAAATACCATTAATTACGACAACGTATTCGGCAAGCATACCATTGCCGCCATTATCGGGTATTCGGCACAGAAAAATTCATCGCGTGGCTTTAATGCCGGACGCGGAGGCATGCACGAGGGGTTGTACGTAATCAGCGCCGGGTTAGCCAGCACCACCACGGCCGGAGGAAGTGCCTGGACCAATTCGTTGATTTCGATGTTCGGCCGGGCTACCTATAGCTACGACGACCGGTACATGGCTACCGCCTCGGTACGTCGCGACGGTTCGTCCAAGTTTGCCCGCGGTCATCGCTTCGGCGTATTCCCTTCGGCTTCGGTAGGATGGAATATTATGAACGAATCGTTCTTCGAAAGTGCGAAGGAAAAAGTAAACGAGCTGAAAATACGCGCCAGTTACGGTGTGTTGGGTAACCTGAACGGTATCGGCAATTACGATACGCAGTCGCTTATCAAAGACGGGTTCAATTACGTACAAGGTATCGGGGCGAACGAATCGTGGATGATGGGCGCTTCTACTAATACGGAATGGGCTACTCCGGCTACCACTACCTGGGAAAAAACAAAAACCTGGAACGTCGGCGCGGATGCCGCTTTCTTTAACAACCGGCTTACAACCAGCATCGACTATTTTATCCAGCGTACCGACGGGTTATTACTGGGCATCAACCAGGCGCCGAGCGCCGGTATGAGCGGATCGCCGGTAATGAATGCCGCTATCGTGGATAACAAAGGGGTCGAATTTTCGGTCGACTACCGGAATGCCGTGGGCGAGTTCAATTACCACGCGGGCCTCAACCTGTCGCATATCACCAATAACCTGAAAGAAATCACTTCGTTGAGTAAACAGCAATACAGCGGTTTCTCTCCTCACGGGGCGGCTACCGTTACTTGGGCGAAAGAAGGCGACCCCATCGGTTCGTTTTACCTGATTAAAACCGACGGCCTGTTCCAGAACGAAGCCGAAGTACGCAATTACCAGAAAGACGGCAAATTGATTCAGCCGAAAGCTAAACCGGGCGATATCCGTTTCGTGGATTACAATAACGACGGGCAAATCGACGCCGACGACCAGCAGTATTGCGGCAATCCGTTTCCCAACATGACGATGGGGCTTACCCTGGGCGGCATGTACAAAGGAATCGATTTCAACTTGTTCTTCGACGGTAGTTTCGGCGGAAAGATTTACAACGGTTTGCGCTATTATACTTCGTATATGCAGAATGGTATCACCAACGTATCGACCGACGCCTTGAACTCGTGGACCGAGTATAATACGAATACCGACATCCCGCGCTTTACGATGGACGATGACAATAAAAACAACCAGGCCGGTAGCGACCGCTGGCTGGAAAACGGTTCGTATTTCCGCCTGAAAACATTGGAAATCGGTTATACTTTCCCTTCTGTCTGGACTGCTAAAGCAAAATTGCAAAACGTGCGTATTTATACGGCCATGGAAAATCTCTTTACCGTTACCGGATATAAAGGCTATACGCCCGACTTGGGTGTAAACGGCGGCGACGGCGCCGGCGACGAATATACCGGCGTGATGAGCCGCGGTTGCGACGACGGCCGTTATCCGCAGGCACGCAGTTTTACTTTCGGTTTACAAGTTAATTTCTAATGATTTAAAATGCGTAATATGAAAACGAAGAATTTAAAAACAGCTATACTGGCTTTTGCTGCGGGAGCGTTGGTTTGCTCTTGTAACGAAAACACCTTCTTGGATGAAGTGAATCCGAACTATCCCAGCGACGCTACGTTCTGGACTACGCAGGACGACCTGGAGTCGGGTATCGCTACCGTATACAATTCGATACGCGCCAGCGTGTACGGATACTACGGTACGTACAACGGATTTATTTTCCCGTGTAACGGCGGAGCCGACGATATATTCGTTACCCGGAACGAAGAGGTATTTACCTGGGACCATATCGTGTATAACAATACGTCGAATACCGACGGAAACGTGTGGGAGTACTTATACCGCGGCATCAGCCGGGCCAATGTGGTGCTGGCCAACACGGGCGAAACGTGTCCGGTAAAAGCGGAAATCAAAAACCCGATTCGCGGCGAAGCCTATTTCCTGCGCGGATTCCATTATTATCTGCTGGCTATCAATTACGGAAAGGCGCTTATCCGTACCGAGCCGGTAACTACTTCGGAAGATTGCGATTTGGCCATGTCGCCACGCGAGGAAGTATGGGCGCAGGCGGAAAAGGATTTGGCCGAGGCCGAGAAACTGTTGCCGGTAGAACGGAGCGAGAACAATTACGGGCGGGTTACCCGCGGGGCGGCTATCGCTTTCCTCGGCAAAGCCTACCTGTTCCAGAAAAAGTACAAGGAAGCGAAGGCCCAACTCGAAAAGATTATGACTGCCCCGTATACGTACGATTTGGTGGAATACGAAGAGAACTTCCGCGACGATACCGAATTTAACCGCGAATCTATCTTCGAGCTGAATTATGCCGAATTCGGCGACCAATCCGGTTTGTGGAACAGCGGCGAAGGAACGGATGCCAATATGGGCAATGCGCTGGCCAACTGGTTCGGGCCCGACCTGCCTGCAAACGGCGGTTGGTACAAACTGCAACCTTCGGCTTACCTGGTGGATGAATTTACTGCCGAAAAACGCCCGGCCGGCTCCGATACCCAATGGGACAAGCGGATGTACACCACGTTTTATTTCAAATATTCCGATTACGGAGATGTGAAACCTGACGAAACCTGGTATAACGACATCGATTTCGAGGATATGTGGACGGCCTGCGGTAAAAAGCGCGGTTTCGGACAACCGGATTATACGCCTATCAACGGGAAAGAAGGCCGGTTCTGTCTGAAGAAATATACGGCCTGGTGGTGTAAGCACGGCCCCACGTTTTATGGCGGCGAGGCTACCTGGGACGCCCGTAAAACGAATTACCGCATCATGCGTTTTGCCGAAGTGTTGCTGATGCATGCCGAAGCATGCGCCCAAACTGGCGATGCGGCCGAAGCCAATGCCGATTTGAAACGGATTCGCGAGCGCGCCGGACTGGTCGATAAAACGTTTGCCGCTGTCGATTTGATGAAAGAAATCCAGCACCAGAATTTGCTGGAGTTCGTAATGGAAAGCAACTGCTTGTTTTACCTGAAACACTGGTACGACGATAACGAATTCAAGCAGGCGATGATTGAACGGAAGAAGCAAGGAGCCGAAAATTATGCGCCGAAATACCGTTGGTTGCCTGTGCCGCAGAGCGAAATGGACCGCAACACCTTGTGCAGCCAAACCGAAGGCTGGTGATTTTAAGCGATAATGCAGTAAGGGGGAGAAGAGGAAGTTTTCTTCTCCCCCTTCCCTTAAACGTTTATTTTATGAAATCCCTCCGATATAGTATAGTCGTTTTTATTTTGTCGATAGCCGCCCTGCCGGGTTGTTCGGACGAGCAGGATACCCCGGTTATTTCCGGACATCAGGAAGAAATACAACAATTCATTAACGAAGGCAACCTGCTGAAAGAGGCGGTCCGACAAAAGGATAACTATTTGTTGACCTTCGAGAACGGGAGCGTCAGCCTCCCTGCCGCAGCGGCCCGGTCGATAGATATGAACCGGGCACAATGGAAAACGCTGCTGGTGCTGGCCGATAACAATGAAATTTCTATTCCCACGCTCGGGAACGATATAAACGATGCGGTTATTTCCGTAAAACCGAATCCTTCGGGTTTCAATCCGCTGGCGGCCGAAGTGTTCGCCGCTTTTCCTGTAAAAGGACGGGCGCGGGTTATCATATGATAGTGGTATACAGCGCCGGCTTGACGATTATCGACGTAATCAACCCGCTGGATAACGTACTGTTCGGATTGGAAAGTGCGGATTTGGTGGGAAAAGATATTCCCGGTTTGATGCGGGAGTATCCTTCGTTCCGGGAAGCCGGCGGGCAGATTCTTGAGCAATTGCGGCAAACGTTGCGCACCAAAACCATTACGGCAACCAATTATACGGTGCGTACCCGGAAGGGGGTGGCTCATGTGCATTTGCGCGCCACTCCTTTCGAAGCGGATAAATTGCTTACTTTTGTCCATAACATAACCGACCGGGTTAATAACGAACGGGAGGTGCTGAAGCTGAAATCGTTCCTCCAGTCGGTTATCGATAATTTGCCTGTTCCGGTTTTCGTGAAAGAGGTGGCGAACGATTTCCGTTATATTTATTATAACGACAAATGCCTCGATTTTTATGCCGATTCGGTAAAAGAGAGTAAGCACGAAAACAATGCAGAGACGGCCCGCTTGGAAAGCCTGTATCGCGAGGAGGATATAAAGGTGCTCGAAACCGGCAAGCCGATGTCGTTCGAGCGAATAATTTATAACGAGCGGAACGAGCCTTACCGGTGGGGAATCACTACGAAAACCCGGTTGCAGAACAGCGACGGCAGTTACTATATTATCGCCGTGTTGATGGAAACTACCGAGTTGCGCAAGAAGCAGATGGAAATGGATACGATTCGGAAAGAATTGTCGCTGGCGCTCGATGCGGGTTCGCTTTCCGCCTGGATATACGATGTGAACAGTCGTATTTTTACCTCCCTGTACGGCGAAACGGTTTCGAAAGCCGGCCTGGATTACGAAGAAATAGAAGCCATCGCCCATCCCGACGACCGTGCGAAGTACAAGCGTTTTATGGAAGTCCTCGCGGCGGGAAAAGTGAAGAAGCAGAAAGAGATTTTCCGGTTTTACGGCGAGAACGGCTATTCGTGGTTCGAAACGCATGCCATCGGGCTATGCTCGGCCGAAACCGGAGCTATCGATTGTATCGTAGGTACGCAAAAGGATATTACACAAGACATCGAAGCGGAAGAAAAAGCGAAAGCCGATAAAATCAAATCCGACCTGGCTATCCAGTCGAGCGGTATCATGCAATGGGATTACGATGTACGGAGCTGCACGTTTACCTCGCCGAACGACGAGTCGTTTATTTACAACCGGGATGTGCCGAAAGAAGACTATTTTTCTTTTATCTGTCCGGAGGATGTGCATTTGTATGAAACCGGCCTGGATAAGATTATCCGGGGCGAAAGCCGCACGGCGCATTTTCAGCTCCGGCAAAACCGGCCGCCGATAGGGTTGCGCTGGGCCGAAATCCATTGCGTGGCCTGCGAGTACGACGAGGCGGGCAACGTGGTGAAGATAACGGGGTTGTGGCGGGATATAACGGAAATGAAAAAGTTGATCGACGAGCTGGCCGCCAAAGAAAAGGCGGAAGAGCTGAACCGCTTGAAAAGCGCTTTCCTGGCTAATATGAGCCACGAGATACGTACGCCGCTGAATGCAATCGTAGGCTTTTCCCAACTGATGGCTCAAACCGACGACCCGCAGGAGAAGGCGGAATTTAACAAGATTATCGAAACCAACAACGAATTGTTGCTGCAACTGATTAACGATATTCTCGATTTGTCGAAAATCGAGGTGGGGCAGTTGGATTTTGTTTTTACGGAGGTGGATGTAATCCGGCTGATGGTTAACCTGGAAGCTATTTACCGGTACAAGCTCAAAGACGGGGTCAAGCTGGTTTGCTCGTTCCCCGACCGGGCTTGTGTGGTGTACTCGGAAAAGAACCGGCTTACCCAGGTGGTGTCGAATTTCCTTTCCAATGCCTGTAAGTTTACTTCGAGCGGAGCCATCCGGATGGGGTACGAGCATATTCCGGGCGGCCTGCGTTTCTATGTTTCGGATACGGGTAAAGGAATCAAAAAAGAAAATTTGCCCCATGTATTCGAGCGTTTTGCCAAATTCGACAGCTTTATCCAGGGAACCGGGCTCGGGCTTTCTATTTGCCAAACCATCGTGCAACACCTGCAAGGCGAAATCGGGGTCGACTCGGAGCCGGGGAAGGGAAGTACGTTCTGGTTTACCGTTCCGTGCGAAATAAGGAGCGTACAAGCCGCGGCGCCGTTGGTTGCGGAACCGGTTGTGGCAATACAGACGGCCGTACCCGACCGGGAGTATACGGTGTTGGTGGCCGAGGATAACGACAGTAATTACCTCCTGATTTCCAGGATTCTCGATAAGCATTACAACCTGGTTCGCGCCGTAAACGGGAAAGAAGCGGTAACGTTGTTCAGCCAAGTGCATCCCGACCTGGTGCTGATGGATATTAAAATGCCGGAAATGAACGGCATTATGGCTACACAAGCGATTCGCCGGATGGATAGTCAAGTGGGTATTATCGCCTTGACCGCCCATGCCTTCGACCAGGATAAGGAAGAGGCGCTGAAGGCCGGATGTAACGGTTTCCTGACGAAGCCGGTCCATATTCCGGAGTTAAAGGAGATGATACGGAAATTTCTTCCCTGAACCGCCTGTTCCGGGTACACAGGCTTGTCCGGAAGTAGCCGCTTCGAAAAGGCGCCGCCCGGATACGTGTGCGGAAAGAACCGGCTTTATTCATCGGTACGAACCGGCGACGGTTCGGCCTGCATTTCCCCGGCGCTGTTTTCCAGCTTGTCGCTCCAGAGATATTCGCGGGTTTCCGCCACGATAACGCCTGAAAGCAAGAGCAACGAAATCAGGTTCGGAACAGCCATCAGGGCATTCATCATATCCGCTATGTTCCAAACTAAGGCCAGGTTCAGTACGGAGCCGAAGAACACGGCGATAATCCACACCACCCGGTAAAAGCGGATCATTCTTTTTCCTCCTAAATATTCGATGGCTTTTTCTGCATAATACGTCCACCCGAGAATCGTAGAGAAAGCGAACGTAACGATGCCCACAGTCAGAATCGTGGTGCCGATATACGGTATTTTGCCGAATGCTGCGCTCGTAAGCGTGCCGCCGTGCGTGTGGTCGATGTCGGGATACGCCAGGATGCTGCTTACCAGCACTAATCCGGTGAGCGCACAAATAATCACGGTGTCCCAAAACGTGCCGGTAGACGAAACCAGCGCTTGCCGTACCGGGTTACGGGTTTGGGCGGCCGCTGCAACGATGGGTGCCGAGCCGAGGCCCGATTCGTTTGAAAATAACCCACGGGCGATTCCGTAACGCGTAGCCATCATAATGGTGCTTCCGGCAAATCCGCCTCCGGCGGCTTGCGAAGAGAAAGCCGACGAAACGATGAGGTAAAAAGCCTCTTTCAGGTAAGCCGCATTCAGCCAAAGCAGAACCAGGCAACCGGCTACGTAAAAAACAGCCATGAACGGAACCAGGGCCGAGCATACCCGGGCGATACCTTTTACACCGAATAGAATGACCAGCGCCACCCCGATACTCAGTACGCCACCCGTAATATATCCTGAAATGCCGTACGACTCGTGTAGCAATACGGAAATCGAGTTGGCCTGTACCGTGTTGCCGATACCGAAAGCGGCAATCGCAGTGAAGATGCAGAAGAGAACGGCCAGCTTTTTCGACTTCAGTCCTTTCTCCAGGGCATACATAGGTCCTCCTAAAATTTCTCCGTTTTCCGTACGGGTACGGTATTTGATGGCGAGCAACCCTTCCGAGTACTTGGTTGCCATGCCCAGCACGCCCGTGAGCCAGCACCAGAACACGGCTCCCGGGCCGCCTAATGCCACAGCCGTCGCCACGCCGATAATATTCCCGGTGCCTATCGTGGCGGCCAGCGAGGTAGCCAGTGCGCCGAACTGGCTTACGTCTCCGTGCGCGCCGGCGTCTTTCGTAACCGACAGTTTGATGGCGGTGAGTATCCGGAGTTGCGGGAAACGTAACCGGACGGTTAAAAACAGGTGGGTGCCCAGCAGCAGGATAATCATAGGCCATCCCCACAGAAAGCTGCTTACCGAGGCGAAGACTGATTCGACTGTTTCCATTTTTCTTTAATTAGCGGGTTGCGATATAACAAAGTATTACAAAGGTAAACGAAAAATCGACAAACTGCAACACCGTTTTCCAAAAGGCTGTCACAACCGGAAGCCGAACGATTTTTTTCGCAGGTCGGCGCGGTTATCAGGAAATAATCCGCTACATTTGCATAGTACAAATTCAATAATTCCTATCCGCATGATGACACGAAACTACGTCAAAATAGCCTTGTTTTTCCTCTTGGCGACCGTAATAGCCGGGTGCGACGGAAAAGCGAAAAAAACAGAAGAAAATGCGATTGCGTTCGACAGTATCCAGGTAGATAAAACGTACCATTTGCTGATGAACGACAGCAATCCGAATTGCAACCTTCAAATCAAGTTCGTTTATCCCGCGAGCTATAAAAACGGAGAAGTGCTGGGCGATATCCAGCGTATTTTCGTAACGGATTATTTCGGCGACGATTACAGTGCGCTTTCTCTGCAGGAAGCCGTAGAGAAGTACGTAGCCGATTACCTGGCCGCCTACAAGGATTTGGAGCAGGATTTTAAAACCGACCTGGAACGGGCGCGTACCTCCGACCAACAGGTAGGAGCATGGTACTCGTATTACGAAACTTCCTCGAATACGGTTACTTATAATAAGAACGACCTGATTTCGTTTTTTACCATCCTTGAAAATTATACGGGCGGAGCGCACGGGGCGCACGCCGTGAATAACCATGTAATCAACCTGAAAACAGGCAAGCCTGTTACCGAGCAGGAGATTTTCGTTGACGAGTATCAGGATACGCTGGCGAAAATGCTGGTGGCTAAGATTGTTGAGCAAAACAAGGTCAAGTCGCCGGGCGACCTGGAGAATATCGGCTTTTTCAGCGCCGACGAGATTTATCCCAACGGGAATTTTCGGATAGACGACGAAGGCATTACCTATACGTTCAACGAATACGAAATTGCTGCATACGTAGTGGGACAAACCCAGGTTTTCCTGCCGTACGAAGAGTTGCAGTTGATTTTACGGAAAGACAGTCCGATTTCACAATTATTCGAAGCGTAAGCGTATGGAACGTATCTTGACCTATTTTCCGGAACTGAGCGAAACGCAACGCTGGCAATTCGGTGCGTTGTACGAATTGTATACCGACTGGAATGCGAAAATCAATGTGATTTCGCGCAAGGATATCGAAAATCTCTATCTTCATCATGTGCTGCATTCGCTGGGTATCGCCAGGTTGATTCGTTTCAAGGAAGGGAGCTCGGTGATGGATATAGGTACGGGCGGCGGTTTCCCAGGCATCCCGTTGGCTATCTTTTTTCCGGACGTTACGTTCCACCTGGTCGACAGCATCGGGAAAAAGATTAAGGTAGCGCAGGCGGTAGCCGAATCCGTAGGACTCACGAATGTTACCTTCCGGCACGGGCGTGCGGAAGAGGAAAAGCAACTGTTCGACTTTGTAGTGAGCCGGGCAGTGATGCCGTTGGCCGACCTGGTTAAGATTGCCAAAAAGAATATTAAAAAAGAGCAATCGAATGCGTTGCCCAACGGCCTTATTTGTTTAAAGGGAGGAGAGTTGCAACACGAAATCCTTCCGTTCCGGCAAAAAGCGGTGATGGAAGAATTGGGCGATTATTTCGACGAAGAGTTTTTTAAAACCAAGAAGGTGGTTTTCGTTCCGTTGGTATAACGGGCACCCGGTCGGGACGACACGGGCCGTTAACCGGACAGGCGGGTTCCGTCCGGTACGGGAACCGGAAAAATGCAGCTATAATATGAAAATAAAAAAATTCGAATTTAATAATTTCCCGGTCAACACGTATGTGCTATACGACGAAACGGGTGAAGCCGTACTGATAGATTGCGGATGTGTTTATCCGGAAGAGGAAGCCGAACTGAGCCGTTTTATAGAGGAAAACGGCCTGAAGCCGGTTCGGTTGTTGTGTACTCACCTGCATTTGGATCATGTGTTGGGAAACAACTATATCCGCGAAAAGTACGGGCTCGAACCGGAAGCGCATAGTGCCGATTTAACCGGGCTGCCTACACTCGAGCAACAAGCCCGGCTGTTCGGCATGCCGCTGAAACGCCCGTCCGTGCCGGTAACCCGCTGTTTGAAAGACGGGGAGGAGATTCGTTTCGGAAACACTTCGCTTTCGGTTATCCACGTACCGGGGCATTCGCCCGGCAGCGTGGTTTTTTATAATGTTCCCGGTAATGCAGCCGTTTCGGGCGACGTACTTTTTTACGGGAGTATAGGCCGTACCGATTTATGGGGCGGAGACCAGCAAGAGCTGACCGAGGGGATTAAAAACAATTTATTCGTATTGCCTGACGAAACGGTGATTTACCCCGGACACGGCCCCGAAACGACCATCGGGTTCGAAAAGAAGCACAATCCGTTTTTATAGCGGAAAGAGGGCGAAAGGATATTCAATTAACAACTTACATATAATATGATGGACACTACTAAATTCGTTAACCGCCATGTCGGCATACAGGAAAGCGACTTGCCCGAAATGCTGGAGGCCGTGGGCGTAGGTTCGCTCGATGAGCTTATCGACCAGACTATCCCGGCCGGTATCCGGCTGAAACAACCCCTCGATTTGCCGGAGCCGATGACGGAGCGGGAGTTTGCCGAGCATATAGCCGAGCTGGCTTCCAAGAACGAGATATTCACTTCTTACATAGGCATGGGTTGGTACGATACGGTTTGTCCGGCGCCGGTTGTTCGGAATGTTTTCGAAAATCCTGCCTGGTACACTTCCTATACGCCTTATCAGGCCGAAGTTTCGCAGGGACGACTCGAAGCGCTGTTCAATTTCCAAACGGTTATCTCCGATTTAACCGCTATGCCGCTTACCAACTGCTCGCTGCTCGACGAAGCTACCGCCGCGGCCGAAACGGCTACGTTGTTTTACAATAGCCGGAGCCGCGCTAAGGTAAAGAGCGGAGCTAATGTCCTGTTCGTAGATAAAAACGTGTTTCCCTCTACGCTCGCCGTATTGCACACCCGTATGGTTCCGCAGGGAATCGAAGTGGTAACGGGCGATTACCGCACATTAGAATTTACCGAAAAGGTGTTCGGTGCGCTGGTGCAGTATCCCGATGCCGACGGAGCCATACAGGATTATAAAGAATTCGTGGCACGCGCCGCGCAGGCCGATGTTAAAACGGGCGTGGCTGCCGATATCATGAGCCTGGTGCTGCTTACCCCTCCGGGCGAATGGGGCGCCGACGCCGTATTCGGAAGCACGCAGCGGTTCGGTACGCCGATGTTTTACGGCGGTCCGTCGGCTGCTTACCTGGCGGCGAAAAGCGAATACAAGCGGGCTATTCCCGGGCGTATTATCGGTGTTTCGAAAGATATGTACGGGAAGCCGGCCTACCGCCTGGCGCTGCAAACCCGCGAACAACACATCAAGCGCGAAAAAGCCACTTCCAATATCTGTACCGCACAGGCTTTACTGGCCACGATGGTATCGTTCTACGCCGTTTATCACGGCGCGGAAGGGTTGAAGAACATTGCCGGCCGCATCCATTCGCAAGCCGGATTCCTGGCGCGCGAACTCGAAAGCCTGGGATACAAACAACTCAACGCGAACTTTTTCGATACGCTGAAAATCGAATTGCCGGCCGGCGTTTCCGTAGATACGTTGCACAACCTGGCATTGGAATGTAAAGTCAACCTGCGGTATTTCGATTCGGGTGAAGTGGGTATTAGCATCGACGAAACCACGCAGCCCGACGACCTCGGCGTGCTGTTGTATATTTTTGCCGGTGCGGCCGGGAAAGAATACATGATGGAACAGGCTGTTCCGGATGAAATGTATTTCGACACCCGTTTTGCCCGTACTTCCGACTTCCTGCAATACGACGTATTCCGGAAATACTATACCGAAACCGAGTTGATGCGGTATATCAAGATGCTCGAACGGCGCGATATTTCATTGGCCCACTCCATGATTTCGCTGGGTTCGTGTACCATGAAGCTGAATGCTGCTTCGGAAATGTTGCCGCTGAGCCGGCCGGAATTCCAGAATATCCACCCCTATGCCCCCGAAGAGCAGGTAGAAGGGTATAAAGAACTGATTGAAAACCTATGCGGCTACTTAGTCGAGATTACCGGCCTGAAAGGTGTAAGCCTGCAACCCAACTCGGGTGCGGCCGGCGAATATACCGGCTTGCGGGTAATCCGCGAATACCTGGCCAGCATCGGACAGGGACACCGGAACATTATCTTGTTGCCCGCTTCCGCCCACGGAACCAATCCGGCCAGCGCCGTGCAGGCCGGTTATACGCCGGTTATCGTAGCGTGTGACGAAAACGGGAATGTGGATATGGCCGATTTCCGCGCCAAGGCAGAAGAACATAAAGACAACCTGGCGGGCAGCATGATAACGTATCCTTCCACTCACGGTATTTTCGAAGCCGAAATAGCCGAAATGTGCCGCATCGTACATGCCTGCGGCGGCCAGCTCTATATGGACGGAGCGAACATGAACGCCCAGGTAGGCCTTACGAACCCCGGAACCATCGGGGCCGACGTATGCCACCTCAACCTGCACAAAACGTTTGCATCGCCTCACGGCGGCGGCGGTCCCGGCGTAGGGCCGATTTGCGTAGCCGAGCACCTTGTTCCGTTCCTGCCTTCGCATCCCGTAGCGTTCGGCAGCTCGGTGAATACGGTTTCGGCTGCCCCTTACGGTAGCGCCGGTATCCTGCCGATTACCTATGCCTACATCCGGATGTTGGGTACGGAAGGGCTCGAGGCCGCTACGAAAGCGGCTATCCTGAATGCCAATTACCTGGCTGCCAAACTGAAAGATACGTATGGTATCGTTTATACCGGAACCAACGGCCGGGTAGGGCACGAGCTTATCCTGGAATGCCGTACAGTGAAAGACGCTGCCGGAATTACCGAAACCGATATAGCCAAGCGGTTGATGGATTTCGGCTATCATGCGCCGACGCTTTCTTTCCCGGTACACGGAACCTTGATGGTAGAGCCTACCGAAAGCGAAAGCCTGGCCGAACTGAACCGTTTCGTAGAAGTGATGGAGTGTATCTGGTCGGAGATAAAAGAAGTAGAAAACGGAACGGCTTCGAAAGACGACAACGTGCTGGTGAACGCTCCTCATCCCGAATACGAAGTTTGCGCCGACGAATGGAACCACGCCTATCCGCGTAGCAAGGCCGCTTATCCGTTGGAATACCTGAAAGAAAACAAGTTTTGGATTAACGTAGGCCGGGTAGATAATGCGTACGGCGACCGGAACCTTATCGATTCGCGGTGCGGCTGCATTCTTTGATAACTAACTATAAACAATAACTCAAAAATTAAGTAACCATGTTAAGTGAAAAAATTCAAGCTGCGTTAAACGAACAAATCAATGCCGAATTGTGGTCGGCTTACCTGTACTTGTCGATGTCGGCTCATTTTGCCGCCGACGGAAAACCGGGTTTCGCCAACTGGATGAACGTACAGTTCAAAGAAGAGCAAGACCATGCGATGAAAATCTTCAATTTTATTATTTCCCGTGGCGGCCAGGTAACATTGAAACCGATTGCCGAAGTAAAAACTTCGTGGGCAAGCCCGCTCGACGCTTTCGAAGACACGCTGCAACACGAACAGGTAGTTACCGGCATGATTAACGACTTGTACGCCTTGGCGGCAGCCGAAAAGGACTACGCCACCCAGAGCATGCTTTCCTGGTTCGTCGACGAACAGGTGGAAGAAGAGGAAACGGCGCAAGGAATTATCGACGCCCTGAAGATGATAAAAGACAACGGCTTCGGCATTTATACGTTAGACAAGGAATTAGGCGCCCGCGTATATACCCCCATCGCCGCCGAATAAAAAACTCGTTTAAAGCCACCCCGGCCTTCGGAAAAAGAATAGCCGGCGTGGCTTTTTTTATTTTTATCCACCGACAAATAGAAAAAGAAACCATGAAGAATTTAATCCTGTTTGCTTTGTTCGTATGGGGCGTTACGGCTTGTACTTCCGTTCCCGAGCAAAAAGTGAAAGTATACGGCTGGGAAGGCGAAGGTGCGAATACCACCGAGCAAACGTTGCACGACATGTTCGCCAAACTGAAAGAGAAAGGGTTGTCCGGTATCATGTACAATGCCGGAAATGATATTGAAAAACACCGCCGTGCGGCCAAAGCGGCCAAAGAAGCCGGGCTGGAATACCACGCCTGGATTCCGACGATGGCTCAGGGTGGTTCCGGGCTGGATTCGTCGTTTTATGTAGTGAACCGGAACGGCGAATCGGCTTTTAACAAGCCGGCCTATGTGGCGCATTATAAATTTTTGTGTCCGAATCACGAAGAAACTTATACGTTTCTGCATGGCATTTACAGCCAGGTAGCCGCTATACCGGAAGTGGATGCGGTACACCTCGATTATGTCCGGTTCCCCGACGTGATTCTGGCGCGCGGCTTGTGGGACAAGTACGGGTTGGTGATGGACGAAGAATATGCGCCTGCCGATTATTGTTATTGCGATAAGTGTGTGGCCGATTTCAAGGCGAAAACCGGTATCGACATCAAAAGCGTCGACGACCCGTCGAAATGCCCGGAATGGGTACAGTTCCGTTGCGACCTGATTACCAATTTCGTAAACCGGCTGGCTGCCGACATTCATGCGCAAGGTAAAAAAATCGATGCGGCGGTATTTCCCGGCCCTAACTCGCAAGCGCGCAAGTTGGTACGCCAGGAATGGAACAAATGGGATTTGGATGCTTTCTACCCGATGAATTACAACGACTTTTACCTGAAAGGCCCGGATTGGGTAGGTGAAGTGGTGAACGAGGAAGTAACCTCGGTAAACGGCGAAAAGCCGATTTTCAGTGGCTTGTTTATTTGCGGCCAACCGGAAAAGAAAGCGCAGATTAAAGACCCGGAAGGGCACGGGCTTGTTCCTTCCGAAATAGAAGAGGCGGTACGGGGTTCGATGGAGAACGGGGCCGCCGGCATTTGCTTGTTTACTCCCAGTCACATGACCGATGCGCACTGGGAAGCGTTCGACAAGGCGATTCGCCGGGATTACAGTAAGAAAACAACTGTTTCGGAATAAACGGCAAAAAACACTTCCGTCTATATCCGGATTCCGGAACGGACAGAAGCGTAAAAATACGGAGACACAGCATAATCGGAATGATTTAACATGCTGTGTCTCCGTGTTTATTTTTATATTAATGCAACAGCTGGAAATACCTGTTATTTCTTCTTGATAAAGTCGGTGGGATAGGTTACCTGTTGCACTATTTCGCCGTCTTTCAACCGGATCCAGGTGTCGAACGAGCGTTCGCCCTCGGTCAGTTCGATTACCCGCGCGCCGTTAGGCAGGTTGTTATATACGGTGTCGCCCCCCGTGTACCGGCCGTATGCCAGTAAAATGCCTTTCCAGTATACCGCATAATCGTCGTCGTGATCGTGCCCTACGAACACGCCCGTAATGTCGCCCATCTCTTTCATGGAAGTAAACAAACCGGAATTCAGTTGCGGAGCGCAAGCCCTTTCTTTCCGCGTTCCCGTCAGGATAGCCGTTTCGTCGGAAGCCGCCTGGTTAAATTCCGGCAACGCGATATGGAAAAATGCCAGCGACGGCACCGGTTTCCCGCCGTTTTGCTGCGTATAAGCGGCACTGTTGCGGCGATACCAGTCGATTTGGTCAAACTTGATATAGTCGTACCCCCCTATCCCGTCGATAGACGAATACGAATGCGAGTCGATGCAATACAGAATCGTCGCATCTCGCTGCCCGTCGGCCGATTTTACCGGAAGGATATAATTCGTTACGCCCGAAATCCCTTCGGTGGTCGTGGTGAGGTTATAAGGAATCGACCGGATAATCTCCAACAATTGTTCGCGGGTAAGCCCCTGTTCGTTGTCGTGGTTGCCGAATACCACCCCGAACGGTATTTTCCGTTCCGAAACCAGGTTCAATACCGTGCGCATGCCCTGTTCCGCCGGCTTGCCGTAAATCACGTCGCCCGTAAACAGCACGAGGTCGGGTTTCTCGGCATCCAGCACTTCGTTGATTCGTTCCAGGGCGATGTCGGATTTCGGATTGCCGTAAATAAAATGCACGTCGGTGAACTGCACGATTTTAAACTTCTTGTCGGCGTTGAATTTTAACGTTTGAGATTGGGCGTTTCCCCACTGCATGCATCCGAACAGGATGCCTAAACATAAGCTGATAATTTTCATGATACGGATTAAATTGATTTACTGCAAGTGAAACTTGTTTTTAGCCGGAGCACATGACAAAAATTGATTTTAGACAGAAAAATAAAAGGACAAAAGAATGAGACCCCGTTCGATTGCACTTCACTCTTCCTACCCAGCCCCGAAAAACACCGGCCTCTTC
>JAJBTJ010000123.1 GCA_020860905.1 Parabacteroides sp. | reverse complement strand
ACGTTGGCGGGTCGTTTCCCGTCGTGGGGGCTGGTCCTCCTCATTACGAATTTTTCCGCGACGTTTAAAACAACCGTTTCGTAGAGGCGGCGTTCCTGGGGTTGCGGCCGGCTACGGTGGGGTTGATTGCGGCGGCTGCACTGCTGCTGATGAACCGGGATAACTTTATCGATTATAAAAGTATCCTGATTTTCGGAGTTTCTTTCCTGCTGGTGTGGAAGTTTAAAGTAAACCCGATTTTAATGATTGTACTCGCGGGGGTAGCGGGAGCAGTGCTGTATGCGTGAGGGGGCGTTCGTTTCCTCTGTCGCGTCGTTTTATTCGTACACGGCTTTGTACCAATCCAGTTTTTTATATTCGGTTACGATGGCTTCGTTAAGGGAGGGATACAGGATAAAGGTAGACAGGCCGCTGCAACGTGTGTTATTGCACCCTGCGCTCCGGTGCAAAAACGACGGAGTCGCTTTTTTTACCGGTACGGCTTCGTTTAAGGCGGCCTGGAAGTGTGCATATTCTTCCGGCGTGGCGATGCGGCCGATGTAATCGTCGAAATCGTACATATTATAATAAGGTGGATGATAATACTTTTGTAACGTTTTGAGCGTTACCGTATCCGTTTTACTGAAATTCTCCTTCATTATTCCTTGCGTCGTTTCGGCCAGTTTATCCAGCTTTTTAAGCGAAAGCAAGGCAATCGTACATGGTATTTTGCTATAGAACCGGTAATAGTCTTCGCATACGGCAGGCAAGTTGGGTGTTTCCATAAACAGATAGGGCAGGCAGGTGCGGTAAGGGAAGCTGTCGGCCTGGATTTCGGCCGGGGAAGCGATAAGGTAGTCGGCTTTGTTTTTCAGCGCATAGGCTACCTCGATGCCGCCCATATAGCAGGCGTCGAAAATGATAAAGTCAAACGTGTTATCCGGAATGGCTCGTTGTAAATCAGGTAGTTCTATCCAGTTATTCCCGTCTTGTCCGAATGCTTTGGTGGTGGCCATCGAAGAGGGGAACCAATTCGAACCGTGGCTCCATAAAATAAGGCCGTAGCTTTTGGCCGGGTACGCCTCGATGGTTTTTTCGATTACGGAACGCAAGGTTGCCGGCGAAGCGGAATTTTCGTCTTCCGTATAGTCTATTACCGTTTGTTGTCCTTCCGGCGTGATACGGAGCAGTACAGGCGTTTCATATTTACAGTCTTTATATACTAAGAGATTGTTGCCCGCAAGTGCTTCGGCGGTTACGCCTTTCGTAATATTTTCCAGGCTTTTGTTTCCGTAAGAGCTTAGCGTGTTATCGGCTGCGATGTAAATAAGTACCGTTCTTCCGGCTGATTCTACGGGAGGTTGTTCCTGCGAGCTGGGATTATCGTCCGGCTCCGCACTTCCCGGAATCGTATTGTTACATGCGCATAAAGCAATCGCTGTCAGCCAGGTAAGGAGGATATAGCTAATTTTCATGAGTTCCTTGAATAATCACCGTGCAAAAATACGGTTTTTATTTTACTTAGCCGGTGGCGGCCGGAAATGTTTCCCGTTTTATATCTCATGTTCGATAATAATGATTAAATTTGCTTGTTCACACTTACATCTCGCTTCTATCTCAACGAACATGAAAAAACTGGGGACGATATTATTCGCTTTGTTCTTTTTACACGCTTACGGGTATGCGCAATGGATAGCCGTTAAAACGAACCTGCTTTACGATGCTACCGCTACATTCAATCTGGGGGTCGAAACCGCTTTGCAGAAACACGTGAGTATCGATTGGTCCGGAAATTTTAATCCCTGGACCTTCTCGAACGATAAATCTTTGAAGCATTGGATGGTGCAGCCCGAATTGCGTTATTGGCTGCACGAGGCGTTTAACGGGCATTACCTCGGCTTTCATGTGCATTATGCCGATTACGATATAGCCGGAATCCGGTTACCGGCCGGAATGAAATCGGATTACTGCTACGACGGATACAGTTATGGGGCCGGTTTGGCTTACGGGTACCAGTTGTACCTGTCGCCCCGCTGGAATGTCGAGTTTACCGTAGGGGGCGGTTATACTTACCTGGAGTACGATAAGTACGCTTTCCCGAAAGAAGAAGGGTGGAGTTTGGGAAAGTACCGGAATAAATACTGGGGGGTGACCAAAGCGGGTATCAGTATCGTTTATCTTATTAATTAACGGCAAAATGAAAAGAATTTTGTTAGCCATCGTTTTTTGTATGGGTTGTTGGCCGTTCCTTTTATTTTCGCAAACAGCCGGCGCTTTTCAAGGACAGATTACGGTAAAGCAAGACTCGTTCGTGATTAAGCGGAATGTGCTTTACTTGTATATGCATATCTCTTTGTCGGGTTTACAGGTGGGGCGGTACGAAAGCATGGTGCTTACGCCGTTGCTTCATGCCGGCGAAAAGGAGTTCGCCCTGAAACCGATTGTACTGAACGGCGCCAACAAACAAAAGATTTACGAGCGGAAGAAGGTATTCGACGGGCCAGTGTATGCGAAGAAAAATGCCTATGCCGTGTTGAAAAACAATCCGGACTCGGAGGAAGAAATCGTTTACTTGCAAGAGGTGGAGTGCCGCGACTGGATGAAAGAGGCTTCGTTGGTGCTACGGGGCGAACGGTGTAATTATAACGGTCGCCCGGCACAAACGTATGTGGATATATTAACGGATAAAATCACGATTCAGTAGTTCCGGTAAAAAGAGATATTCCGGAAATTATATGATAGCGGCAATTGATTTAGGAATAACCAATTGCCGCTATCGTATCTTTAAGCGTTCCTCCGGAAACGTGGTTTAACGGCCTGCACGGGGGTAATCCGAACGAAAAACACAAGATAAAAACAGTATCCCTTTTTTTTAGCGATTCGTTCGCCAGATTATTCTTTTTATGCTGAACGAAAACCGGTTTTATGTGGATAAAAACTGTATCCGCAGTCCTGCGGACGAACATCGCAAACTAAGGATACAGTTTTCATAGCGCTGAACAGAGAAAAAGGACAGCCTGAAGCCTGTTTTATCCGGGTAAACCGGAAGAAAGTTCCTATTTACTGAATTTCCGTAAATAATAAAAAAGCAACCGGTTCCCGACGAGCCGGTTGCCTCGGTGTGTTTATTTACTGGATATCCCTCAATAGTTCAGATAAAAAACAAGCAACGGACAGGTAAAGCTGTCCGTTGCTCAGTTATGTTAAAAATGAAGCATGAAAGTTATAGTAAACGGGGCTTTTCTTTCCGTACTTGCGGCAATAGAAAGAAAAACTGCGGCAACGAATTACTATAAGTTCCGAAAGCAACGAAATTCACATTCCGTTTCCTTCTTATTTCATGCTTACAAAGGTATTTTTTCTTTTCCGGAACCGACTTGTCGATTACAGTCAAAAAGTTGATAATCTTGCAAAAAGATTGTTGTCCGTGTTTACTGGATAGAACCGCTACCCGTTCCTCCCACTTCAGTCCAATCTGCTATTGCTCCGGATCCTGCTATCTCCTTTTGGCTGAAAGTCAATGTAATGATTACTTTC
>JAJBTJ010000158.1 GCA_020860905.1 Parabacteroides sp. | reverse complement strand
ATTGAAACGGTTTCATTTTTTATTTATTTAAATGGCATTACAAATGCGCATCCTTCTATTCCCATTTCGATTTGCACAGGCAATACTCGTTTATTGTATTCTTCTCGTAGAGGTTTCGTAAGAACATATAAAGACGATGCAATCCATCCACCAGGTAGAAAACCTAAAAGCCCCATCGTTGTGTCCGTTCCTGCTTCTATTTTTTCTTCTATCTTTTGACTTTGCAACATTTGATCACAAGATATAAGTACACTTGCGCTACTGGCAATATATCCACCCCATTTTACTCCTTTTAGCCACTTCAATCTTTTTAAATAACTGGCTTTTTCAGTTGCTATAATAGTTTTACTTACACTTTGATTTCCTCTAAACTTCATGCTCCAATCAACAATTTTGCCATTATAATGCGCCAGAAAACGGTTAGGCGCTGTTGAAGCCAATTTAGCAGCCATTCGGTTATAAGTCGGTAGTGTTTCGTAAACCGATGCACCCGTAGAAGCAATCGTGAGCAACAATGAGATAAGATTCATTGCAGGGGAAAAAAGAAAACTTTCACTACCGGCAGTCTGTGAACCGGATGTTCCTGTAGATGTTTTGATAATCGTTATTTTCTGTCCGACAGTTATTTTATTAGGATTATCGATATTATTCCACTGAACTAACTCGTCTACCGTTACATCGAAAAGGGCGGCAATAGCGCTCAAGGTTATGCCCGGAACTACTGTAACAACCGCCTTCCCGTCTTTAAACAATCCGCGTAGGCTGAGTTTAACCGTCTCGGGAGTCGTTTCTTCCACATACTCATAATAAATAATGTTATGTGTCAGATTGATAGGTATGTTTGTCCAGGTGGCATTGTATCCATGCTGGTTGGGGGGGCATCCATACATGGCTTTTCATCCAGACGTACCCATAGCCGATAACAAAACCGGTGTAGTGTATACCACTGTTCCGTTTGGCGATATATTCTTCCGGCGTAATGTAATTCTCTATGTATGCCATACTAATTTTATTCTACCCAGTGGTTATCGAAACTGATTCCGTTGATTATGATTTCGTCGGGCGAAAGTACAAGTGTTGTATTTACACCTCCGCCATGGGTTATCATCCTTTGGAAATTAACACAATACGTATTTATAAACGCAACCCTTAGCGGTGCATTGGCCGTTTTGGAGCGAAATACGATTTCTCCGTTCTTTTTGGAAGAAGTCATTGCCCACCGGTACAGGCTTCCGGGAAGTGTCTGGGTTAAGCCTACGAGCATTTTCCCGCCCCGTACCTCGTCTTGCGGCTGACCTTTATGTTCGTCTACCGACTGCCCGAAACTAATATTGAACTGGCTCATTTCGTATTCTTTCCCGTCGAGGATAAACCAGGCGGTCAGGTCGCTATCTATTTGTGGGAAGCTGAATAATCCCATATCGTTTGTTATTTATTAATGGTCCAACAATTTTCGAGCATGGTTTCGCCTACCGATATTTTCCGTGCCTGGAGCGTAATTTTCGTACGGATATACGCTTTTCCCTGTTGGGTATATTCGATTTCCAATCCCACACAAGCCGCCTGTTCGAAATGGATTTTTTCCAACGGTTCGTCGTGGTCGTTGCAAATCACGATAGCGCCGTCTTCGTATTTGGTGGAGCTTAGCATCCACCGGAGCATCTCGTTCTGCGGCAAGCCGGGATAGGTTAAATATAAAATGCCTCCGCGTACTTCGCTTTGCGGCTTGCCGTCTACGTTCATTCCTTGCGAGAAGCTGAAGCTGCAACTTTCCAGTTCGTAGCTGTCCTTATATAGTCCCGCAATACTGAAATCGGTTAACGAACCTATTCTTAAAAAGCTTTTATGTCCGAACATAACGCTATCCTTTTATTGTTTTACATTCCAGGTAATCTCCCCGTTATCCGCAACCTCTACTGTTACGGTGTCGCCGGCCGTTAAGGTGCCTCCGACAATCATTTTCGAAATCGGGCGGCGAATGTAGTTGCGGATGGTGCCGGCTACCTGGCGCGCTCCGTATTTCGGGGTAAAGCCACGGGAGGATAATATCTTTTTGGCTTCTTCGGATATTTCCAGTCCGATATGTTGCTTATCGAGTAACGCCGTTACGCCCTTTAGTTGGATTTCGAAGATACGTATCAGCATTTCTTCGTTGATGGGTGAGAAGGGAACGATTTCGGATAAACGGGCCAGGAACTCCGGCCGGAAATAAGCGCCCATCACTTCCATCAGGTCGGTGGTCGAAGGATTGTTGCCTTCGTTTATCTGCCGGGTAAGCCATTCGCTTCCTACGTTGGAGGTAAACAGTACGATCGAGTTCGAAAAGTCGCCTTCTTTGCCCAAGCGGTCGTGCAGCTTGCCTTCGTCCATAATTTGCAGGAAGATGTCGTATACCGAGGCATGAGCTTTCTCTATTTCGTCGAAAAGTACCACGGCATAGGGTTGTTGCCGTATCTTGTTTACCAATAAGCCGCCTTCTTCGTAGCCCACATATCCCGGAGGCGCCCCGTACAGCAATGCTGCCGAGTGTTCCTCTTTAAATTCCGACATATCGAACCGTATCATCGCCTTTTCGTCGTTGAAAAGGGCTTCGGCCAACGCTTTGGCTAATTCCGTTTTGCCGGTGCCGGTGGGGCCCAGCAAGAAGAACGAGCCGATGGGTTGCCCCGGTTTGTTCATGCCGCTACGCGACTCGACGATGGCATCGGTAAGCACTTTCAGCGCTTTGTCCTGGCCTACTACCCGGCGGCGCAGCGTATCTTCCATCGTGAGCAGCTTCTCTTTCTCGCCCGACTGGATTTTCCCGATGGGGATGCCGGTCGAGGCCGAGATAACCGCTGCTACCTGCTGCGCGGTAATCCGGTCGATTTTTTCGTTCGTCAGCTCGCGTAATTTATCGAGCCGGGCAAGGAGGTAATCCATCCACTCGCTATAGGTGGCCGGCTCTACCGCTTCGGTTTCGTTCAACATGCCTGACAGAATCGGGCTGAGGCGGTTCCGGATGGTAAAATCGAGCAGCCGCAATTTTTCGGCGCGCTCGCTTTCCGGTTGCTCTTCGGCCGCTTCGATAGCCGCCACTTCAGCGGCGAATTCTTTTATGTCTTTCGCGCTGTTCTGGTTAATCATCTTTACCGCCGAGAGGGTCCGGTCGATTAAGTCGATGGCGGCATCGGGTAGCCTGCGCTCTTTTACGTATCGCCTGGCCAAGGCCACGCATTCGGGTAGCGAGGACGTATCTACGCTTACGCCGTGGTAGGTTTCGTAACGTTCTAATACCGATTCGATCATGTTCACGGTCGAGGCGGCGTCGGGCTCCGGCACTTGCAATACTTCGAAACGCCGGTTAAACGCATGGTCGGGCTCGATGAGCTTCCGGTACTCGTCTACCGTAGTGGCGCCGATTACGGTGATATTTCCTTTGGCGAGCTCGGGTTTGAGGATGCCGGCCGCTCCGCTATTGCCCGATTTGGGGTCGATAAGCGTGTGGATTTCGTCGATAAAAAGGATGGCACTTCCCTCATATCTTTGTATCCGTATAAAAATAAGTCGATAATACTTAACTTTGTGTAA
>JAJBTJ010000216.1 GCA_020860905.1 Parabacteroides sp. | reverse complement strand
TAAGCATTGCTTTTTAAGATAGTATCTGAGGCCCCTGGGTTCCATACGATGTGGCTGGTGTTTTTCGGGGTTGGGTAGGATAAAAGGAGGTTTTAATCGAATGGATTCTTTTTCTTTTGTTCTGCTGCCTGAAAATAATTTTTGTTATGTAGTTAGGACAGTAGTCAAAAAAATAATCCGGTGAGCGTCGGTAAATTTATCGGTCTTCGAGAATAAAGGAGATGGCGGCGGTTGGTAAATTGTTCGCAGTGTGTCGGTAAATCGCTTTATCGGTACCCATTTGTTTTTGGGAAGTCGCGGGATAAGCTAATTGCTCTTTCGGGCAGGCAAAACGTGCGGGAGACTCTTGTTTGGCTTGTAACGGAAACGGCACGGAAAAGCGTTGTTTCGCTTCCGTGCCGTGCAATTAAAAAAATAAGTTCTCTTTTTTACCGGATAAACAACAGTTCCCGGTATTTGGGCAATGGCCATATCTGGTTGTCTACCATCAGCTCCAGGTCGTCGATGTGGTCGCGAATCTTATCCAGGTAAGGAGCTACCTCGTCGTGGTAAGCAATCGCCTTGGTACGCAAATCCGGGATGCGGTTCGCTTTTTTGCGCGCGTCCACCATTTCGTCCACCATCTTCGTTACGGCGCAGATATGGTTCGCTATCTTGCGAATCAGCCGGCGCGGCTCCGCCGAGAGCGCCTCGTAATCTTCTACGCCGAACGTTTCTTTCAGCTTGGTGATATTGTCGAGCAAAACCGACTGGTACCGGATTACTACCGGAATGATGTGGTTGAGAGACAAGTCGCCCAGCACGCGGGCCTCGATTTGCACCTTCTTGATATACACCTCCCATTTCACTTCGTTGCGCGCCTCCAGCTCCTTTTCGCTGAGCACGCCGGTTTCGGTAAACATCTTCACGGTTTCCGGCTTCAGGTACGCGTCGTATTGCAGCGGAACGCTGTTTTCGCAATCCAGGCCGCGCTGCGCCGCCTCTTCTTTCCAGGCGTCGCTGTATCCGTTTCCGTCGAAACGAATCGGCTTCGATTCCTTGATATAGGCTTTCAGCACCTCGTAAATAGCCACTTCCTTGCTTTTGCCGGCGGCACGAAGCGCTTCCACGTCGTTTTTAAACTGCTTCAGTTGGTAAGCCACCGCCGTATTCAAGGCCAGCATGGTAGAGCCGCAGTTGGCCGACGAGCCTAACGCCCGGAACTCGAACCGGTTGCCGGTAAAGGCGAAAGGCGACGTGCGGTTCCGGTCGGTATTATCGAGCAAGAGCTCGGGTATTTGCCCGAAGCCCAGGTGCAATCCTTTTTTATCGTCTACCTCGATGGCATCTTCGATAGAGCTGTTTTCGAACTTATCGAGGATTTCCGAAATCTGGCTGCCTAAAAAAGTGGAAATAATGGCCGGCGGCGCTTCGTTGGCGCCCAGCCGGTGTTCGTTGGTCGCCGAGGCGATACTGGCTTTCAGCAGCGCATTGTTTTTGTATACCGCCATGATGGTATTTACCACGAAGGTGATAAACCACAGGTTGTCTTCGCGGTCTTTTCCGGGCGAAAACAGGTTGATGCCCGTATCCGTGCCCATTGACCAGTTGCAGTGCTTGCCCGAGCCGTTTACCCCTTTGAAAGGCTTCTCGTGCAGCAATACCCGGAAATTATGCCGCCGCGCCACCCGTTTCATCAGCGACATCAGGAGTTGGTTGTGGTCGTTGGCGAGGTTGCATTCCTCGTAAATCGGCGCCAGTTCGAACTGGTTGGGCGCCACTTCGTTATGGCGTGTTTTAACCGGGATGCCCAATTTGTAGCATTCCGTTTCCAGGTCTTTCATAAACTCCTGTACGCGCGACGGGATGGCGCCGAAGTAATGGTCGTCGAGCTGCTGGTTCTTGGCGCTTTCGTGCCCCAGCAACGTCCGTTCGGTAAGCGACAAGTCGGGGCGCGCCGAGTACAAATCTTCGTCCACCAGGAAGTATTCCTGTTCCCAGCCTAAGTAGGTGGTTATCTTATGCACGTCTTCGTTAAAATAATGGCAAACGTCGCGCGCCGCCTCGTTCAACACTTCGATGGAACGGATGAGGGGCGTTTTGTAGTCGAGCGCTTCGCCCGTATAAGCGATGAAAACGGTAGGGATACACAGCGTGTCGTCTACCACGAAAGCGGGCGACGAAGGGTCCCATGCCGAGTATCCGCGCGCCTCGAACGTATTACGCAACCCGCCGTTGGGAAAGCTCGACGCGTCGGGCTCCTGTTGCGCCAGCAGCTTGCCGCTGAACTCTTCAATCATGCCGCCGGCGCCGTCGTGTTCCACAAAAGCGTCGTGTTTCTCGGCGGTTCCGTCGGTAAGGGGCTGGAACCAATGTGTATAGTGTGTCACCCCTTTCTCGAGCGCCCACATGCGCATGCCGGCGGCCACGTGGTTGGCTATCTCGCGGTCGATAGGCGTACCGCTGTCGATAGCGTGGGTCAAGGCTTTGTAGGTTTCTTTGGAAAGATATTGCTTCATGGCTTTCCGGTTGAAAACATTCTCCCCGTAATATTCGGATACTTTATGGAGGGGCGTCAATGCTTCTACTGCTTTCCGGTTCGAAGCCTTTTCTACTGCATTAAAGCGTGAAATGGACATAAGTCTTTGTTTTATAATGTTGTTGTACCTAACCTGATTCCGGTACAAAAGTATATAAAAAACCGATATACAGCTAAATGCGGATTTATTTATTTTGGAGGAAGCGGGGGGAGGATGGTAAAGAAACGGTACGGAAAGAGCGCGCTGAAAACCCGTTTTTTCCGTTTTACGGCAGGTAGGGCGAACCTGTTTTATTTCCGGAAAAACAGGTTCGCCCAAGCGTATCCGGAGCGTTTTGCCCGGGTAGGGTTATTTTTTCAGTTCGAATCCCAGCAAAACCGAGTCGTATTCGTTAACCAGGTCGGTCACCGTTTTAAGCGTATTGCTTTGGGTGGCCGACGATACCATCGAAAGCAGTTTCATCAGCTTGTCGGCATTGAACAGCAAACACCTATTTTCGCCAGCTCGGGTAACGTCAGCCTCGAGCGTAGTAATAGTCAGTTTTTTACCGATGGCGTAGTGCAACGTTATTTTTTTATTGGCTTCGTCGTACGAATAAGTGCCGCTAAGCGGCTTTCCTTTAGGCAACGTATTGCTGAACGTGCTGTCGGCGTTGAACGTATAGCCGAAACGGCCCGGGGTTATTCCGGCTTTGGTGCATACCTCTTCCATCTTTTTTTCCAGTTGCGACGAAATCAGGCTTCCGCCGGCTCCTTTCAGTACGTTGTCGCTTTTCAGCGCGCAGGCCGGTTTTTCATAGTTCCAGGTTCCTTGCAAATCGGCGGCGCTCAACGACGGGTCGATTATCGACGAAACAGCTTCTTTCACCGAAGCGGATTTCAGCAAGTCTTTGATGGATTGGCTGGATAAAGGAGCGGAAAAGAGAATAAGAAATAATAAAATACTGTTTGTTTTCATTGTCGTACGTTTTAATTTACGGAGCAAAGATAGTGCAAACCGAGGGCAGAAGCAAAGCTTGCTTTGATTATGCCGAGGTGCCGCCTATCTTCTCTTTTCGAAGAAAAGTAGTGCAAACCGAG
>JAJBTJ010000217.1 GCA_020860905.1 Parabacteroides sp. | reverse complement strand
CTATTATATAATACATTAACAAGCCGAAAGCAGTTTTATAGGAATAAGTAATCCCGATGCTCAGACCCGATATGTCTGAATGAAACAAAAAATTGAATAACTCTAACGCCACCAGATAAAAAATAAACAGTAATACATACGTTAAATGCGCATGCCGGCGAATCTGAATCAACATTAGAGCTGATAAAAATAAACGGAAAAGCTGGGATGGAGAACCTAATCCGCCTTGTGTTATTTTTCCTGATAATACGAGGTATCCGGTTATGGCATCTACAAAAGGATTAATAAAAAATATCAACCATAATGTCAGTTTCCATAATTTTATTCCGGAAGAAACGAGCATTTATCTTTCTTTTAAAAATTCTACGATTTTCGTGCTGGCATGACCGTCGCCATACGGGTTTTCAATATGGCTCATGCCGTGATAATAAGATGAATCATCCAGCAACCTCAGGGTTCCTTCAACAATTTTCGTCCGGTCGGTGCCTACTAATATTACCGTACCGGCAGTCACTGCTTCGGGACGTTCGGTTGTGTCACGCATAACAAGAACAGGCTTACCCAAGCTGGGCGCCTCTTCCTGTACACCTCCGCTATCGGTTATAATCAGGTAGGATTTATCCATAGCCCAGACAAAAGAGGGATAAAAAAGCGGATCGATAAGAAAAACATTCGCTATTCCGCTAAGAATATTTTTTACCGGTACCTGAACGTGCGGATTCAAATGAACGGGATACACGATTTGTACATCCGGTCGTTTCTCTGCAATATCTTTAATTGCGTAACAAATATCGATAAAGCCTTGTCCGAAATTTTCACGCCGATGCCCTGTTACCAATATCAATTTTTTAGAACTGTCTGTTTTCTTTTTCAGCTCTTCGATTTCTGCGTGAACATAATTTGCGGAATTTACTTTCACTACACTCGATTGAAGTGCGTCGATTACTGTATTCCCGGTAATCACGATTTTTTTTTCGTCAACACCTTCTTTTATTAAATTCAGGCGTGCTTGACCAGTCGGCGCAAAATGGATATCCGTGAGGCGTCCGGTAAGCTGCCGGTTCATCTCTTCCGGAAAGGGCGACCATTTATTAAAAGTGCGCAAACCGGCTTCGACATGTCCTACCTTGCATTGTGAAAAATACGCAGCCAGTGCCGCTGCCGTAGAAGTAGCCGTATCGCCATGCACAAGCACCCAATCGGGTTTATATTCATCCAATATCAGTTTCATATTAACGAGAATATCAGCCCAAATGCTGTTCAGGGTTTGGTCGGGTTTCATCAAATTCAAATCATAATCCGGCTTGATATCGAAAAAATCGAGTACCTGGTCTAACATCTGACGATGTTGGGCTGTTACGCATATACGGGTTTCAAAAACAGCTTCATTTTTAATGAACTCTTTCACTAACGGAGCCATCTTAATAGCTTCGGGCCGTGTACCGAATACAATAAGTATCTTTTTCATTTCTTTTATTATCAATTTCTTAGTATGGAAAATATTTCCTAGGTAATATAAAGCGAAAAGAGGTGGCGAGCGCGATTACGGCAAAAAACAGTTCAAGAATGTAATATACTTCGTAGTAGCCACAAAGGGCGGTAGAATCGTATCGTATTCCGGATATCGGATTTTCCGGCAATCAGCGATGCATTTTTTCCCTGAGTAAAAATAGCTGTCACTCGGGCATATTCCTCTTCCCATCGATGCATTATCTGAGACGAATCGTAATACCGGTCGAAAAGTTTTTTTGCTTTTAGCCCGGTCTGTATACAGAGGTGGGGATTATTTACCAAGGTTAGAATCAGGTCGGCATAACTCGTTTTTGTATAATGTTGCAATTCGGATACGGATAATACGTCTTTATCTTCTTTTCTTTCCCCCCATATTCCCCAGGCATAAGGCATCGTTTGCCGTGTAAAACCAGGAATGATACAAGGCTTTCCACACGAAGCACCCAGCAACAGCGATGTACCCGTACCCACATATAACTTAGCTCCCCTGTAAAGTTTTTCCAGTTCCGTTCCGGTTACAGTGCCCAATAATTCCACAGCACTCCAGCCAATCGATTGGTTAGCTCTATTCACTGTTTCCTTTACTTTTTCATACAGTTCGCCTTCCCCTACCAGCAATAATTTATACTGCTTATCCAGTTTACCGGCACACATCAGAGCAGAAAAATCTTTTATTAAATGCCGGACATACATCTTATCCGGAGCCATCCTGCATACACTCAGAATATAGTCGCCTTCCTGTTTTTCACCTGACGAGGCGATTCCTTTTACGGGAATAGGCAAAATCGTAGCATTCATATCCTTTCCGATACGCGAACTGATATAAGAGGCCATTTGGGAAGTAAGGGTATAGCAAAGACGATACGAAGAAATATTCCGTGTAATTTTATTCAATAGAGGATTACACGCATAACTCCTTTCATTTAATATATTGACAAGGTAAGGAATTCCCGTTTTAAGAAAACTCATAGCGATGTGTACGACGGGAGAAGAATTGTGTACTTCGATTAAATCTACCTTTTCGTTCAGTAATATAGCGGAAAGCCGGTCGATATATTGTCTATATTCGCCAAAAGAAAAAGAAGCCGGAGAAATTTCCGTTTTAAATTCAATGTGTTTTACTCCGTCCGGAAGGTTCTTTACGTTTTCTCCTCCTTCTGAAATCACCACTACCGAATAACCGTGATTTACCAGCCAATTACTTTTAGTCAGTATATACGTTTCCGCTCCCCCGATAATCATCTTGGGAGTAACAAATGCAATTCGCATAAATTCAATATTTTCTTCCTATGATTCGCTTAATTGTATTTTTCAACCAAATCGGCATTAACACTTTAATCGGGTTGCGATGGATATTGTTTTTAGGGAAACGTCCCATACAGAGGTAATGATAAACGAAATTGCAATAAGTTTTGAACGAAGGTTCTGCGTTGTATAGCATCCAGGAATCGTCGAATTCAAAATATTTCCTCATTTTAGGAGTTATCCGGTCGTGAAATTGTTCATAGAGCAATTCTACCACTTTCCGCTTACTTCGTAAATGTTCTTTATAATCGGTAGCGACCGAAACCCCCACGTTGGCTCTGTAGATATAACCTACCTCATTTAAAAAATAATGATTGTCAGCCATTGCATTTTTATCCATATTCCATTACAAGTCGGCCTTGTATCCTACGTCTTCACGGGCATACCCTAATTTTTTAACGAGGCCGCTGCTCATTCCCGTGTCCCATCCCCAGAAACAATGAAAAGCGCCGACTTCGAACATATTCGGTTGAAAGTTTCCGGAATTGTCTTTTACTATTTTTTTTCCGTCAGGTTTCAACACCATACTATTGGTATGGATAATAAACGAATCATTACAATCCAGGTTATGCTTTTCAATAAAGCCGGTATATTTTTCCAGAATGCCGGGAGGTAAGAAATCGTCGCCCGCCACTACATTCACGAAATCACCGGTAGCTTGTTTCATCAATTTATTGAAGTTTGCAAACTATGCTAGATTGGTTTCATTCCTGTATTCACGAATAAGCTGATGTTAACGGGCTTAATATTCCTGAATAATCTGACAGGTTCCATCAGTCGAGTGGTCTTCGTGTTCAAC
>JAJBTJ010000025.1 GCA_020860905.1 Parabacteroides sp. | reverse complement strand
ATAGTATATATCCTGTATTTTAACGAAATAGAATTTGGAGTAAAAGAATGTTATTTCTATATTTGCATAATAAACCAACGTTTATTGTGCTGGGAGAAAAAAGGAAAAAAGCCTGCTTAAACGAACAGGCGCCCGCACTTCCGGATTGAAGCATTTTATTGAAACAGAAGGATTTTCGATTGTTTGGCGGCAAGTCGGAAACGTAAACGGAAGGAGTATTCAGTATTGCACAATAAACGTTGGTTTATTGCGTATCAGCCCATTAACCGCACATGAAAACCGGATTGTACTTACCTCGCCTTATTCTGCTTGTTATCCTGATACTTACCGTTTCAGCGAAGGGCCAGGCTGCGGCCGATTCCGTTTTTTTCTTTTCCCACCTGGGAGTACAAGAAGGCTTGTCGCAAGTAAGCGTACTGAAAATTTACCAAGACGCCGATGGATTCCTCTGGTTCGGTACCCGCAACGGCCTGAACCGGTACGACGGGTACGAATTTACCGTATACCGCAACGAAGTAAACAACCCGCAATCTCTTTCCGACAATTACATTACCGATATTACAGAAGATGACCGGCACCGCTTATAGATAGCTACCACCGGCGGACTTAACTGCCTTGACCCCCGTTCCGGCATCCTCATCCGCTCGTATCCGAAAGAGGTAAGCACAGACACCAACAACAACCTCGTGGCACTCCTGGCTATTCCACAAGGCGACCTCTATGCCTTTACCTCCACCGGCATATTCCGGGGCAATCCCGAGAGCGGGAAATTAGAGCAACGAATAGAACCCGACACTCCGTTGACCGGCATCACGGCAGTAGCTTGCGCTCCCGACGGAAATATCTGGATAGGTACCCAATCGGACGGGCTCCGGGTATATACGCCGCAATGGAAAGAGGTATGCAGCTACCGCGAAGAAGTGCCGGGAAACATCAGCGTGTTGTACTTCGACCGCCACGACCAGCTTTGGATAGGCACCGAAAGCTCGGGCTGTTATCGGTACGACAGCCAGGCGGACACTTTCGCTCCGCTAAACGAATCGAACAGCCGGTTAGGCAGCAACTACATCCGGGCGCTGACGGATTATGGCGACGATGCCTTATTAATCGGCACGTTCTCGGGCATTTACCGGTTCAGCAGGAAAACAGGAAACGTTTCGCTGATACAAACCGACCCGACCGGCTCGGGCACCCTAAGCCACTTTTCGGTTCACAGCCTGTTCGTCGACCGTGACCAGACATTATGGGCCGGCACGTACTCGGCGGGGGTAAACTATTACAGCCCTTACTACAAACGGGTTTCGTTTATCCGGCCAGCCGATTTTACCGGCATTCTCGGGATAGGGTGCGAAGACGGGCAGGGAAACCTGTGGTTCGCCACCGAAGGAGCCGGGCTGCTATGTTATCATCCGGGTACCGAGCGGCAAACACTTTATCCCCTCAAGCAACCGTACAAAGAACATTTCGAAGCCAACATCCTCAAAGCACTGCTGATACGGGGCGACAGCATTCTCTGCTCCACCCACTTCGGCTCGGTATACCTGTTTTCCATTCGCAGCAAACAATACCGGCTTCTTTACGATTTCAGGTACAACGATATTTACTCGTTATATGCCGACAGCCGGGGAAGGCTGTGGATTCCCACCTTTTCGAACGACTCGCTGGTATGTATCGACCGCAACCGCCTGATTTCGGAATTTCCGGCCGACGGAGGGTACCGGAAATTCCGCTCGGTAACCGTAATAAACGAAATACGTCCCGACCGGTTCTTGTTCGGTACCCTCAACAACGGATTGTATTTTTACGATGCAGCGAAAAAAACCTGCCGTACCTTTACAGCAACCGAGTTAGGGTTGCAACCGCACGAACGATTGGGCTCCGTTACCGCTATCGTAGTAGACAAGGGACACGGGGAAATATACATAGCCTCTTCGAAAAGCGGTATCCGGCGTTTCGACATGCAACTAAAACTGCTCAAACATTACCAGCGCACCGACGGAATAGCCGACAGCTACATCAGCACCCTGGTACAAGATGCAGACGGAACGGTATGGGCCGCCACAGGCAATAAAATCTACAAACTGAACCGGGCAGCCGACTCGTTTACGCTCCTGGAGCCCGGCGGAATACCGTTGCAGGAATATTCGGCGTACTCGGGCACCGCGGCACGCGACGGTACCTTGTATTTCCCCGGCAACAGCGGCATCGTGACGTTTCATCCCCGGCAATTCGCTACCAACCGGATGCTTCCGGAAGTATACATTACCTCGCTTCTCATCAATAACGACCCCGATGAGCCGGACTGCAGCCGTTCGTTTACCCCTTTGCCCGCCCGGCACTATTCGGTAGCATTGCAGCCCCACCAAACCAATATCGTTATATCTTATACCGGCCTGTCGTATATTCATTCCGACCAAACTTCGTACGCATACAAGCTCGAAGGAGTCGATGCCGATTGGATTTTCGCCGGTTCACGGCGCCAGGCGTATTACAGCAACCTGCCTTCTGGCCGGTATGTTTTCCGGGTAAAAGCCTGTAACAGCGACGGAGTTTGGAATCCGGAGGATGCCGTGCTTTACCTGTTGGTAAAAACCCCGCTTTACCGTTCCCGGCTCGCTTACCTTATCTATATCACGCTGACGGTAACGATTATCGGACGGTTCGTTTCTTTCCGCCGTACGCGCCGGAAACTGGAAAACGACATCCGCTTCAAGCAACTCGAAAAAGAAAAGATAGAAGAACTTCACCGGGAACGCATCCGCCTCTTTACCAATTTCTCGCACGAGCTGCGCACACCGCTCACCCTGATTATCAATCCGCTCGAAGACTTATTACAACAGTTCTCCTTCTCGGAGGAAGTAAAGAAAGCCCTGTTGCTGATAAAGAAAAATACAGGTCGCCTGTTGTTGCTGGTCAACAACCTGATGGACATCCAGAAATACGAGGCCGGGAAAACGGTGTTGCAGAAGTCGCGCTTCGACTTCGCGACGTTCCTCACTGAGATGTATGCTTCGTTCGAGAGCATGGCCGCCCAGCGGAACATCCGTTTTACGCTGCTTTCGGAACTGCCGGCGCATTTTTATGTGAATTACGACCGGGAAGAGATGGACAAAGTATTTTTCAACCTGCTATCGAACGCGTTCAAATTTACCCCCTCCGGGGGAAGCATCGCGCTGATTGCCCGGAAAGCCGGGAACGAAGCGTGCCGGCAGCTTCCCGGACTTACCCGCGAACAGCTCGATTCGCTGGTAGAGGAACATTATATTTACGTGGAAGTAGCCGATACGGGCAAAGGAATCGAAAGCGACCGGGCCGATAAGATATTCGAGCCTTTTTACCGGTCGGGCGAAGATATGCACAAACAAATTGCCGGTACGGGCATCGGTTTGAGCCTGACCCGCTCCATCGTATTACAGCACAACGGGATTATCTGGACAGAAAGCTCGCCGGAGAACGGCACGCGGATGATGTTCGTATTGCCGGATACGGAAGCGCAACCGGACGTAAACACGATAACGGAATGGCCGGCAGCCGGAGAAGAACCGGAAATAGCGCGCAAGGTAGCGCTGCTGATGGAAGAAGCCGAAGCCTATGCCCGTAAAGTAGTATTGATTGCCGACGATAACGAGGAGGTGCTGGCTTACCTGGAAAGGCAATTGGCAGACGATTTCGTTATACGCAAGGCGCCGAACGGCCGCGTAGCGCTGGAAATGCTCGGGCAGTCGCCGCCCGACCTCGTGATAAGCGATGTGATGATGCCCGAGATGAACGGCCTGGAATTATGCCGCCGCATCAAGGAAAACAGCAAATACCGCCACATTCCGGTGATTCTGCTTACCGCCAAATCGTTAGTGTCGCAAATCGTGGAAGGCTGGGAAACGGGTGCCGACGATTATATCGTAAAGCCGTTCCACGTTTCGCTGCTCCGGGCCCGTATCCGCAACCTGCTGGCCACCCGCGAAAAGATGAAAGAAGTATACGGCGACAAGCTCTCGCTCAAGAGCCTCGGAGTGGAACCGCTCCGGCCCGACGACCGGTTCCTGCACGAATATATGGAAATCGTAAAGCAGAATATCGCCAATCCCGATTTCGACGTATCCGTTATTTACCAGGCCATGGGGATGAGCCGGGCCAATTTTTACCGGAAAGTGAAAGCCGTTACCGGCCTTTCGCCCATCGAGCTGATGAAACGCGTCCGCCTCGAAGCTGCGGCGTACCTGTTGGAAGAAACAGCATTGAATGTAACGGAAATCGCACGCCAGACCGGATTCGGCAGCGGCTCGTATTTCGCCAAGAACTTTAAAGCGGCCTACGGCATATCGCCTACCGAATACCAGGAAAAGAACGCCGGAAAAAGAAAAGGGGAAAACGGAGCAGCGCGCTAATCACGCTGCATAAAAGGGCGCCTCTTCCCTACTTTTATGTTATACAGCAAGTTGAGATGTTATTACCTCCATTTGAGACAAAATTTCCAACCGAACGGCGGCGGGTTGCCTTCTTTTGGCTACGATTTTTTCACAAGTATAAACACTTTTATTTATTATGCAAATGAAAACCATAACAAAAAGAACGTGTCCGTTCTCCGGTTTCCGGTCGTTCCTTATCGGGACAGCCTTTATCGGAGCCGTTTCCGGATTCGGCCACGTGCAAGCGGCGGAAAGCAACGATTTGCCTCTGCCTACCGTAAACGGTATCGCTCAGAACGGTAAAAAAATTACCGGAGTCGTATCGGATGCTTTAGGACCTATTATCGGCGCTAACGTAATTGTAAAAGGAACCACCAACGGCGCCATTACCGACCTCGACGGCAAATTCACCTTAACGGACGTACCGAAAGGCGCTACTTTACAGATTTCTTATATCGGATACAATACCAAAGAAATTCCCGTAGGCAACCAAAACGTTTTTAACGTAACCTTGAGTGAAAACACGCAAGCCCTCGACGAAGTGGTAGTAGTAGGATACGGCTCGCAGAAGAAAGTAAACCTGACGGGCGCCGTATCGCAGGTAAGCTCGAAGGTGTTGGAATCGCGTCCGATTACCACGACCTCGGCCGGATTGCAGGGAACGATTCCCAACCTCCAGATTACCCCTTCTACCGGTAAACCGGGCGAATCCCCGACAATAAATGTGCGCGGTACCACCTCTATCAACGGAGGCTCGCCGCTGGTGTTGGTCGACGGGGTCGAAATGAGCATGGACCTGGTAAACCCGAACGATATAGCCAACGTAACCGTACTGAAAGACGCCGCCGCCTCTTCTATTTACGGGGTGCGCGCTGCATACGGCGTAGTGTTGATTACAACCAAGACAGCCGATAAGGGCGGCAAAACCACGGTTTCCTACTCGGGCAATATCGCGTTTTCGAAACCGACCATCCTGCCGGACATGGTAGACGACAGTTATACGCACGCCCTGTTCGTAAACAAAGCCATGGAAAACGCCAACCTCAGTCCGATGTACGACGACTTCCAGGTACAGGCCATCAAAGCGTATGCCGAAGACCCGGTAAATAATCCCGAATTCGGTATCGTAAACGGACGGATGTATTATTACGGCCATTCCGACTGGACGGATATGATGCTGAAAAACAGCGCCTTCTCGCACCGTCACAATGTAAATATCTCGGGTGGCGGAGAAAAAACGAAGTTCTATTCGTCGGTAGGGTATGTAAGCCAGGACGGAATTATCCGGTATGCCGACGATAGCTACCAACGGCTGAATACCCGTTTGAACGTAGAAAACCAAACCACCAAATGGTTGAAACTGGGATTCAAGTTGCTGTATAATTACACGACGGAAAACGAACCCACCAAATACAAAGACGAAGTATTCCACCAAATGGTGTTCTCTTCGCCCGTACGTATGGCCAACCCTTATCCCGGAGACCCGGCGCATCCCGAATACGATGAATTTATCGGGAAATATTTCGATGACCAGAACCCGATTTCGCTGTTGAAAGAGGGTGGACGCACACGGAAACAGAATCACAACGTATGGGCCGGTATCAGCGCCGACCTGAATATTATGGACGGCTGGACCGACCGCGTGGATTTCTCGTACAATACAAATATGCAACGGAACGGCGAGCACCGGAAAAAAGTAGACATGGTAACCTACGCCTTCAAAGCGACGGAAGGAAATACCAACAACAACCACTACAAGCTCACCGACGAAGATAAAAGCTACTATTCGTTCAATGCCTATACGCAGTACGAAAAAACGTTCGGCAAGCATTACCTGAAAGGAATGGTCGGATTCAACCAGGAATTGACCAAATTTTCGCAGCATACGGCTCAGCGCCGGAACCTGATTTCGCAGAACTTGCCCACCTTGAGCTTGGCTACCGGCGAACAGGAAGTAACGCAAACCGGATACGAATGGGCGTTGCGCGGCGGATTTTTCCGCGTGAACTACATCTATAACGACCGGTATCTGCTGGAAGTAAACGGCCGATACGACGGTACGTCGCGGTTCCCGTCGGACAACCGGTACGTGTTCCTGCCTTCGTTCTCGGCCGCCTGGCGTTTGTCGGAAGAAGCCTTCATGCAGAATACGAAAGAATGGATGGACAACCTGAAAGTGCGCGCTTCGTACGGTATCCTGGGTAACCAGTTGCTTACCGACAAATCGTGGACGGGCAACACGAAATACTATCCGTATATTCCGTTTATGTCGTCCGAGCTGACCGACAATTATATGCTGGGTAATTCCACCTCCGTTATCGTAAACCCGGCCGGACTGGTTTCGAATGCGTTGACTTGGGAAAAAGCCTCGACAGTCAATGCCGGGTTGGATGCCACGTTCCTGAACTCGCGCCTCGACATGTCGTTCGACTGGTATCAGCGTACCACCTCGGATATGCTGGTAAAAGTAGAATATCCCGAATTGCTCGGTACTACCGCTCCTCCCGCCAACAAAGCGTCGCTGCGTACCCGCGGCTGGGAATTGGCTATGAACTGGAAAGACCGTATCGGCAAAGACTTTACTTACGGACTCGGATTTATCCTGTCGGATTCGCAGGCCGAAATCACGAAATACGATAATACGACCGGTACGTTGACCGACCATTATGTAGGAGAAAAAATCGGCGAAATCTGGGGATACCAAACCGAAGGATTTTTCCAGAGCGACGAGGAAGTGGCCAGCCACGCCGACCAGTCGAAGTTAGGTTCGAACTGGAAAGCCGGCGACATCAAATACCTGGATGCCGACAAGAGCGGGAAAGTAGACAACGGCGACAATACTATTTCCAACCACGGCGACCTGAAAGTTATCGGGAATACCACGCCGCGTTACCAATACGGTATCACGGCCGACCTGGGCTGGAAAGGAATTTACCTGAACGTATTCCTGCAAGGGGTAGGCAAACGGGATTACTGGCCTTCGGCACAAGACTTCTGGCCGGTTGCCACCCAGTATTACAATACCCAGAAATGGTTCGTAACCGATTCGTGGAGCGAAGACAACCGGGATGCTTACTTTCCGCGGCCTCTCGCCCGTGAAACCAAGAACCAGCAAAAGCAAACCAAGTATTTGCAGGATGCTTCGTACCTGCGGTTGAAAAACATCTCGCTGGGTTATCATTTGCCCGCTAACTGGCTGGCACCGCTTCACATGTCGCAGGCTACCATTTTCGTAAGCGGCGAAAATGTGGCCGAAATATCGCACATGAAAGGAGCGTACGACCCGGAAGCCGCCGGAAAGAACGGAACGATGAGTTATCCTTTCCAGCGTACCTATTCGTTCGGCGTTAATGTTACATTCTAATAAAATTATTTTACAATGAAACATACGATAAAAACACTATTCGGATTTGCCGTGGGGGCGCTCCTGCTTACCGCCTGTAACGATTCGTTCCTCGACCGGAATCCGACCAGCGACCTGATAGATAAAGATTTCTGGAATACGGCCAACGACCTGGAAGTATACAACAATGGCATTTACAACCAGGCCGGCGACAACGACAACTACATGTTCCTGGTAGGGTTTACCAACGACCCGTACAACAGCTCCGCCTGGAGCGCGATTGCCTGCGAAGCGCAAACCGATAACTTCGCATCGCTTTCGGCGGCACAACAATGGGCTACCAAAATCGGGGCGGGCCAGGAAATGGTTCCCAACAACCCCGACCGGGGCGGCTGGAAATGGGATTTGCTGCACCGTTGCAATGTATTTTTCGAAAATTACCAGAAAGCGGATATCCTCGAAACTACCAAACAGCAATATGCCGGCGAAGTATATTTTTTCCGCGCCTGGTTTTATTTGGATAAAGTGCAGAAATACGGCGATGTTCCGTACGTAACGAAAGCGCTGGACACCGACTCGCCCGAACTGTACGCTGCGCGCACCCCGCGGAAAGAGGTGATGGACTCGGTACTCGTCGACATCGACAAAGCCTGTGCCTATTTGCCGGAAAGCTGGGACGCTTCGCACCCCAACCGGGTAGACAAAGGTACCGCCCTGGCATTGAAGTCGCGTATCTGCCTGTACGAAGGCACTTACCGCAAATACCACGATTTAGGCGATTACGAAAAGTATTTGCAGGAAGCAGTAAAAGCGTCGGAAGAGCTGATCGCCCTGAAAAAATATGAAATTTACAACACGGGCAACCCGGACAGCGATTATACGGCTCTGTTCTCGAGCACGGATTTATCCACCAACCCGGAAGTGATTTATTACCGTAAATACGAAGCCGGCGTGTTGGGTAACCGGATGAGCGGTTACATCGTACTGATGAATGCCGGTGCGACGAAAGACTTCGTCGACGATTTCCTGTGCCTCGACAGCGACGGAGAAGCGCGTCCGACAAGCTTGAGCATGGATTACAAGGACGACACGTACCAGCATGTACTCACCAACCGCGACCCGCGGCTTACCCAAACGATTCTGGACCCGCAAAAAGCAAAGGATGTTTTATACAACCAGGATAAATATAAATTCCCGATACTGAACGGTATGGACGGATGGAAAACAACCACCGGCTACCATGTAATCAAATACTACAACAAGGAAGAAGATGCGAAGGGGTACGGAAACGAAGGTACCGATGCACCGTTGTTCCGGTATGCCGAAGTGTTGCTGAACCTGGCCGAAGCGAAAGCCGAACTGGGAACAATCGACCAGACAGTGCTGGATAATACGGTAAACCAGCTCCGTAAACGGGCCGGGATGCCCGATTTGAGTATCAATCCGCCGATGGACCCGAAATATGCAGATGAAGGACTGACGTCGTTGCTGGTTGAAATCCGCCGGGAAAGAAGGGTGGAACTGTCGTTCGAATTAAGCCGTTATCCGGACCTGATGCGTTAGAAATGGGGCAAACGCCTGGCACAGCCGATGTTGGGTATGCGTTTCGAAGCGGCCGACAGCCAAAGCGAACAATTCAAAAACGCAACGGTACAAACCGTGGAAGTAAACGGCAAGCATTATATCGACGCTTTTGCCGGCAACGACTTCGGAAAACGGGTATTCGATGAAAACAAACATTACCTGCACCCGATACCGGTGAACGTACGTTCCAAGAACCCGAAGTTAGGGCAAAACCCGAACTGGTAAGCCGGTGAGATAACTGTACCGAATAACACCCTTTTAAAATAACAAAGGCACAACGACAAAACGGAAATAAAGAGCCAGCCTATACGCAAGGCGGCTTTTTCCGGGATGCCGGATGTGCCTTTGTTTACTTGTACGCAGTACGATAACCGGCCTGGTTTTTTGTTTTTAATGCTTACGCGCAGGGCCCGACAAAACAGGGAAGTCGATGCTTTGTTGTTTTTCGCCGTCATAAGTGATGCGCACAGACTTATCGCCCGCCTTGTTCACGCGGAAGTCTTCCCAGTAATAATTCGGGAGTACCTCCCGAGGGATAAAACGCCTTACGTCTATTTCCACCGTTGTCAGGTTTTGCAGGTTGAGTAACGTAAGATTACCCTCCGGGTTCGTTTGGTTGTCTGTATCGAGATATAGCAGAAAATTGGCGGAGGCATCGCAGCCACTTTCCAAATACTGTTTATCCGTGAACAAATTCTTTCCGGAACTCTTCTCATACAAATACAGATATACGCTGTATTGGGACTCCCACCGGTCCAGCACAAAATAATCATCGAAATCTATCCCGCTATACCGTATGCAGAATTTTTCTCTCTCATCCCCGTAATACGGGTCTGTTTCTATCACACGCTCCTTATCGCCTCGCTTCAGTGTAAAAACGCGCATACTGTCCGGCGATAAAGAGATTCGGAGTTCATATCCGTTTTTTAACGGATAAACATCCGTCACCTGCGACTCCTGTTCATCCGAAACCAACCCGGGATATACCGATTGCCGTCCGGAGACGGCACCACCGGAAAAACCGTTGCCGGATACCCAGCCGTCTTCAAACAAGGCGTCACAGCGGGGATAGAGAATTACGGCAGCCAGTGTTATCAGAATCAGATATATCACCAGCGCCCTCTGTTCCGGTTTTCGAAACGTAGGTTTAGTATGAACAGTTAAATTCTTCACGTTATCCTCCTGTTACTTGTTTTTCATCTTTATAGTTACCATCTTCGTATAAAACAGCCCTTTGCGCCAGGACGACGCTTATCAGCCAAAAGTAAGGAAAAGATAAAAGGCCTCCAACTCTTCGTGACAAAATAAATTTCCCGCAGATAGCAGCAACCAGAGTCGGACATGCTTCCCCAAACCGGTTCTTAAACGATTGTTCAACCGGGTTCTATAACGCTGAATCCATTCATGCCGCCCTACCGGCGGCGAAGATTCGGTAACAGAGGCCTGTGTTCTCTTAAACCGCTATCTCACACGACTCGTTCCCTACACCGCTTCTCCTTTTCATTTTTATATCGTATCTTTGTTTCAAAGAATCGAATCGAAGACAGGCTGCACCCCGGCATAATCCGGTTAACTTGCTTCCGCCTCCGGTTTGTCGGGTTCTTGCCACCCGGAACTAACGACAGGATTGGTACTCCTTTGATAACTTATGAGATAATTTTATTCATATAGCCCGGTGACGTCTCGTATTTTTGCTACCGGTAAATTGAAAAACACATGAAAAAACGAACAAACTGCTTGATTGCCCTTTTAGCCTGCTTCAGTGTGCTCGCCCAAGCCGGAGGCAGGGAAACCACCTCGTTCAACGATAACTGGCTGTTTAAAAAAGGCCCCTTCCCCACCGAGCTGCTGAGCGCCGTACGCCAGTGGGACGCCTCGTGGAAACCGGTACAGCTACCGCATACCTGGAACGCCACCGACATGCAGGTAAAGGCCGACGACTTTTATGCAGGCCCGGCATATTATAAAAAACACTGTTTCTTTCCCGAAGCGATAAAAGGCAAGCGCGTATTCCTCCGTTTCGAAGGAGTAGGTGCCGTAGCCGAAGTATACGTAAACGGCACGCTGGCCGGCACGCATAAAGGAGGTTACTCGGCCTTCGCCGTGGAAATGACTTCGCTGCTGAAACCGGGCGCTGAAAACGAAATCATCGTAAAAGCCGACAATGCCTCGCGTCCGGACGTGATACCGGTAAACCACGTGCTGTTCGGCGTATACGGCGGCATTTACCGGCCGGTTTGGCTGGTGGTAACCGATGCGTGCAACATCACGGTAACGGATTGCGCCTCGCCGGGCGTATACATCACCCAGAAAAACGTTTCGAAAAAACAGGCCGACGTTACGGTAAAGGTAAAGCTGGATAACGCAACCCTCCAACCGGTACCGGTGATACTGGAAAACACAATATATACGCAAGAAGGGAAAAAAGTAGCTTCCGAATCGCGCCGCATCGACCTTACCCCCCAGGGAACCCAGGCATTCGAAACGTCGTTTACCCTCAAGCGCCCCACCTTATGGCAAGGACGCGAGAATCCGTATTTATATAAGGTGGTTTCGCGCCTGCTCCGGGATAACGAGATAATCGACGAGGTAGTACAACCGTTGGGATTGCGCAAATACGAAATCATCGCCGGAAAAGGGTTTTACCTGAACGGCGTAAAATACCCTATGTACGGGGTAACCCGGCACCAGGACTGGTGGGGGCTGGGAAGCGCATTACTGAACGAACATCACGACGCCGACCTGGCGACGATTATGGATGTAGGAGCCACCACGGTGCGTTTCGCCCATTACCAGCAATCGGACTACCTGTACTCGCGCTGCGACAGCCTGGGACTGATTATCTGGGCCGAAATCCCGTTCGTGAACCGCGTAACGGGGCAGAAGGCCGAGAACGCCCGCAACCAGTTGCGCGAAATGATACGGCAGAGTTTCAACCATCCGTCTATCTACGTGTGGGGGCTGCATAACGAAGTGTACCAGCCCCACGAATATACGGCGGCGCTCACCCAATCGCTCCACGACCTGGCCAAGACGGAAGCCCCCGACCGCTACACGGTTTCGGTAAACGGCTACGGACACATGGAGCATCCGGTGAACCTGAATGCCGACATCCAGGGAATGAACCGGTATTTCGGCTGGTACGAAAAGAAAATACACGACATCGAACCGTGGGTAGAAGAGCTGGAAAAGAAATACCCGCACCAAATGCTGATGCTCACCGAGTACGGCGCCGACGCCAACCTGCGCCACCAAACCGAATACCTGGGCGAATCGCTGAATTGGGGAAAAGAGTTCTACCCGGAAACGTTCCAGACGAAGACGCACGAGTACCAGTGGAGCGTTATCGCCTCGCATCCGTATATTATCGCCTCGTACCTGTGGAACACGTTCGATTTCTGCGCTCCGCTCTGGACGCGCGGCGGAGTGCCGGCCCGCAACATGAAAGGGCTGGTTACGTTCGACCGGAAAATCAAGAAAGACTCGTATTTCTGGTACAAAGCGAACTGGAGCAAAGAACCTGTACTCTACCTGACGCAACGGCGCAACACCGACCGGGAAAAACAGGTTACTTCCGTAACGGTTTACAGCAATATCGGCACGCCGCGCGTATTCCTGAACGGTGAAGAACTACAGAACGTACGGAAAGGCTATACCGACGTACACTACATCTTCGACCCGGTAACGCTGGCCAACGGTGTGAACACGCTGAAAGCGGTGGTTGTAAAAGACGGGGAAACTTACGAAGACCGTATCGAGTGGAACTATACAGGCGAGAAGAAAAGGGAAGTGGATACGTTTGAAAACAAAGGGGCGCACGCCGGATTCTGATTGCCCGCCGCGAGGACCTTATCCCTTTTGAAAAAGGAACGGACCCCAGCGGCGAACGCCCCCGTAGCCAACCATTCAATCAGTTAGTTATACATACCATGAAAACGAAACTTCTTTATTTATTCCTTGCCTGCATAGCGTATTGTGCGCACGGAAATACGCCGGCTTCACCGGTAAGCGACCGCTTTCGCCGGGTAACCGAGGAAATGAAGTGGGTAAACCCGCAGGCCATACACCTTTACCTGGCCGATATGAAACGGAATCACCAGGTAGACACGGCCGCACTCGGACAAGCATTAGCACGCTTGGAAACCTTGTTGCCGGTTGTACGGCAATCGCTCGCTACGCCGGCCGATACGGCGCAAGCCATCGGGCGAGCGGAAGAACTACTGGCGTTGAAACGGAAAATCATGTTGGCCAACCCGCTACTGGATGCCGATAAAATCCTCGTAGCACGCTACCGGCTGGGCGACAAGGCCCGCAAAGCGATGGCTCCCGACTTAGGTACCGCTCCGAACAACTGGTCGTCGCTGCTTTCGTCGCGCCGCCACGGGTACGATGCCGAAATAGCCGTACTTTGCGGCTTACGAGGCGAGCGGCACATGCAAACCGTTTACAAACCGGCATCGGACGTACCGGTTTCCGACATCCAACTCCACTGGGACGCCCGCCGCATCCTTTTTTCCTCCCTCGACTCGGCCCGCAAGTGGACAATCTACGAAATCGGCATCGACGGAAAGAATCTACGCCAGGCAATCACGGTAGACGAGCCCGACCTCGAGTTCTGTGATGCGAACTACCTGCCCGACGGGCGCATCGTAGCCACGACCAACATCGGCTACAACGGCGTACCTTGCGTGCATGGCGACGACAAAGTGGCCAACCTCGTTTCGTTCGACCCGCAAAGCGGCCGCATGCAACGGCTTACGTTCGACCAGGACGGAAACTGGAACCCGGTAGTGATTCCGAACGGCCGCATCATGTACACCCGTTGGGAGTATACCGACCTGACGCATTACTTTTCCCGCATGGTGATGCACATGAACCCGGACGGAACGGAAAACAAGGCGCTCTACGGCAGCGGCTCGTATTTTCCGAACAGCACCTTCGACGTAAAGCCGGTTTCCAAAACGAACAACCGGTTTATCGGCATCATTTCCGGCCATCACGGCATAGCCCGCTCCGGACGCCTTATCCTGTTCGACCCCGCCAAGGCTCGGCAGGAAGAAAAAGGAATGATACAGGAATTGCCTTTCAGCACCCACAAAATCGTACCCGAAATCAAAGACGAGCTGGTAAACGGGGTATGGCCTCAGTTTATCAAACCGTACCCGTTAAACGAAACGTATTACTTAGTGGCCGCCAAGCCTTATCCGGATGCCTTATGGGGCATTTACCTGGTGGATGTGTTCGATAACCTTACACTAATAACCGAAACCGAAGGCGAAGGATTTATCTCGCCCATTGCGGTGCGGCAAACGGAAACCCCGCCGGCGATTCCCTCCAAAATCAACCCGGAAGAGAAAACCGCAACGGTTTTTATCCAGGATATTTACGAAGGGGAAGGCACGCAAGGCATTCCGCGCGGTATTATCAAAGCCATCCGGGTATTCGCCTACGAGTACGCGTATGTAAAAGCGCTGTCCGACCACGACGCACAGGGTATTCAAAGCGGCTGGGACATCAAGCGGGTACTGGGAACCGTTCCGGTAGAAGCCGACGGCTCGGCGCTCTTTACCATTCCCGCCAACACGCCGGTTTCGCTCCAGCCCCTCGACGAGCACGGAGCCGCCGTACAGTGGATGCGTAGCTGGATTGCCGGGATGCCCGGCGAAATCGTATCGTGCATCGGCTGCCACGAAGACCAGAATAAAATTCCGATTCCCAAGCGCACCGCGGCCTCGCAGATTGCCCCGCACGCGCTGCAACCACCCGAAGGCGGTGTGCGCCCGTTTACTTTCCGGCTGGAAGTACAGCCGGTGCTCGACCGGAACTGCGTTTCGTGCCATAACGGCGAAAAAGACATTCCCGACTTCCGGAAAGACCGGATGGTGGTATACAAGCGGGGCATCGCCACGAAAATAGAGCGCCGGTACGACCAAAGTTACCTCGCCTTGCATCCGTACGTGTACCGGCAAGGCCCCGAAGCCGACATCCGCGTGCTGAAACCTTACGAATATTACGTAAACAACAGCGAACTGATACGGCTGCTGGAAAACGGACACCACGGCGTTAGCCTGCCGGATGCCGACCGGCGCGCGTTGTACACATGGATCGACCTGAACGTGCCGTATTTCGGCGCCTTTACCCAGCTCGACCTGAAGAAAGAAGCTCCTGCCTGCCAGGTACAGCGCCGGATGGAGCTGGCGGAAAAGTACAGCGGGACGAGCGTAGACTGGCAAAAGGAAATAGCCGACTACGCCGGATGGCTGAAAGCGCATGCCGGCGAAAATACCCCGGCTGCCGTACCCGCCCCCGAACCGAAGCAGCCGGCCGTTCCCCGGGTAAAAGGATTTCCTTTCGATACGGATGCGGCCAGGCAAAAACAAGGCGGCCGCCCTTCCCGGACATTGACGGTAGCGCCCGGCATATCCATCGAGCTGGTTTGGATTCCCGCCGGGAAATTCGTAATGGGCGATAACGCCGACCCGTCGGCTTCGCCCGCATTCGCCGCCGAAGTAAAAAAAGGGTTCTGGATGAGCGCCACGGAAATCACCAACGAACAGTTCAATGCCTTATTTCCCGCACACGACAGCCGGTACATCGGCCAGCGCTGGAAAGACCATACCACGCCCGGCTATGCAGCCAACCGCCCCGAACAACCGGTTATCCGGGTGAGCTGGGACGAAGCGAACGCGTTCTGCCTCACGCTCGGTGAAAAGCAAGGATGCCGCATTACGCTGCCTACCGAAACACAATGGGAATGGGCGGCCCGCGCCGGTTCCGGCCAACCTTTCTGGTACGGCGGCCTGCACACCGGTTTCGGCGCGTACGAAAACCTGGCCGACAGCTCGCTGGTTGATTTGGCGGTACAAGGCGTAAACCCGGTTCCGATGTCGGCTTCGAACCCGATGCGCGCGTTTTGGGACTACCAGCCGAAAGTAAAAGAGGTAAACGACGGGCGCCTGATTGCCGGAAGCCCGGCTGCCTACCGGCCTAACCCGTGGGGATTGTACGATATGCACGGAAATGTGGCCGAATGGACCTCGTCGGACGCCCAGCCTTATCCGCTCGGCAAACGGCCGGTGCCGGACCTACGGAAAAAGGTGGTTCGCGGCGGTTCGTGGATAGAGCGTCCCGCACAGGCAACGGCTGCGGCGCGTAAAGCCTACTACCCCTGGCAACGGCCTTTCCAGGTGGGTTTCCGGATTGTGCTGGAAGAATAAAAACGCAGTGTGTTATTCTTCCGCAGGCAGCTTCTCCGGGAATGCCGGGGAAGCATACGGAGCCTCCCGTACCGACGATTTTTTAGCGGGGACTTCCCACTCATACCGTGTTTGCGAAGTTTCTTCTATCCACTTTCTATAGAAAGCGTACACTTCTTTCTGCCGGAACAACAGCCAATGGCTGCCGCCCAGCAAGAAGGCGATTAATAAAACGACTCCGGCCTTGTTCACCCAAAACGGAAACAGGACGTTACGGAAAGGCGTAAACCGGCCGGCTGCTCTACCTGCGGAAGAAACAGCCGGCCGGCTCGTTTTTGCCGGCACCGTACTGACGACACCGATAAAAGTAAGTGTTACCAGAAAAGGAGCCCGCAACAACGGAAAAGAAAATACGATGTAAATAAGGGCGGCAATCAAAGCGCCGCAAATATCGGCCATGCCTTTTTTATAAGCGGAATAAAAGCAACTGCATACGATAGCCACCACCAGTACCAGCGTAAGAATATTGATTTCGCTGACACCGTCAGGCAGACGCACCACACGGGTTATATCGGTAAAATACGTAAAGCGTGCCGCCTCGAACACGTCGGCCGGATGCAAGCTGAAAGTAGGCTGATACCGGAAAAGCCGCATATCGCCCTCGATGGTATGCGAAATGTAAATGCCGGAGAAAGTAATGAACCCGGCTACCGCCACGACCAGCAACGCATACGTAAAGGCGATACTGTAGCTGCGTTTCATCTTCTTCAGCAGCTTGCCCCACGAAAAGCATTTCCAGGCAATCCATATACACGGAAGGATAGCGGCCAGCCAGGTAACCAGGTTAATCACGGCCGGAAGAATCACCATAATCAGCATCAAAGTGGGCAGCGCGCTGTAAAAAAGGAGCGTGCGGATATCGAGGCAGTCGGTTTTCCGGCACGAGCCGTACCGGAGCACCCAATAAAGACTGATGGGTAACAGCATGGCCAGGTACCCGCCGTAGTCGTCCGAATTGATAAACGAGCCGGTAAGGTGCGACAAAAAATGTTTTTCTTCCGCCAGGTGGAAAAACTGGGTAATGCCCAGCAACGCCTCGATACATCCCAGGCAAAGCAGGATGGAGATAAAGAAAACACCCAGCTCCGGGAACATGGATAAGCCGGTACGGAGCATAAACCACAGCAAAAGCAATTGCAGGCAGAGCGGGAATTTCGCGGAGGCATCGATATTCCACTGGTAGATAACGCCGGTAACGAGCGCCAGCAACACCAGAAGCACATCGGTAACCGACAAGCGGAAGATGAGTTTTTTAGGATAAACCAGGGTAGCGAATAACAGGCTGCCACCCATAAAAAGCAGGGAGAGATGCAGCCAGCAGCGTTTTCCCAACAGCAAGTCGTTGCAGGTTACCGGGAGAATCGCCAGCACGGTGGCAGCCGTAAGCATACTCGCCACGGCGATTAGCAGGATACTGAAATAAGAAGTGGAATTCATCTGTAGGATATTTGCGGTTAAACCGGATGCTTTTTCACTAAACAAGCCCGACGCCAAACCCGCCCTTCTCTCTTTACAGAGAGCGGGAGCGGACGGTTTGGCGGGATAACCGACAATCTTTCCGGTCGACCGCTACGAAAACGGTTCGCAGGCGGTAACGCACAACATCGATAATCCTGGGTTGCTTGCCGATAGTATAAAGTGATTCGGCTGCAAACATACGGAAAATAGGAGGAACCGGTACGTTTTTTTGGCTAACATATTACTAACATATCGCTACAGGAGAAGAAAATCAAAGGAGCAGCACTCCTTTTCCCTGCCGTACCACTTCGAAAGGCTCGGCGGTGCAATCCACTACCGTAGAGCCTTCGGTGTGTCCGTAACCGCCGTCGATAACGCAGGCTACGACGTGCTCGTATTTTTCGTGAATCAATTCCGGGTCGGTAGAATATTCGATTCCGTCGCCTTCGTCATGGATGGAAGTGGTGAGTACGGGGTTGCCCAATTCTTTTACTATTTCGCGGATAATGGCATTATCGGGTACACGGATACCCACTTCTTTCCGGTTTTTATAAATCTTGGGCAACTCGGACGAGGTGGGCAGTATAAAGGTAAACGGGCCGGGCAGGTTTTTCTTCATGAGCTTAAAGGCGGCGTTGCCCACCTTGGCGTATTCGCTGAGGTTGCTCAGGTCGTAACAGATAATAGAGAGGTCGGTTTTCTTGGGGTTGATGCCTTTGAGGCGGCAGATTTTTTCTACGGCGCGCACGTTCAACGCATCGCAACCGATGGCATATACGGTGTCGGTGGGATAAATCACGAGGGCGCCGTCGCGAAGCGCTTCCACGGCTTTGAGCAAGTCGCGCTGGTTGGGATTTTCAGGATAAATTTTCAGTAACATGATGTTGGGGATAATTTGATTTCGCTCGCCCGGAGAGCCTTGTTTCTTTTTCGAAAGAAACAAAATAAGAAAAGCCGTTTTCCGGCAAAAGCCATCTCGTCCTCTCCTGGAACAGGATAAACCGCCGCGCCGGCAGTTCCTTGTTGCTTGCCGCGAGGGGCATCGGCCGGTGACTCCTGCCGTACGATAAAACCGCCTTTAACGCAACCTCCCCGACAAGCCTCTCTAACAAAGCCGGTAAGTTCGATGCGGTAAAGAAACCGGTTATCACATACAAAAACAGTTCGACCGCTATAAAAAGAACTTTCGACAACTGTAAAAAGTTCTTTTGACAATTATGAAAAGTTCTTTCGACAGCTATCAAAAGTTCTTTTGATAACTGTCAAAATACCTTCGGTTAACATCCTCGCTCCCTGCCGGGCACGAAACATTTCTTTCTTTGTTTCGTTTCATCGGCATCCAAGCCAATGTGCATAGCAAAAATTGATTTCAAGCAACAAAACAGGTAGCATAAAGGAGCGCACAAAAGAAAAAGCCCCCGTTCGCCCACCACCTCCTTTCTTCCTACCCAGCCCCGAAAAACACCGGCCCCTTCGTATGGCCCCTCGGGCCTCAGATACTATCTTAAAAAGCAATG
>JAJBTJ010000170.1 GCA_020860905.1 Parabacteroides sp. | reverse complement strand
AGCGTTAAGCAGACCGGCCGAAAGAGAGCGTGAAAAAAGCCACGCTGTTTGAGCTCCTGAAAGGAGCGAGTTCGGGGCTTTTAGCGAACGAAGGACGGGATGTAGCGAAGCGGACGTAGCCCTTGACCTTTTTTGCATCCTTTTTTGCATAAATCCCTCACGCTCGGCATTATCCAAACAAGTTTGGCTACTGCCTCTCTTAATCGGGATTTTCTGTCAAGAGAAAAAAGGATGACCGCCGGTAGGCGCCGTCGGCAGACGCCATCGCAGCGAGCGAAGACTGTTTTTTCGAAAAAGGAATTTTTTGTCATGTACTCAGGCACAAGCACACAAACACCAGCTAACCCAAGTTCGAAGTACTCAGGCACCTCCCGCCTCAATCCGCATAGTAACGCTTATAAATCCGGTTATACACACCGTTGTCGCGCAATTGGCGGAACCAACTGTTCAGGCTATCGAGCAATTGGGGCGAATCTTTCCGCACCGCCCACGATTGCAGTTGGGTGAAACTGATGTCGGTACGGATGTCGATTTCCGGGAAACGCCCCGCCCCCTCCTCGGCAATCTTTTTGTCGCACACAGCATAGTCGATGTCGCCTCGGGCAACCATGATAATCAGTTGTTCGGACGAGTACAACGAATCCTCGCGGATATAAATGGTATCCCCTATCTCGTGTTGCAGGTTCTGGAGCCTCACCTTACCAGGCGAATGCTGAGGGATATAAAGCGTTTTCCCCGCCAGGTCGAGCTGGTTGCGAATCGGTTGCACAGGATGGCCGGAATCAACGGCACGTTGCACCAGCACCTGTTTGTTAAGCATCACCGGGTCGGTAAACAAATAATCGTCGCGCCATTCGGAAGTAACGGGGAGGTTGCGCGCCACGATGTCGCACTTATTCCCCTCGAGCGCCGAGAAACTGTTGTCGAGGTTCATTTCGAGCTGCATTTCCACTTCCAGGCCTGACAAGTCGGCGATGGCACGGCTTAGCTCGTACTGGAACCCTTCTACGGTATCGCCCGCCACGTAATACCCTACCGGATTGTACTCGGTTACGATACGCAGCACGCCTTCCGCCCGTATCTCCGGGAAATCGCGCGGCGACAGCACCGTTTCCCTGTGGCTGAACTTCCACAACAACCCCATCGTAAACAAAGCGATAACTAATAAAATGCCGTAAACGACGTACAATTTCCGGTTCATAGGCTTAATTATTAAATAAAACGGCGATACCCATCTCGAATATATGCGGGTTGAGCGGATAATAGGCCAGCGAGAAATAATCGGGCGAAGCGAAGTACTGGCTTACGTTATACATCATCACGTAAAAACGGGCCTGCTTCAGCTTCACGTTGGCATATACGTTCATCAGGGGGTAATTGCCCACCTTTACCGCGTCCTGTACCTGGAACTGCATGGTAGCCGGCTGGTAATACGGCGCATGATAGGCAGTTTGCAAATGCAGGTCGGTACCGAGCTGCAAATCGAGCACCTTGAACAGCCGGAAAGCGAAATAAAAGTTGGAGTACAGGCTGAGCTGCGGCAACGGCAATACGCTTTTATCGCTGCTCAACTGGTACACCACATCGTTCTCCCAGTTCAGGGCCCGGTAATGCAAATCCTGCTTTACCCGGGCGGTAATCACTTGCAGGTTTTTACCGTGTTGCTCGGGTAACCCGGCCCGGTTATAGTAAATATAGTTCTGTATACTTTCCACTCCGGCCGACAGTTGCGTACGGGTGGAAGCCAGCCGGATATCGGCGCCGGCAAAGATGCGCTGCACATCGTTGAAATCGTTGTCCCACCAGAAATATTTCGAATGGAAACTGCGCTGGTAAAAAGCCGGCCGGGTGTTTTTAATATACCCGTGCGCCCGGATGGAAGCGTCTTTCTTAAACAGTTTGAAGCGTGTTTCCAGTTCGCCCGTTACGCGGAACTCGCCGATGTCGTCGCCCAGCAAAGCCAGCTCGCCGCGGGCGTTATAGGTTAATATCTTACCTTGCCGCTTGGCCAGTTCGGCTCCCACGGTAAGCGAATATTCGTCGGTAACCTGCCGGATACGATTGGCCGGACGCGAACCTTCGGGCAAGGCTTCGTCGGCCTTTACCACTTCGATGGCAACCGAGTCGGGCTGCGTGAAACGCCGTTTCTCGAAAGTAACGAAAGCCGAGAGGCCGAACTTGGCCCAATCCTGGAAACCCTCGCGAATGGAAAGGCCGAGGGTATTTTTCAGGCTCCAGTAACTGGTGGTATCGTTAGGAAGCCCGGGGATGTAGTCGGTGCCGTACACCTGGTCGATATTCGGGTCTTCCGACTTGAAACGGCGCCGGTTGGCCGTATACTCGAACGTATGGATAATACTGGAAACGGGTACGAAAACCGACAAGGTGGTATCTTCGCTGGCCACTTCCACGTCGCGGTTGAATCCTAAATTATAGCGATGAGTGAAAAAGAACGATTTCCCGCGCACCTGGTTCCACGTTTTATTGAGGCGAGTAGGGATATTGATGCTTTGGAGCTGTTGTTTCCCTTCGATGTAGTCGTCGGGATGGGTAATGTAATTCTGGTCGGTAATACCGCCGTTCTCGGCTACCACGAAATTGCCGTTGGTAAGGTAAGCGTAAATCGAGTAGCGGTCGGACGTGAAACTGCCGAACAGGCGGTAATCGAGCAACTTGGCGCTCAACGAATTGTAATACCCCCGGCTGTAGATGTAGTCGAGGTCACCCCCGATATTGATTTTAGGGCCGAAGTTCATCGTAAGCGTTCCCTTGAGCTGTTGTTGCCGGCTCACGCTGGCGCCGGCGTCGGTATACATAATATTGGTATAGGGAATCTTGGTATTGTAGAACGTAGCCGTCTGCGGCCAGATAAAATACCGGCTGAACGGGTCGGCGAATACGAAGTCGTGCTCTTCGGCGCGCTCGGTGAATATTTTGCTTTGCTCGGGCGAGCCGAGGTTGGCCAGGTATCCCATGGCGATGCGCCGGCTGTTCTCCACCTGGCTTTGCCCGTAAAAGTTCACCCAGGCGGTATCCATCCCCACCTGGTAAGGGTCGCCCAACTGGTCGGTAAGGCGGTAGGCGCGTATCCGCACGGTGTCTTTCGGAATACTGTCGACCACCAGCACGCTGTCGGCGTTCGCCCTGGATGAAGAAGAGAGGCCGGCCAGCGAAAAGCCTTTCTTGCCTTCCTTGTCCGAAGGCGGTGCGGCGACGGTATCTTTCGGAAAATTATCGGGTACCTCCAGGCTATCGGGCAAGACGGCGGATGCGGAACGGGGGGCGGCGGGCGGAACGTCGTTGCGGCCTTCCGTACCGGCCTGTTGCGCCTGTAAAGCGGCGGCAACGCTTATGAGGATAAAAAACAGGATGTATCTATACGGTTTCATAGGCGGCAAAGATAGTGCAAACCGAGGGTAAAAACAAACTTTGTTTGATTATGCCGAGGCGCAGTCTATCTTCGTTTTAATTTCTTTAAAACAAAGATAGTGCAAACCGAGGATAGAAACAAAGCCCTGCTTCGATTATGCCGAGGTGAAGCCTGTTTTCTCTTCTATAAGAGAAAAAACAGTCTTCGCTCGCCGCGAGGGCGTCTGCCGACGGCGCCTACCGGCGGTCATCCTTTTTTATCTTGACAGAAAA
>JAJBTJ010000214.1 GCA_020860905.1 Parabacteroides sp. | reverse complement strand
GAATATGAAAACGGTAAAAATAGGAATAGAAGGCATGCATTGCGCGGCGTGCGTATCGCGGGTGGAACAAGCGTTGAATAAAGCCCCGGGCGTTTTGCAAGCAACGGTAAACCTGGCCACCGAGCAGGCCGCCGTTACGTATAACGAAAAAGAAACGTCGCCCGAAGCCGTTAAACAGGTGATAACCGAAAGCGGGTATAACCCGTTAGACCTCGCGGAAGCCGTCGACCCGGAACTGCGCAAACGCCGGGCGATGACCGTACAACGAATCAAGTTTTTTATTGCGGCTGTTTTTACGGTGCCGTTGCTGTATATCGCCATGGCGCCGATGCTGCATGGCGTCGCGCTTCCTTTTCCCCGGGCGCTGAACCCGGCTGTACACCCCGCCCTGTTTGCCTGGGTACAGTTGTTGTTGTGTATTCCGGTAGTAGCTGCCGGATACCGGTTCTACACATCCGGCTTTAAATCCCTGTTCAAAGGCCATCCCGATATGGATTCGCTTATTGCGCTGGGCACCACCGCTTCGTTCGGCTACAGCCTGTTTTCTTTCGTAATGATACTGCAAGGCGACCTTTCGTATGTACACGGATTGTATTTCGAGTCGACCGCTACCATTATCGCCCTTGTGTTGTTAGGCAAGTACCTGGAAATGCGCTCGAAAGGGAAAACGGGCGATGCCATTAAAAAATTGATGAACCTTACCCCCAAAACCGGCTCGGTTATCCGCGGCGGCAAGGAAGAAGTAATTCCGGTGGAAGAAATAAAGGTAGGCGACTTGGTTCGCATTAAGCCGGGAGAGCGCGTGCCGGTCGACGGAATTATCACGGAGGGAACCGCTCTGGTGGACCAGTCTATGCTTACCGGCGAAAGCATCCCGGTAGAAAAAACGCCGGGCGACGAACTGATAGGCGGCAGCATCAACCGAAACGGCTTCGTTACGATGCGGGCGCTCAAGATAGGTAAAGATACGATTCTTTCCCAGATTATCCGGCTGGTAGAAGACGCGCAAGGCTCTAAAGCGCCGATAGCCCGGCTGGCCGATGTGATTTCGGGCTATTTCGTGCCGATTGTGTTGGTGCTGGCCGTGCTGGCGGGTGCCGGCTGGCTGATTGCCGGGAAAGGATTCGTGTTTTCCCTGATGATTCTGGTCTCTGTATTGGTAATAGCCTGTCCGTGCGCCTTGGGGCTCGCTACGCCTACGGCCATTATGGTGGCCACCGGGAAAGGGGCGCAAAACGGGGTGTTGTTTAAGAATGCCGAAGCGCTGGAAGTGATGGATAAAGTAACCACGGTGGTTTTCGACAAAACGGGAACGCTTACCGAAGGGAAACCGTACGTAACGGATGTGATTCCCACTTCGCGTATCGGTGAAACGGAAATAATCCGGTTGGCCGCATCGGCCGAGCAAGGCTCCGAGCATCCGCTGGGCGAGGCTATCGTGCGCGAGGCGAAGAGTCGGGATATTCCGCTCGAGCCGGTTACTTTTTTTAGCGCCGTAACCGGGCGCGGAATAGAAGGGATGCTTAACGGCGTGCCGTTGCTAATCGGAAATAAGTTGTATATGGATATGCAGGGGATAGAGGTAACAGCCTGGACGGAACGGTTGGAGCAGTTGTCGGAAGAAGGAAAAACGCCGGTATTCGTGGTATACGACGGGGTGGTAATCGGTATTATCGCCTTGGCCGATACGGTAAAGGTAGAAATCCGCGAAACGATTGCCTTGCTACAAGGATTGCATTTGAAGCTCGTGATGATGACGGGCGATAACCGGCGCACCGCCAAAGCGATAGCGGCCGACCTCGGCGTTACGGAAGTGCTCTCGGACGTGATGCCTCAGGATAAAGCGGCAAAAATCAAGGAGTTGATGGCGGCCGGTGAAATCGTGGCGATGGTGGGCGACGGTATTAACGACGCTCCTGCACTTGCGCAGGCGAATGTGGGCATCGCTGTGGGCTCGGGTACGGATATTGCCATCGAATCGGCGGATGTGGTGCTGGTAAAGAACAGTATTATCGATGTGTATACGGCCATAAAGTTAGGGCATGCCACGATTCGCAATATCAAGCGGAATCTTTTCTGGGCGTTTTGTTACAACGTAATCGGCATACCGGTCGCGATGGGCGGTTTATATATTTTCGGCGGCCCGTTACTGAATCCGATGATTGCGGCGGCGGCCATGTCGCTCAGTTCCGTGTCGGTGGTGTTGAGCGCTTTGCGATTGAATAGCTTTAAGGCGTAATCCGAACTAAACACTCCTGATAAAAACCATCTCTCTCTTCGATATAAAAGCGATTCGTTTACCGGATATTCCTTTTTTATGCCGGACAAAAACCGGTTTTATGCAGATACAAACTCTATCCGCAGGTTGCGGATGTTCGTCCGCAGCCTGCGGACGGACATCCGTAGCTTAAGGATATACATCCGCAAGCTAAGGATACAGTTTTCATTACGATGAACGGATAAAAAGGACAGCATAAAAGCGGTTTTATCCGGGTAAGCCTGAAAAAATTTCTTGTTTACTGAATATCCCTGCCTTTGCCTTTATCCGGCAGGAAAGAAATAAAAAAGGCCGTGACCGGTATTTCCCGGCGACAGCCTTTTTCTGTTTTATGCTACAGGTCCGTTACAAACCCTTTCCGTGGCAATTCTTATACTTCTTGCCGCTTCCGCAAGGACATGGGTCGTTGCGACCTACCCGTTTCTCCACCCGTACCGGCTCCTGTTTCGGTTTCGGCGGTTGTTGCGGAGCGCCGCCTTGCCGGGCCGGTGCATCCATGTCGTCTTTCTGCGTGCGGTAACGGCTCATATCCTGTTTTTGTTCGGGAGCGGCTTCGCGTACCGCTTCCGGCTCGCGTACCGGTATCTGGCCCCGCATCAGGATAGCTGCTGTTTTCCGGTTCATCGTATCCACCATGCCCTTGAACAGGTTATACGACTCCAATTTGTAAATCAACAACGGGTCTTTGTTTTCGTAGCTGGCATTCTGTACCGAATGGCGCAGTTCGTCCATTTCACGCAGGTGCTCTTTCCACGAGTCGTCGATGGTGTGCAGTACGATGGATTTCTGGAAAGCCTTTACAATGCCTTTCGACTCCGTTTCGTATGCTTCTTTCAGGTTGCACGATACGTTGTACATCCGCTTTCCGTCGGTAATGGGAATCAGTATGTTTTCGTACATGGCTCCCTGCGTTTCGTACACTTGTTTGATAACCGGATGCGCTACCTGGGTAAGGCGCTCCATCTTGCGTTTGAACGCCTGTAACGCCGCATCGAACAACTTCTCGCTCAGGTCGGCCGGCTTCGTATTGCGGAACTCTTCTTCCGTGAACGGACATTCCATCGCGAACGTCTTGAACAACTCCAGCTTGAACCCTTCGTAATCGTTGTTGTCGGCGTGTTGTTCTACAATGGCGTTCGACGTATCGTAAATCGTATTCAGTACGTCGAGGCCGATACGCTCGCCCATCAGGGCGTGCCGGCGGCGCGTATATACTACGTTTCGTTGCGAGTTCATTACATCGTCGTACTCCAGCAGGCGTTTCCGGATGCCGAAATTGTTTTCTTCCACCTTTTTCTGGGCGCGCTCTACCGATTTGCTCAACATGCTGTGCTCCAGTACTTCGCCTTCTTTGAATCCAAGGCGGTCCATCAGGCCGGCTATCTTTTCGGAGGCGAACAAACGCATCAGGTCGTCTTCGAGCGATACGAAGAATACCGACGAGCCCGGGTCGCCCTGGCGTCCGGCACGTCCGCGTAACTGGCGGTCTACCCGGCGCGACTCATGCCGTTCCGTACCGATGATGGCCAAACCGCCGGCTTCTTTTACTTCCGGCGACAGCTTAATGTCGGTACCGCGTCCGGCCATGTTCGTGGCAATCGTTACCGTTCCTTTTTGTCCGGCCTGCGCCACGATGTCGGCTTCACGCTGGTGCAGCTTCGCATTCAATACGTTATGCGGAATCTTCCGCAAGTTGAGCATCCGGCTCAGCAACTCGGAGATTTCAACCGAGGTAGTACCTACCAGTACCGGGCGCCCGGCATTTACCAGCGCAACGATTTCTTCGATTACGGCCGAGTACTTTTCCCGCTTGGTTTTGTAAATCCGGTCGTTCATGTCGTTACGGGCGATAGGCTTGTTGGTGGGAATCACTACGACATCCAGCTTGTAGATGTCCCAGAATTCGCCTGCTTCCGTTTCGGCCGTACCGGTCATACCGGACAGTTTATGGTACATACGGAAATAATTCTGTAACGTAATGGTGGCGAACGTCTGGGTAGCGGCTTCCACTTTTACCCGTTCTTTCGCCTCGATAGCCTGATGCAACCCGTCGGAGTAACGGCGTCCGTCCATGATACGGCCCGTTTGCTCGTCTACAATCATCACCTTGTTATCCATTACTACATACTCGTCGTCTTTTTCAAACAACGTATACGCTTTTAGTAATTGGTTGATGGTATGCACGCGCTCCGACTTTACGGAATAATTGGCTAATATCTCGTCTTTTTTGGCTTGTATTTCCTCTTCCGTCCCCTGCATGTTATCCAGTTGCGACAACTCGGCGGCAATGTCGGGCAACACGAAGAAGTGCGGGTCGTCGGTATTTCCTGTCAGCAAGTCGATACCTTTGTCGCTCAACTCGATGCTGTTGTTCTTTTCGTCGATTACGAAATACAGGTCGTCGGTAACCAGGTGCATGTTCCGCATATTCTCGGCCATGTACAACTCTTCCGTTTTCAGCATAGCGGCCTTGATGCCCGGCTCGCTCAGATATTTGATAAGCGCTTTGTTGCGCGGGTAACCTTTGAACGAGCGGTAGAGCAGGAGGGAGCCTTCGTCGCGCACTTTCTGGTCGGAACTCGCCATTTTGGTTTTCGCTTCGGTAAGCAACTTGGTACACAAATTCTTTTGCGCATTGAAAACGATTTCCACGTTCGGGCGGAATTGTTCGAACAGTTGTTCTTCGCCGCGGGGGATAGGCCCGGAAATAATTAACGGCGTACGGGCGTCGTCGATTAATACGGAGTCTACTTCATCGACGATGGCATAGTTATGTTTGCGTTGTACCAGGTCGGTCGGGCTAATAGCCATGTTGTCGCGCAGGTAATCGAACCCGAACTCGTTGTTGGTACCGAACGTAATGTCGGCGTTATAAGCCTGCCGGCGTCCGTCGGAGTTGGGCTGGTGTTTGTCGATGCAATCGACCGACAGTCCGTGGAACATATACAGCGGCCCCATCCACTCGGAGTCGCGCTTCGACAGGTAATCGTTCACGGTTACTACGTGTACCCCGTTACGGGTGAGGGCGTTGAGGAATACCGGCAAGGTAGCTACCAACGTTTTTCCTTCACCTGTAGCCATTTCGGCGATTTTCCCTTTATGTAATACTACGCCGCCGAACAACTGTACGTCGTAATGTACCATATCCCAGGTAATTTCGTTTCCGCCGGCAACCCAGTGGTTGTGCCATACGGCCGTATCGCCGTCTATTTCCACAAAATCGTGTTTGGCTGCCAGGTCGCGGTCGAATTGGGTGGCGGTTACCCGTACTTCCGGGTTTTCCTTGAACCGGCGGGCGGTTTCTTTCATAATGGAAAACACCTCCGGAAGCGATTCGTCGAGCACGGTTTCCATTTTCTCGGTAATCTGTTTCTCGAGCTTGTCTACTTCAGTCCAGGCGTTTTCGCGTTCTTCCAGCTCGAGGCCTTCCACGCTGCTGCGGATTTCTTCTACTTGTTTCCGCTCGGCGGTGACGTAATCCTGGATACGTTGCTTTATTTCGTCGGTTTTGGCACGTAACTCGTCGTTCGAAAGTTTTTCAATGGAAGGGTATACCGCCTTGATTTTGTCTACGTACGGCTGTATTTCCTTCAGGTCGCGTTGTGACTTGTTGCCAAACAACTTCGTCATAAATTCATTAAATCCCATAGTGTATGTTGTTTTATTTTATTCGTAAATCAGTCAGTGAGTAATCAGTTCGAAAAGCGGGGTTTGCTTACAGGCATTAGGCGGCCTGATTCTCAATACATGGGTGATGGTAGGCGCTACCTCGGTCGCTTTCACTTCGCGGTGGATGTGTTGCGGCCGGAGTCCATTGCCCATAAATACGAGCGGTGTGATTACCGCGTTGTTGCGTATCACGTTCGGCTGGGTTTTCGCTTTTCCTTCGGCGATGGTCCAGCCCGGTTGCAGCTCTATAATCAAATCGCCCCGGTACAGGTGGTGCGTGCCGTTCCGGAAATCGGCCGTGTTTTCGTTCCAATATCCCGAGCGCAGGCGCCGGTCGGTGGTAACATGTTGTACGCCGCTGAACTCGAGTACGAAATCGGCTGCTTTGGTTTGTATTTCGTTCAAGTCGAGCTTATCGTCTTCGATAGCCTTCCGGTTCAGGTAAATCTGGTTGTCGTAATACCCTTTCACCCAGCTTTTCTGTCCGTAAATTGCCATCAGGTACATATTCAGCAGCGCCACGCACCGGTCGGGGTGGAATTGTCCGCGGCTTACAGCCAGTCCGTCGGCATAGCTTTCTTCGCTCCTGTAATAGCCGGTGCCGGTAAAAACCACCAACGTATTGGTCAATCCCACCTTTTTATCTATGCCATCGAGCAGCGTGGCGATGTCTTTATCGAGCCGGATATACGTGTCTTGTATTTCGCGCGTATATTCCTTGTCTGCCAGGAGCCGGTAATTGCCTGCGTAATAGGTAACCGACATCATATCCGGACAAGCGCGTGTACCGAAACCGTCGTATTCGATAAACTGCAACGCCAGGCGCGTTACTTCGCTGTTGATGAAAGGCGAGGTTTTAAAATCGGTGTAGCATTGAGCGGCCTGCGGATTGAAGGCATACCGGAAAGGCAGGTCGTCGAGCAAGTAAGGAAACGCCCGGTAATCGGCCAGCGGCATCACCGGTTCCCATACCGTAGTGCCGATGCGTGCCGGCAGCGCTTCCACGCCGCTGTTCGAACGGTCTACATACCACGGCATACCTTTATAATAGGTAGTGGTAGCCCAATTCCCGGAAGTATGGTCGAGCCAGAAAGCGCCGTTGGCGGCATGTCCGGCCGAAAGGATTGCCTGTTCGGCCAGCGGTGCGATGGCATATACGTCGCTTCTTCCTTTCGAGGCGATTTTCAACTCGTCGCCAACGGTGGAGCTGAATAAGTTGCGGGGAGAATAATGGTCGGACGTATAGTTTCCGAGGTATTCGGAGTCGTTCAGGCACGACACGGCCTTTTCGTTGTCGAAATTGAACCGCCGGTTCCCCGTAATGCCATGAAAACAGGGATTGGTACCCGTAAACAGGGTGGCTATCGAAGTGGCCTCGTCTACATTGGCAAACTCGAAACGGATATTGTTGTATACGATACCCTGGTTCAATAACCGTTTGAACCCCTTCTCGCCGAATGTGTTGTAAAAGTATTCTATATAATCTCCGCGCAGCTGATCCACCGTGATGCATACCACCAATTTCGGAGCGGACGGTTGCTGTGCTTGTATGTTCGAAATCACCAGCACGGCAATCAGCGACGTTAATAATTTTCTCATTCGTTATCTTCTCTTTATAAATCTGTAAACGCCGTATCCGGAGCGTGTCCAAAGGGTGAGTATGTATGGAATAAATGCCGGTTCCATCTGTTGCGGAATCCATTTCCACCCGATTAATAACAGCGTAAGCGTTGCAAAGTTAATAAAATGATAACAATATGCAGCCTTCTTCCGTTTTTTTACTGCAAACAAGACCGCAGCTACCAATTCTACGGGATTCAGCCAAAGTAAATTCCAGTTCGCGTTTACGCTCGGATGCTCGGAAACGAACCAGAGGAAAAAAATCAGGCACCCGCTTATTCCGGCTACAGCGAAAAGCACGATGTCTACCGCCCGGAAATAGGTTTTCCGGCGCCACTCTATGCCGGTGATAAGCACGGTAAGCAACAAAAGCAGCATCCCGGCTACGAAAGGGGTGAAGCGGGTATCGGAGGCTTCTTCCGCCGTCCCCGTTATCAGGATATGCGAGGAAGCCACGAGCGGAACGTTCTGTCCGTCGGGCAAAGCTACCGTTGCCTGTGCTACGCCGTTTTTCAGGTAAACCGGAAGGAACATCGCCTCGCGTACCGAGGCCGTACGGTCGGTAGGCGCTCCCAGTACCAGGTCGCAGCCGAAGGTGTACCACGAATGGTTACGGGTACATTGGGTAATCAGGTCGCGGAACGTCTTCTTTTCGTCTGTTACCTCATACCGTACTTGTCCGCCGGCCGCTTTTTCGATAATGTCGCGCGGCCGCGTGGCGCAGTTGTCGAAAAAGAAATTGTACCGGTAGGTGCGGTTCTCGGGGAGCGCATTCCACAGTAAGTAGGCCCACACCTGCTGCTTTTGTGCGGCCGAGAGGTTCAGTACCTGCTCGGTTACTTCGCTCCCCCGTATCTGGTACTCGATAAAGTAGTCGTCGAATTTATTGATTCCCAATATATAATCGGTTTTGCCCAACATGAAGCGCAGAAGGAAGTTGGGCTGATTGAAATCGAAGATACCGTAATTGAATACCCAGTCGATTTTATTTTCCGGGTCGTTTACCCGGATAGCCGAATGACCGTAAAGGGTAAACACTTCCTCGTCGGAAGGAGCGGCCGTAAGCAGGCTGATTTGTGCCTGGTCGCTTAGCTGGGTTTGGGCTGTGAGCGGGCAAAGTAACAATAAAAAGAAGAAAATAGTCCCGAGTCGTTTCATCCGTTTTTAATTTAGGAAGGGCAAATTTACCTTTTTATTCAGAAAACGGCAACTATTTACGAGAGGCCGGCCGATAAAATAGAGAGTATGCGCACTGTCGCGGCTTTGAAGCGCCTGCAAATAACGTGATTTTTACCGGTTTGTCATGTTCATGCAATGTGCCGGCGATACTTTTGCCTGCGGAAACCAAAGAAAAAAGAAAATGAAAAAAACGATGAAAATCCAATGGATGGTTGCGTGCCTGCTTTTGGCGGGTACGGTTACGGGGTATGCCGGAAAAGAAGGCGAAAGCACAGTTCCCCCTGCAAAACAGGTTTTGATAGTGGGGCTTGCCGACAACGTAAAGTCCAACTATTTCTACAACGGCATGATTGCCGAAGAAACCGGGCTGCCCGAAGATAGCATTGCGCAGGAATACAATACGATTATAGCCGATAATATCGCTTTGGAATCGAAAAACGGCCGGTACAGGTTTATCCCGGCAGCATCCGCCTTTGTCCCGGAGCCCGTATTGAACGAAATCGAAGTAAAAGGAGAGAGCCAGGATAGTTATGCAGACTTGTCGGCCGTGCCGGCAGAAGAAATAAAAAGCATCCTCGACAAAGCCGGCGCCGATTATCTGCTGGTACTGAATCAGCATTACCTCCAATGGCAGGAACGGCCCTTGCGCACGTTGTTCCATATTGTAAGTTATTCGTTATTCGACCCGGATAAGCATGAAATCCTGCGGGGAAATAACTATTTTACCTCCATGAACCTCGAAAACCCCGAAAAGCTGCGTAAAATCAGCAGGAAGTCGACTTCTAAAATCGCTTCGGCTGTTATTAAAACGCTAGACGAAAAGTAACGCTTTTCCGAAGCCGGATAAGTGCGGATTACCAGGCCGGTAAGGAGTTACGGGGCACAGCAGTTGGAAAAACGCTGTGCTCCGCTTTTTTGTTTGTGTGCGGCCGGTAGGTTCCGGAAAAAGAATATACGGAACTGTACGGTTTAAACAATGTTGTCATTTACTTGTCTTTTGCTTGTCTTTGCCCTGCAATCAGGTTGTCATACCGGTGCTCTTCTTTTGCAGTGAACTTAAAAGAGTATGATATGATGAAAAAACATTTCGGATGGCTGTTATGTATAAGCTGTCTTTTGTGTAACCAACAATTATGGGCGCAGGCTTCTACCACCGGAACCGTAACCGGGTACGTACTGGATGAGGAGAAGGAACCGGTAATCGGCGCCACAGTCGTGGTTAAAAACGAGTCGACCGGTTTTACTACGGGTACCACCACTTCGTTGAACGGAGATTACGTGCTGAAACAATTGCCGTTGGGCTCGCCTTATACCGTAAAAGTAAGCTATATCGGTTATGGCGACCAAACAAAATCGAATTATGCACTCAACCAAGGCGACGTGCTCCGGGTCGATTTCCGGCTGAGCGAGAAAACCGTAAACATAGCCGAAGTGCAGGTAGTAGCCAACAGCTTGAAAAACAAAGCGTCTACTTCTGGTTCTTCCACCGCTGTTTCGGCCAAGGATATAGCTACATTGCCGGTAAACGGCCGTAACTTTACTTCCCTTACCGACCTGTCGCCGTTAAGCTCCGGCAGCAATATCGCCGGTCAGTTAGCCTCTTCCACTTCGTATACCATCGACGGGATGACGGCAAAAAGCGCTTATTCGAGCGGAACCACCAACCGGGGGCCGTATCTGGTTTCCATGGAAGCGATCCGCGAGTTCGAAGTGGTAACGAATAACTACGATGTAACATTAGGACGTTCCGGAGGCGGTACAATCAGCTCGGTAACGAAATCGGGAACAAACGAGTTTCACGGCTCCGCTTTCGCGTACGAACGGGCCGACTTCCTTTCGAGCAAATACGATACCCGCGGAAACAGGAAAAGCGACGAATACTCTATTTCGCAGTTCGGTGTTTCGCTGGGCGGCCCAGTTATCAAAGACCGCCTGCATTTTTTCGTAGCCTGGGACCAGCAGTTGGATGCGCGTCCGTTGCTGATAGGCGATATTCATTCCGTAAACGACGAGAAGTTGTACGGTATTTCGCAGAAAAACCTGAATAAGTTCGTGGATATAGCCCGTAACCAATACGGCGTATCCGGGGCGCCCCAAATCGGTTCGTTCGACAAACGCCGCAATTCGAGCAGCGTGTTCGCCCGGGTCGACTGGCAAATCAATGCCACAAACCTGCTCACCCTCCGGAATAATTATAATCGCGACATGAATAACCAGGGAACGAATGATAACAGTACGATTAATTTGTACGAAGTATATGGCAGTAATTTATCCACCGACAACAGCCTGTTGGCTTCTTTGCGTACGGTAACGGGGCCGCGTTCTACCAACGAGCTGAAGGTACAGTATCTCTATTCGATGGACCACGGAACCGTAAACTCGCTTTTACCTTCGGCTAATATCCCGAGGGCTATCGTGCAGAACATAACCTCCGCTATCGATGGCGAAGAGTATAAGTTAGCCAGTATCCAATTGGGCGACCAGCGTTATCTTCCGGAGAAATTTAAGAATAACGTGCTCCAGGTAGTCGATAACTTTTACCTGAATACCGGCCGTATCGATTATACTTTCGGGGCGGATTTGATGTATACCCATCTCAATTCACTGGCAACGAGCGAGATGAACGGCCGTTTTTATTACAGCGGCATGGAGGCTTTCGAAAACAACACGCCTTACCGGTATGCGCGGGAAATAGCTGTAGGCGACCCTACGGTAACCCAGGACGTAATGAACGGCGCACTGTATGCACAAGCCCGGGTGAAATTATTCGCCGGCGCGGATGTAACCGTAGGCTTGAGGGGCGATTATACGCACTATTTCGCTAACCCGAACGACAACCTGCTGTTACGGCAGGAATTGGGTTTGAGTACTACCCATAAAGTAGCTGCTTTCCAGGCGCAACCCCGTGTACAGTTTACCTGGGACATCAACGACAAACATACCGATATTATCCGGGCGGGAGGCGGAATCATGGGCTCGAACATGAACAATTACGCCATGATTAACAACCTGCTGTTCGACGGTTTACGTGTGTTGTCGGTAGATATTACCTCGCAGAACTATGCCATTCCGACGGCCGATTTCGTCGGTTACCGTCAAAATCCGGCAACTGCTCCCGGAGCAGAGTTATTCGACCGGTTGGGCATAGACAAAACCGGCACGTTCAATATCAACAGCAAGGATTTGAAAATGCCTACTGTGTATAAATACAATTTTTCGTACAACCGATTTTTTACGGATAACCTACGCGCCGGCATTCATTTTTACGGTACCCATGCCCGGAACAACTATATGTATGTAGACCGCAATATGGCCGACGCGCCTTACTTCCGTTTGAGCAACGAGGCAAACCGGGGTGTGTATGTGCCGGCTGAAAGTATCGATATTCAAACCGGCAATACAGACTGGACGCAAGGAAAGAAGTCGGGAAGGCTGGGCCGTGTGCTGGAGCTGGTAAGCGAAGGGAAAGTGAACACCTACGCCTTGGTGGCCGATGTTACCTACCGGTATTTCCGCGACGGCGAAGTGTCGTTGAGCTATACCTGGAACGACTCGAAAGACAATACTTCTTATAACGGGAATGTGGCCAACAGCGCCACTTTATACCGGCAGGTGGTAGACGACCCGCGCGATTTGAGCCGGATGAACTATTCGGATACCCAATTCCGCCACAAGGTGGTATTTTATGGAAACGCGCCTTCGTTTTGGGGCGTGAATGTCGGCGTGCGTTACAGCGGGATAGGCGGCACCCGGTATTCGGCGGTAGTGAACGGGAATATTAACGGCGACTTTGTTAGCGGCAACGACCTGGCATACATTTTCGACGCCGACAGCCCGGATACGCCGGCTGCCGTGCGAGACGGGCTCGCTTCTTTGCTGGCCGACCCTGATGTGGAGCCGAGTTTTAAGGAGTATATTTTAAAAAACAAAGGGCGTGTAGCCGAGCGTAACGGCGGCGTAAATAAGTTTTACGGTACGTGGGATATCCGCGTCAGCAAGGATTTCACGGTTTATAAGCGCCAACGGCTTCAATTGTCGGTCGATTTATTCAATGTCGCCAATCTGTTCGACAAAGAGAAAGGCTTGTCGCACGCGTTGGGCAAACAGTCGTTGTACACGGTAACCGGCTTCGACCCCGTTTCGAAAACTTACCGCTATAAAGTAAATGCGAATGCCGGGAAAGTAACGCCTTCCGGTAATCCCTGGCAGCTACAGATAGGTTTGAAGTATATATTTTAAAAACAAGCGAATCAGATGAACAAGCAAACAATGATTTTCAGTATTTTTCTTTTCTTCTGGCTTTTCCTGGGCAGTACGGTTGCCGTGGCTTCCGGAAACGGAAATGCAGAGCAGGTAAAAGGAACCGTAAGCAACCAGTTCGGAAAACCTGTAAAAGACGTGGTGGTAACCGACGGCGTTAACTTCGTGCAAACGAACGAGAAAGGCGAGTATGCACTTACCTCGGATTTGTCGCAAAGCCGGTTCGTATACCTGTCGGTACCGGCGGCATACGAAATACCGGTTACGAACGGTATTGCCGACGGTTTTTACCGGGAACTGAAGCCCAGAAACGGCGGTAGCTATGACTTTACGTTGACCGAACGCCGGCAACCGGCAGAAGAGTTCGTTTATATAGCGATTTCCGATCCGCAGGTAATGAACGAGGAGCAGTTGAACCGGTTCTGCAACGAAACGGTTCCCGACTTGAAACAGACAGTGCAGGCGCAAAGCGGAAAAGAGGTGTACGGCATGGTACTGGGCGACTTGGTATGGGATGCCATGCATTTGTACGGGCCTTATAAAGAATCGTTGTCTGGGTTGGGCATTACTTTCTTCCAGACCATAGGCAACCACGATTTCAACTTGGCCTGCAAAGACCGTCACAATAGGGCCGGGCAAGGCGACGGATATGCCGAATGCGATTACGAAAATACCTTCGGCCCGGTGAATTATTCTTTCAACGTAGGCCCTGTACACGTGGTAGCCTTAAAAAGTATCGACTATACAGGCAATAAAAAATACACCGAGCGGTTGGGTGAGGAACAATTAAACTGGTTGAAAAAGGATTTGAGTTATGTAAAGCCGGATACACAGGTCTTCGTGAACATGCACGCCCCTGCATTCAATACTACCGACAGCGCCCGTGCCAACATCCGGGATGCACAAGAGCTCTTGGCTATTCTGTCTCCTTACCGGGTAAACCTGTTCGAAGGCCATACCCATTATTTCGAGAACCGCGAAGTAACGCCCTCGTTTTACGAGCATAATATCGGGGCGGCTTGCGGTGCCTGGTGGGCCGGGCATGTAAACCGTTGCGGTGCTCCGAACGGCTACCTGGTGGTAAACGTGAAAGGAAACGAAGTAAAATGGCGTTATAAAGCGACCGCGCAGCCCGCTTCTTACCAATTCCGGTTGTATGCTCCCGGAACGTTCGAAACGCAGCCGGAGTATGTAGTGGCGAACGTATGGGATTGGGACACTTCCTACCAGGTGCGTTGGTATGAAGACGGCAAGCTGATAGGCGCGATGGAGCGTTTCGACGATGAAGACCAGGCTTATATCGCCATGCACGGCAAACGGTCGGGGTACCGCACCCGTCACTTATTCCGTTGCCGTCCTTCTTCCGGAGCAAAAACTATTAAAGCGGAAGTAGTTAACCGTTTCGGCGAAACATATTCGGAAACTCTTTCTCTTTGAAAGAGGAATAGGACGACCGTTTTGCGGTGAGCTGCTAACCGCAAAACGGAACATAGATTCACAGGGAAACAGCTGTTGCATAGCGGGCTGCAACGGCTGTTTCCCTACATGGTATATATATAGCGTCTGTTTATCCCGTTCGTTTTTTAATAGATATTCGCCATACTCACCAACGGCTCGTACAGCTTTTCGATGTCCTGGCTGTTGAGTTCGATGGTTACCTGGTCGCCCGGCAGCAGCGTTTGCCCGGCTGGCGCGAAGTTCTTACGGTCGCGGTGGATATTGGTAATCCGGCATCCTACCGGCATAGGCAACGTATCCACTTGCTTCCCGTCGAGATACGAGCCGTTCATGATTTCGACCGCTAAGGTGGCCCGTTGCTGGTTGTTGAAAGGCGGCTTCTCGATCATTTCTTCGTATAGAGTCACATTGAACGGCTTTATCTGGAGCAGTTCGGTAAAATAATACGTAAGGCAACCCACTACCACCGACGGGTAAAATACATCGAAATGCCCGGTGATTTCCGTAATCAACACGATAGCCGTAAGGGGCGTTCGAACAATGGCAATCAATACAGCCGCCATACTTATCAGCATGATATAGCTCACGTTTTCCGGGCCGATAACCCCGTACCGGATAAGAATCAAGGCAAACACTTTGCCGAACAAGCCGCCTGTTACCAGAGTGGGGATGAAACTTCCTCCCGGTAAGCCCGAGGCGAAAGAAAATACGGTAAACAGGAAGTGAAGCAGCATCATGATGCTTACCCAGGCCAGGTCGTTGCTGCCGCCCATCGCTTGCATCATCAGGAATTGCTCGCCCCCGCCGGTAAGGTCGACCACGGTAAGCGACAAGGTATAAGCCATCACCATCAGGAAAAACAGCTTTACATACGTCGGTTGCTTGATGGCCGGATACAAGTTCTTGAAGTAAACGATAACAGCGGAATAGATTTTCCCGAAAACCGATACGATTACGGCAAACAGCAAATAGAGTTTGATTTGGGAGGCCACGGATAAAACCGGTGCGGTCGCATCTATCAGGTGATACGGGTTGGTAGTGAAGGTCATGCTGGCTATGCCCCCGGCCATGATGCCGGCAAGCAACGTGGTGATAGCCGTTTTAGGCGCATCGAAACGCTCGATCGACTCGATAACCAGCAACGACGACGAAAGCGGGGCGGCGAAAGCGGCTGCCAGTCCGGCGCCCGCGCCGGCAGCGAGCAATTGTTTCTGTTCGCCGGCCAGGATATGCGTCCATTTGGATACCAGCGAGCCTACATACGACCCGATTTGTACCGACGGGCCTTCGCGTCCCAACGACAATCCCGCGCTTAAAGCCAGTATGCCGCCGGTAAATTTGGCAATCAGCTCGATAAAAGGATGTTTGTATGTAACGCGTCCGTTAATCACGCCGCGGGTTTGCGGAATGCCGCCCCCCGTAATCAGCGGCATCTTTTTCACCATCCAGGCGATAAACAGCAACACGCCCCACAGAGCGAGAAACACAGGTATATGCAGATACCAATGCGGGTGGGAATTGAAGAAATCGCGGCGTAAGTTGAAAAATAACTGCAACAGGTAGTGGTAAGGAACGGCTACCGCACCGGTGAGTATGCCGACGATGGCGCTGACGAAATAAAGCCTGGCGTCGATTAGTTTGAGTTTCCGTATCCTCCAATCCATAAATACCGTGTGTTGTCGATGTTGTAGGTACAACAATCGGGGAGGGGGCGGAGTTTAAAAATCCGTAGCATTCTTGGCCGCTACGAAAAACAGAGAGACACAGAATCACAGGAATAAAATGATTTCCCTGTGACTCCGCGTCTCGCTGTTTATAAGATTCCGTATCCGGTACGGCTATCAAAACTGGTGTTGCACCGGTTTCATAATGAACGTAAACTCATAATCGCCGTAAGGAAGCATGTATTTTTCCAGCGGCAAGGTACCCCAGCTATTTACGCAGCCTAATCCCATTTGTACCTTGTCGATACACAGGTTGGTAAAAGGAACCGGCTCTACTTCGGGCGAATGGCGCTGGTCTTTCCGGTCGCCGTCGTCGAGCGACTCGATGGTGTAATTCAAAGCCGAGGCCGAGAAAGGCGCTTCGCTTACGAATTCCAGTCCGTTGCCGTCTTTATCGAGTTGTTTCCACCAGCGGATATCGGTTTTGGTACCGGTTTCCTGCGGACGGATATACGGATAAAACTGCTCGGCCACCGTTTGGCGATACTTGCCCAACTCGGTCGAGTTGTTCCGGTCGGCGTAATTTTCGATAGGACCGCGGCCGTAGTATTCGATTTGTCCGAAGTTTTCCGGCATTTGCATCTGCATCCCGAAGCGGAACATAGGCGATACCTTTGCATTTTTATCGGCTGTTAATTTCTGGTTTACCAACACGCTGCCCTGGTTGTTAATCAGGTAAGTAAGATATAATTTGGCCGAAACCGCTTTCAGTTCGTATTCGGCCTTTACCAGCGCCATACCGTCGGTCATTTCCTGATCGAGCGAAACGAGCTTGAGTTCCGGGTTTTTCCACGCTTTATACCGCAATTGCAATCCGGCTCCGTAATCGTTATCGGTAGGAGCACGCCAGAAGTTAGGCGTAAGGGCGTATCCGGTTTCCAGCATATCCCGGCCGTTCACTTCGTATTTGGTAAGGAATCCGTTCTCTTTATCGAACTCCACCGTAAATTTATCGTTCGAAACCACTAAGTAATTCCGCTCGTTCGTTTTTATTTCGGGCGTGATTACCACACAGTTCGCGCAATCGGCTTCGTTGGCCAGTGCGAGCTTTTCGGGAACATACGGCGTGATAACCAGTTGGTTGTGCGCAGCCGTATGGCCGGCCGGCAATAATGTTTCCGCTTTTTTCAGCTTGAAAGCGATATTCAACGCCGTTTCTTTTCCTGCTGGAACGGCCGACAAATCGTAATCCAACTGTATCTTCTCCGTTTTCTGCGGAGCCACATTCAAATCGGTAACGAAGCCGGTTTGCAAAATATCCCCGTCGGCAATCAATTGCCATTCGGCGTAATACCCCGACAGGTCACGGAAGAAGTTTTCGTTGTACACATTGATTTCGCCGCGCTGCAAGTCGGCCGGAGTAGCCCAAACCGACTGGTAATAATAACCTACCTCATCCATGTGAGGGTTAGGCACGCGGTCGGGGCTGATTAACCCGTTATCCAGGAAATTGTTGTCGGAAGCGTCGAAACGGTTGAAGTCGCCCCCGTATCCGTATATTTCCACGCCGTCGGCATTTTTCCAGCGGGCCGACTGGTCGACGAAATCCCAGATAAATCCGCCCTGGTACTTCGGATATTTCCGTATCAAATCCCAGTATTCCTTGAATCCGCCCTGCGAGTTACCCATCGCATGTGCATATTCGCATTGTATAAGGGGTTTGGCGGCATCGCTTTGCGCATATTTCTCGCAATCGGTATAATTGTAGTACATCGGGCAGAAAATATCGGTCGATTCGCCCGTGCGCGCTTGCTCGTACTGTACCGGACGGCTCTTGTCTTCGTTTTTAATCCACCGGTAACAAGCCTCGAAGTTCGGGCCGAACCCGGCTTCGTTCCCCAACGACCAGGTAATGATGGAAGGATGGTTCCAGCCGCGTTGTACGTTCCGCTGGTTGCGTTCGAGGTGCGCTTTGGCGTACGACGGATTTTTAGCCAGTGTTTCTTCCCCGTAACCCATTCCGTGCGATTCTACGTTTGCTTCGGCCACTACGTAGATACCGTATTCGTCGCACAAATCGTACCAACGGTTATCGTCCGGATAATGGCACGTACGAACCGCATTCAGGTTGTACTGTTTCATGATTTTTATATCCTGGAGCATCCGTTCGGGCGACACGTAATAACCCGTACCCGGGTCCATTTCGTGCCGGTCGGCGCCTTTAATCAGTACCGGCTGTCCGTTTACGAGCAACTGGGCGTTTTTTATTTCCACCTTCCGGAACCCCACTTTAACCGGGATTACTTCGATTGCTTTGCCGGCGTTGTCGTTCAGCGTGGCTACTAACGTATACAGGTTCGGAATCTCGGCCGACCATTTCGCCGGGTCGGCTACCTGAATCACGGTTTCCGTTTTGCCGGCAGCTTTTACTTCGGTTGCAGCCGCCCGGTTCCCGTTTTTATCCAGTAACTCTAATTGCACTTTCGAGCCGGCCGCTTTGCCCGACAGGGTAAGTTGCACGGTTAAGGTAGCATCTTTATAGGCGGCGTCGAGGTCGGGTGTCACCCGTATATCGGCGATGTATTTGGGATTGCGTGCATACAGGTAGCAGTCGCGTCCTACTCCCGAATAACGGAAAAAGTCCTGGTCTTCGAGGTAGGTGCCGTCGCACCAGCGGAACACTTGGAAAGCAATCAGGTTTTTACCCGGCTTGAGGTACCGGGTGAGGTTGAACTCGGCTTCTAGCTTGCTGTCTTCGCTGTACCCTACATACTGCCCGTTTACCCAAAGGTAGATATTGGACGTAACGGAGCCGAAATGAGCGAATATTTCCTTTCCTTTCCAATCGGCGGGAACCGTGATTTCCCGGCGGTACGAGCCTACATGATTATTTTCTACCGGAACTTCGGGCGGGTTGTTTTTAAACTGGTTCCGCCAGGCGTATCCTACGTTTACGTAAATCGGGTCGCCGTAGCCGTTCAGTTCCCATACGGCGGGTACGTTCAAGGTATTCCATCCCTTGTCGTTGTAGTCGGTGCGGTAAAAGTCGGTAGGACGGGCATCGGAATTCTTTACCCAGAAGAATTTCCACGGCCCGTTCAGGCTTAAAAAGTTTCCGGAAGTTTCTTTTACTCCGGCCAGCGCTTTCCCGGCCGATTCGTATGCGAAATAGTTGGTGTGCATCGGAGCGCGGTTCACGGCATTCGTTTCCGGGTCGCGCCATTCGTTGCGTTGAGCGAAAGCTGTCGTGCCCAACAGGGCGAAACAACAGGTAATCGTTTTAATATTCATGATATTGATAAATTAAATAGGCTATTCGTGGCGTAAAGATATTAAGATATTTCGTTCCGGAAAAGGATAAATGAAAGGGGAGTTAATAAAAAAGCGTAAAGATAAAGCCGGCTTTTTAATCCGCGCTCCCGCAGTAACGCGGTAATCCGTTAAAATCGGATTGAAGTGCGGCTTTGTTTGATTACCTGCATACGAAAGTACATGACAAAAATTAATTTTAGATATAAGCACAGACTTCGCTCGCCGCGAGGGCGTCTACCGGCGGTCATCCTTTTTTCTCTTGACAGAAA
>JAJBTJ010000187.1 GCA_020860905.1 Parabacteroides sp. | reverse complement strand
GCCAAACATTTGGCATACGATATGATTGCCCCCTTAGAGGCACTGTAAACGGAATTACCCATGCTTGGCGTATCGGCAGCTTTAGAACATAGAAGTTAACGACGACCATTCTTCGAGCTCCTGAAATGCAGTATCCGCCTTAAATTCAGAAACGTCAGTTTCATCAAACTGATTCGCAAAATCTGCTATAAATTTTGTCAATTCCATAATTATACTGTTTATTGTTCATGCTGTTGTTCGCAAAAAGAAAACTTTACCCGATAGCCAGACTGCTATTTATCCAACCGTACGCTACTGGGGATATTCACTACGCGCTCTTCGAACCAGGCGGTATTTTCCAATCCGTCGGTCTGGCAATGCGCAAACATGGGCAATTTATTCATCAACCGCCAGATAGGCCGTGTCATCACCCCGCGGTCGTTGGTATAGGCCAGAAACTCCTGTTGCGCCTCTTTGTCCTTCAATAGAACGGCATTGAGCCAGTAATTGGAGCGGCAGTTTGCCGGCTCTACGAAAAATTCGATTTCGCTGCCGGCAAAAAACCGTTTATATTGTTCGGCGGTTTCGCGTTTGTCCGCAACGAAACGCTCCAGGTTCTCCATTTGGGCGCATCCCAGTGCCGCATTGATATTCGGCATCCGGTAGTTATAGCCTATGTGGTCGTGTACGAACTCCCACCGGTGGGGCACTTTGGCCTGGGTAGTGAGATGCTTGGCATATGTACCCAACTCTTCGTCGCGAAACAAGAGCATGCCGCCCCCACCCGTGGTGATGGTTTTATTTCCGTTAAAGCTCAGGGCGCCTACCTTGCCGAACGTACCGGTATGGCGCCCCCGGTAAAAACTGCCCAGGCTTTCGGCAGCGTCCTCGACCAGCTCGATTCGGTATTCCTCGCATACGGCCGCCAGTTCCTCTATTTTAACCGGATGGCCGAATGTGTGCATCGGTACGCAGGCCTTGATGCGGCGGCCGGTGGTTTTATTATAACACCCGTCTTCTTTAAGCCCGGCATGCGTAGCCAGCCAGTTTTTCACGGCTTCGGCCGACAACCCCATCGTGTCGCGGTCTACATCCAGGAAAACAGGATGGGCGCCGATATAACTGATGGCATTCGCCGTGGCGATAAAAGTAAGGGACTGCGTCAGCACTTCGTCATCGCGCTCAACGCCGGCCAGCAGCATAGCCATGTGGAGCGCGTTGGTGCCGTTTACGCAAACCACGGCCTTAGCCGCACCGGTATATCGGGCCACCATCTCCTCGAACCGGTCGACAAACTTACCCACACTCGAAACAAACGTAGTGTCGATACATGCTTCGAGGTATTTCTTCTCGTTCCCTACAAAGCAAGGGGCATACAAGGGTACTACCTCTCCTTCCGGATAAAGGCTCCGGATAAAACCGATTACCTCGTTATACATTATAAATATCCGCTTTATATTTTTTCAGGTTCTCCGGGTCGGAAAACCAGTCGATGGTTTCCTGTAACCCGCTCTCGATGGTATACGCCGGCTCGAATCCGGTAAGCGACTTGATTTTCGTGTTATCGCCCCATAACCGGAATACTTCCAAGTTTTTCGGACGTAGCCGTTGCGCGTCTTCCACAAACTCGACGTCGGCCCGCATCAGCCGGGCAATCAGCTCCAGCGTGTCGCGCATGGAGATTTCGTAATTGCTGCATACATTCACCTCCTGCCCTATGGCGGCGTCGCATTGCGCCAGCTCGATAAAGCCGCGACAGGTGTCTTTTACAAAATTGAAGTCGCGTGTAGGGGTTAAATCGCCCAGCCGGATGGTTTTCATCCCGTTCTTTATCTGGGTAATGATGGTAGGGATGATGGCGCGGGCCGATTGCCGCGGGCCGTAGGTATTGAACGGACGCACAATCACCACCGGCAATCCGAACGCATTATAGAAACTCATCGCCATCGCGTCGGCGCCAATCTTGGTAGCCGAATAGGGCGATTGCGGCTGCTTGGGATGCTTTTCGTCGATAGGCACGTAGCGGGCGGTGCCGTACACTTCGGAAGTGGAGGTTACCAATACCCGTTGTACGCCGTTTTCCTTTGCAGCCTGACAGATATTGAGAGTTCCTTTTACGTTGGTATCGACGTAACTGTCGGGAGCTACATACGAGTAGGGAATAGCAATCAGGGCGGCCAAGTGGAAAACCACCGCCACATCCCGGGTGATATGCTTGCAAAAATGCGGGTCGCGCACGTCGCCGGTTACCACTTCGAGGTTCGGATGCTGCATCCTGTCGAGCCAACCCCAGTAATTAAACGAGTTATAATACGACAGCGCTCTCACCCGGTAGCCCTGCTGTAATAACATTTCCGTGAGGTGGGAACCGATAAAACCGTCGGCGCCTGTAACCAATACGCTTTGCATACGCTCCATACTTTTATTTTTTCTTTTGACTTACAAAAACTTCTTTTACCAAAATCCAGCCGACACTTAGAAAGGCCGCCAACATGGTAAACACAACGAGCAACACCGGCTTGTTCGGACTGGCCGCTCCCAACGGCACCCGGGCAGGCTCTATCACGGTAAACACGGGCGTTTGCTCCTGTACCTTCACCCGGTTGGTTTCCAAGTGCAGGGCCATCTGGTTGTACACGTTATAAGCCAGTTCCATTTCGTTTTCCAGCCGCTCTTCTTCCGTTTTGGTAAAAGCGGAAATCACGTTCCGGTTTTCATCCATATACCGGGCGTAGGCTTGCTGGGCTTTATAGTAATTGGCTTTGCTTTCGCGGTATAACTTCTCGGTAAACGCCAGGTCGTGCTTGGCTTTGCTGGTACGGTAATCGGTAATATATTGCTGTAACTTAGTGAGAACCGAATCCATGACCAAGGCCGACACCAACGGGTCTTGCATCACGGTGGAGGCCGTTATGGCTCCGCTGTTTTTATCGCCGTCGACCCGGATTTGCAGACGCAAACCATTCACAAACTGTTCTTGTTCGAGCGACAAGTTGAACGGGTCGATGCAGGCTACATTACCGGAACCGGACTCTTTTTCCCTGAACAGCGAAACAACCCAACCCACTACCCGGAAAGGGGCGCCTGTAACATACGTCCACCAAGGGGCGCGCTGATGCTCGGTAAGGTAATCGTACAGAGTGGTTTGGAGCTTTCCGTTCCTGGTACGCACAGGCATGGAAATAAATTCCAGCAAGAAGGGGGTACTCCTTACTATATTCGGATACAATTCTACCGATAAAGCATCTTCGCCGTTCATGCCAGCTCCGAAACTAAGCCCTGCCATAGCGGCTAAACCGTCTAACTGACCGATTTTATTATTCTGGGTGTTCTCGGGACTGAGCTTCACTTCCGTTTTATATTCTTTCGGAAGGCTGAAGCCGATAATCAACCCTACCAGTGCACCGATACCGCAAGCCTTGAATATAAACCGGCGCCGGCGCCAAACGATGTGTACTAATTCGATAAGATCGATTTCCCGATCAGAAGAGGGAGAAGTATGTAATTGGTTATTTTCCATGCACTTATTAACCGAATAAATTTTATAGGAAGTCTTTTTAGTACGAATCCGGGAAAGAAGAAAAGAACAGACTGAAACGGAGACGCGCTTTCCAGGCGGTTTTTTACCGCACCACGTGTTTACTACCGGGACTTGTATTGGCTCGCAGTTGGATATGCCGGTCGCGAACCTTGTCGAAAATAACGTTCATTACCGTCCAAACAACAATATC
>JAJBTJ010000089.1 GCA_020860905.1 Parabacteroides sp. | reverse complement strand
AAACTGTATATTTGTGCTTGACAATTATGTTATACAACAATCGTGATCAAGCATCAGAAAGAAGAAGCCGATTTGTCGGCCAGTTTATCGGAAGTATGGCGGGTTCTCACCGATAAAGAACGGGATATTCTACGCAATAATTCGAAAATCCTGCATTTCAAACGAAACGAACTGATTTATTGCGAAGGTGACGAACCCAAGGAAATGATGTGCCTTTTAAAGGGGAAAGTAAAAATCTACAAAGCGGGAGTGGGCGGCCGAAGCCAGATTATCCGGATGATCAAGCCGGTGCAGTACTTCGGTTACCGGGCTTACTTCGCCCAGGAAGATTACCTTACCAACGCATCGGCATTCGAGGCGTCGTGCGTGTGCATGATTCCGATGGATATCATTACCGATTTGCTGAAAGGAAACACGAATCTGGCTATGTTTTTTATCCGCCAACTGTCGGTCGACCTCGGAATCGCCGACGAACGGACGGTAAATCTCACCCAAAAGCATATCCGCGGTCGCCTGGCCGAATCCCTCCTTTTCCTAAAAGACAGCTACGGATTGGAAGAAGACGGTGCTACCCTGAGCATCTACCTGGCCCGCGAAGACCTGGCCAACCTGTCGAACATGACTACCTCGAACGCCATCCGCACCCTTTCCAACTTCGCCTCCGAGCGGATTATCGCAATGGACGGAAGAAAAATCAAATTGATTGACGAAGAGAAGTTGAGAAAAATCAGTAAAATGGGGTAAGAGACGCTTTCTTTCGGTCGAAAGAAAGCTAAAAAAATAAATTCTTATTGTTAATAGCGGTAGGGAATGAGCATGGCCGCGAAAAAGTTGCTTTTCGCTCGCCTTCGGCAGACGCCTGTGCGGCGAGCGAGCAGCCCCGCTTGGACGAATCGTCCCCTCCTACTCTGCCATAATCGCCTCGCGTATACGTACCAGCCGGGTGAGCAAACCGTCGAGCAAATCGAGTTGCAGCATGTTGGCGCCGTCCGATTTGGCGATGGAAGGCTCCGGATGCGTTTCGATGAACAGGCCGTCGGCACCCACGGCTACAGCCGCACGAGCGATGGTTTCGATTAGCTGCGGCATGCCGCCGGTTACACCCGAAGCCTGGTTGGGCTGCTGCAACGAATGAGTTACGTCCATCACCACGGGAAAACCGAAGCGTTGCATTTCGGGTATTCCCCGGTAATCCACAATCAAATCGGTGTAGCCGAAGGTAGTGCCCCGCTCGGTAAGCATCACGTTTTCGTTACCGGCATCCACCACCTTCTGCGCAGCAAACTGCATCGCTTCCGGTGAAAGAAACTGCCCCTTCTTGATATTCACTATCTTTCCAGTCCGGGCGGCAGCCACTAACAAATCGGTTTGCCGGCACAAAAAAGCGGGAATCTGCAATACATCCACATAACTGGCAGCCAACGCGGCCTCGGCCGTTTCATGAATGTCCGTTACGGTAGGGATACCGAACGTTTCTCCCACCTTACGCAAAATACGAAGAGCCTTCTCGTCGCCTATCCCGGTAAACGAGTCGAGACGCGAGCGGTTCGCCTTCCGGTACGAACCTTTAAAAATATACGGGATGTGCAACCGGTCGGTAACCGAAACGATTCGCTCGGCAATCCGTAAAGCCATTTCCTCCCCTTCGATTACACAAGGGCCGGCCATCAAAAAGAAATTATTCCGGTCGTTCGCAACCAAGTCGTGCACAGTTTTATTCATATCCATTCGTTTTATCTGATTAATAAATCGGTTATTCGCTTCAGTTTTTCTTCCGTAGGCAACGTTACATCCAGCCAGTGGATAACAAACCCGCGCCGCTCCATACCCCGGAACCACGTCATCTGGCGCTTGGCAAACCGGTGGATAGCCACCTCCAACTGCGAAACCATCTCTTCGTAAGTTAACCCGCCCGTAAGGTATAACGTGATAAACTTATACTCCAGCCCGTAATAAATCAAATCGTCGGGACGGATACCCGAATCCAGTAACCCGCGCACTTCCTCCACCATCCCGTCGTCGAGACGTTGCCGGAGCCGATGCGATATACGGGCGCGCCGAAGCTCCCGCTCTACGTCGATTCCGATAATCAGGCTGTGTAACGGTTCGTATTCGTTGATTTGCGGCGCGTGCTCACGGTAGTATTCTTCTATCTCGATAGCCCGGATGGCCCGCTTGGGCGTATCCACATCCGTTTTGTTATGCAAGGTTTTATACGTAGCCAGCAAAGCCTCGAGCTCTTCGAGCGACTTATCCTTCAGCCGCTCCCTTAACTCCGGATTCTCGGGCACAGCCAACAGTTTGTAACCCTTCAACACCGACTCGATATACATGCCCGTGCCCCCGCATAGTATCGGGAGCTTGCCGCGCGAGCAAATATCGGTGTATACCCGGTAAAAATCATGCTGGTACTCGAACACGTTGTACTTGTATCCCGGCTCGCAGATGTCGATAAGGTGATACGGCACCGGGCGTTCGTTAAACATATACTCGTCGAGGTCTTTCCCCGTACCCAGATTCATTCCGCGATAAATCTGCCGGGAATCGGCGCTGATAATTTCCGACCCTAAGTTACCGGCCAGCGCCGCCGCCAACGCAGTTTTGCCCGAAGCGGTAGGCCCCAGCAACGTGATAAGTTGATGTTTCTCCATAGCAAAAACAAAAATACAAAAAAAGCCGCATCCGGTAAAGATGCGGCTTTATATATGGATTGAAATAAATGCTTATTTATTTACAGAAGCCATGTAAGCTACCAAATCCAATACTTTGTTGGAATATCCCCATTCGTTGTCGTACCAAGAAACGACTTTTACGAAAGTCGGAGTCAATTGGATACCGGCTTTGGCGTCGAAGATAGAAGTACGGGCGTCGCCTAAGAAGTCGCTCGATACGACAGCATCTTCGGTATAACCCAGAACACCTTTCAGTTCGCCTTCCGATGCTTCTTTCATAGCAGCGCAGATTTCATCGTAAGAAGCCGGTTTGGCCAGGTTACAAGTCAAGTCTACAACCGAAACGTCCAAAGTAGGAACACGCATCGACATACCGGTAAGTTTACCGTTCAAAGCAGGAATTACTTTACCTACAGCCTTAGCAGCACCCGTAGACGAAGGGATGATATTGCCGGAAGCAGCACGACCGCCTCTCCAGTCTTTTGCAGACGGGCCGTCTACCGTTTTCTGGGTAGCCGTAGTAGAGTGAACGGTAGTCATCAAACCTTCCGTGATACCGAATTTATCGTTCAATACTTTAGCGATAGGAGCCAAGCAGTTGGTAGTACAAGAAGCGTTCGATACGAATTGCTGTCCTTTATATTGATCCAAGTTAACGCCGCAAACGAACATCGGGGTATCGTCTTTCGAAGGAGCCGACATTACTACGTATTTGGCACCTGCGTCGATGTGACCCTGAGCTTTTTCTTTCGTTAAGAAAAGTCCGGTAGATTCAACAACGTATTCTGCACCGACTTCGTTCCATTTCAGGTCGGCCGGGTTCTTTTCGGCAGTTACGCGGATGGGGTTCCCGTTAACAACGAGCTTACCGTCTTTAATTTCGATCGTACCGTCGAAACGACCGTGCATCGTGTCGTATTTCAACATGTAAGCCATGTATTCTACATCGATCAAGTCGTTGATGCCAACTACCTGAATGTCGTTTCTGCTCTGAGCAGCACGGAAAACCAAACGTCCGATACGGCCGAAACCGTTAATACCTACTT
>JAJBTJ010000250.1 GCA_020860905.1 Parabacteroides sp. | reverse complement strand
CTAATTTCATCATTACGCTCTTTGAGGGGTGTTTATGCAAATATACTATTTTTCCCGAAAAAAAAATCAAAGATTCTTTTACTTTATGGAGACAGAATATATATTTGCACAAAATACTTATATGTTCATACATGAAAAACAGAGCAAAGGCTATATAAAATGAAGAGAAAAGCAAATTACGACCGGTTTCCGTGTACCGGGATTTCGGGAACCGTGGTAGAAGGATGGGAAGCTATCGGAGCTTTATTAAGAAAACACTTACAGGTTAACCCGGTTCTGGCCGCCGATTTTTACCCCGGCGTATACGAAGACGAAATTATCGGCGAGCTCGGCGACCTGCCGGTTACCTTATTTATTAATACGCGGGATTTGATGAAAAAGGAAACGGAAATCGACACCATGACCCGGCGCTTTATGACGGACGACGTGCTGTTCGGCTACGTTACCAACCTCACGCTCGACGATTATTTCGACCCGGACAAACTCCGGAAAGCGCGCCGAGCGATAGCTTCCGCTCCGGGAAAAGTAATCGTGGCGGGAACAGGGGCGGCCCGGGTAGCGCCCCCTTCGGCCACCCTGCTGTATGCCGACATGGCGCGGTGGGAGATACAACAACGTTTCCGCCGCCACGAAGTGAAAGCCCTGGGTATCGACAACCGGTCGGATACCGTATCTTTACAATACAAAAGAGGCTACTTCAACGACTGGCGGATTTGCGACCGGTACAAAGAAAGCCTCTTTGAAAAAGTAGATTTCTGGATAGACACGCATGTGGCCGGCAGCCCGAAGATGATAGACAAAGCCACCTTTTTCAAAGGAATGGAACAAACGGTGAAAACCCCTTTCCGCGTGGTTCCCTTCTTCGACCCCGCGCCCTGGGGCGGACAGTGGATGAAAGACGTGTGCGCCCTCGACCCGGAAAAGGAAAACTACGGGTGGTGTTTCGATTGCGTACCGGAAGAAAACAGCCTGTACTTGGAAGTAAACGGCGTGCGGTTCGAATTGCCTTCGGTGGATTTGGTGCTGTTAAAATCGCGCGAACTGCTCGGCGAGCCGGTCGAGGCCCGTTTCGGTAAAGACTTCCCTATCCGTTTCGATTTCCTCGATACGGTAGGCGGAGGCAACCTGAGCTTGCAGGTTCACCCTACCACGCAATTTATACGCGAACGCTTCGGCATGCATTACACGCAGGACGAAAGCTATTATTTGCTGGATGCGAAAGAAGGCGCCTCCGTTTACCTCGGTTTGAAAACCGGCGTAGATAAGCAGGCCATGATTAGCGACCTGCGCAAAGCCGAGCGGGGAGAAATCGCGTTCGACGCGGAAAAGTATGTAAACAAATTGCCGGCGAAGAAGCACGACCACTACCTGATTCCGGGCGGAACGGTGCATTGCTCCGGCATAAATGCGCTGGTTCTCGAAATCAGTTCCACGCCGAACCTGTTCACTTTCAAGTTGTGGGACTGGCAACGCCTCGGACTCGACGGCAAGCCCCGCCCCATCAATGTGGAAAGAGGAAAAGAGGTAATCGACTGGGGTCGCGATACGGAGTACATCCGGCAACACCTGGTAAACCGTTTCACGGAGGTGGCTTCGGGCGACTGCTGGCGGGAGGAGCGGACGGGGTTGCACCCGAACGAGTTTATCGAAACGCGCCGCCACTGGTTTACCGGCCCTGTAACGCATTGCACCAACCACAGTGTCAATGTATTGAACCTGATTGAAGGAGAAGAAGCCCTGGTCGAAAGCCCCCGGGGGGCGTTCGAGCCGTTTACGGTTCATTATGCCGAAACGTTTATCGTTCCGGCCGCCGTGGGCGAATATACGATTTCTCCGTACGGCGAATCCGCCGGCCGGGAGTGCGCTACCATCAAAGCGTATGTACGGTTCTGATTGCGGATGATAAAGCGAACGTACAGCCTGTTTTGAATTTTATCCCGCCCTGCTTCGGGCAAGCGACATAACAAGGGTGGAAAGAAATCCGGAACAGGCGGGTAAAAAACTCGTAAAAGTCGTACGGGGAAAATTTAAACTGGCTCTTAATTTGTAAAATAATATATGTATAAACAAGATAACCGCATTGTACTGACGCTGGATGCCGGCGGAACGAACTTCGTTTTCTCCGCCATCCGGGGTTGCCGGGAAATAGTAACCCCGGTGTGTTTGCCTGCCGCTTCCGATAACCTCGATGAATGCCTGGCCGCCTTAGTGAAGGGATTCGGTTTGGTAAAAAAGAAGGTGGCGGGCAAGCCGGTCGCCATCAGCTTCGCTTTTCCCGGCCCGGCCGATTATAAAAACGGCGTCATCGGCGATTTGCCCAACTTCCCCGCCTTCCGGGGCGGCGTAGCTTTGGGCGCTTTCCTCGAAGAAAAGTTCGGCATACCCGTATTTATCAATAACGACGGCAACTTGTTTGCGTACGGCGAAGCATTGGCCGGCGCGCTGCCCGCTGTGAACGAGAGGCTGGCTGCCGCAGGCAATCCCAAACGGTATAAAAATATGCTGGGCGTTACGCTCGGAACGGGTTTCGGTGCGGGCGTGGTGATAGATAACCGGTTGCTTACGGGCGATAACGGGTGCGGGGGCGATGTATGGATTATGCGCAACAAGAAGTATCCCGGCCTGATAGCGGAAGAAAGCGTAAGCATCCGGGCGGTGGGGCGCGTATACGCCGAGCTGAGCGGCGAAGAGGCTGCTTCGCTTACGCCGAAAGCGATTTACGACATAGCCGAAGGCATCCGTGGAGGTAACCGCGAAGCCGCGGTGAAGAGTTTTGAAGAATTGGGCGAGATGGCCGGAGCCGCCGTTGCGCAAGCGCTGCATATCGTAGACGGGCTGGTGGTGGTCGGCGGCGGAATAGCCGGCGCGGCGAAATACATCGTGCCGGCGATGGTAAAAGAGATGAGGCGTCCGGTTTCTACTTTTGCCGGGCGAAGTTTCCCTTCCCTCCAGATGGAGGTCTACGACCTGACGGATGAAGGCGACTTTAAAAAGTTTGCGGAAAATACAGCCGGCTTTGTTACCACGCCTGGCTCCGGCAGGAAAGTGCCCTATAACCGCGACAAACGTACCGGCGTGCTCGTTTCTTCTTTGGGAACCAGCCGGGCTATTGCCTTGGGGGCTTATACATTTGCTTTGCAACAGGTAGGGCCGGATAAATAAAAATGAAATTAGTACTTTAAGCATATACGCGTTATGATGAAAAAAAAATTAATACCCTTTTTCGCGCTTCTCTGTTTCTTTCCGTTCGTCCTTACGGCCAAAGAGCTGTGGAGCATAGGAACCGGCGACAATTCCGGCGCCGAGCTGGCATTGGGGCCTTCGGATTATAAACAGTTCCTGGCCCGCGATTTCGGATACGAAGACCGCTACTTCCTGATAGGCACATCGGTAGATAAAACCGATTTTCCGTATGTATTGCCCGGCCCCGACGATACCTGGGGCGGCACCTGGGGAACTTCGGGCTGGAGAACGCACGAAGCCGACATCCTGTTCACCGTGGCAGGCAAACCCCGCAACAGCCCGTGCAAACTGATTATCGACCTGGTGGATTCGAGTCCGACGCGCTCGGTAGTGAAAGTCACCGTCAACTCCGTTGAAAAGAAGTTCGAGATAAAAGGCTGTTCCGCCGACGTGCTGGAAGGCCGTACCCGCGAGGCGAAAGAACAGATACTCGAGTTGCCTTTTACCACGGCCGATTTGAAAGAAGGCGGCAACACGGTTACGATTTCCGTGCTCGAAGGCGGCTGGATCGTGTTCGACCGGATAGGAATGGAGGGGAGCGATAACCTTACGTTGGGCGAGAACAATCCGTATGTTTTCGTGCGGGACGTTTCGCCCGCTGCATACGAAATAGAAAAAAACGGCCAGCGGGTGCAGCCTTTGTTGGTGGATGCGGAACATTTGGCGGGGGCGCCGCAAATAACCGTCAGGCTCGACGGCAGCGACATCTTTACGGGCCGGTTGGATACGGCGCGGTATGTGTTCGAAGCTCCCATGCCTGCGGTGAAAAAGAATCGCAAAAGTGCGTATGAAGTGTGGATAAACGACCGGATGGTGCAGAAAGGAACCGTGTTGCGTTCGCCGCAGGCTTTACAAACATGGGCCGACTATGTAGATACAAAGATAGGTACGGCTCATTCGCGCTGGATGATCGCTCCGGGGCCGTGGATGCCTTTCAGCATGGTAAAGCTCAGCCCCGACAACCAGAACAGGGGGTGGCAGGCGGGTTACCAGCCTACTTTCGAAACGTTGGGTTGCTTCAGCCATATCCACGAATGGACGATGGGCGGATTGGGCATGATGCCTACCAACGGCGAGCTTTTTACCCGGGTAGGCGACCAGTTCCGGCCCGACGAGGGCTATCGTTCGCGTATCGACAAGAAAACGGAAGAGGCTCCGTTGGGCTATTATAAGGTATTTCTTACCGATACGAAGATACTGGCCGAAGCTACCGCTACCGAACGGGCGAGTTTCCAGCGGTATACTTTCCCCGGCGATAAAGCCGGACGGGTGATGATCGACCTGCATATCGAGGCCGAATACGATTATAATCTGCTCGATGTGGAAATCAGGCAGGTAACCGACCGCAGAATCGAAGGCTACAGCCATCAGATTTCGCCCCGCCCGCATGTATGGAGCGATGATGCCGACCAAGAATACGTGGTGAACTTCGTAATCGAGTTCGATGCACCTATCGGCAAAACGGGTGGATGGAAGAACGGCGAAGTGGTAAGCGCCCGGGAGATTGCGGGGAAAAACCTGAAAGAGGCCGGCTTATTCGTTGAATTCGACACCCGGCGGTATCCGGTAGTGCAGGCGCGTACGGGTATTTCGCTGGTTAGCGTGGAGAATGCTTCCGAGAATTTGCAGAAAGAGATTACCGGCCGGTTCGGCTGGAACTTCGATGCCGTAGTGGAAAACCAGAAAAAGGTGTGGAACGGCATCCTGGAGCGCCTGGCCATTACTACCGACGACCGCCTGGAGAAAGTGCGTTTTTATACCAATATGTACCGCGCCTTGTGCCGGAATGTGTGGAGCGATGTAAACGGGGAGTGGATGTCGCCCGACGAAAAAGTGCGCAAGTTCGCCGATCCCGGGCACGTGGCGCTGGGATGCGATGCTTTCTGGAACACGTTCTGGAACCTCAATCAATTCTGGAACCTGGTAACGCCCGAGTGGAGCTCCCGGTGGGTAAACTCCCAACTGGCTTTGTACGAATCGAACGGTTGGCTGGCGAAAGGTCCTGCCGGCATGGAATACATTCCGGTGATGGTGGCCGAACACGAAATACCGTTGATGGTATCGACTTACCAGATGGGGATTCGCGACTACGACGCGGAAAAGGCGTTTGAAGCCATGAAGAAGATGCAAACCACACCCGCCGCTCCCGTAGCCGGCGGATTTGCCGGCAACCGCGACCTGGTACCTTACTTGCAGCATAAATACGTGCCTGTAGAGAAAGGGCGTTTCTCCAACACCCTGGAGTATTCGTACGACGACTGGACGGTGGGGCAGATGGCTAAAGCGTTAGGCAAATACAACGAATACCGGGTGTTTAACGACCGGGGGTACTGGTGGACGAATGCCCTCAATCCACGCAACGGCTACGCCCACCTGCGCGACTCGGCCGGTAATTTCGTTTCCGGCTTCGACCCGTTCCAGTCCGGACGCAACCAGCATTATGTGGAGGGAAATGCGTGGCAGCTCAGTTTCTTCGTACCGCAGGATGTACCGGCGCTGATAGAGCGAATCGGCAAAAAAACATTCGTGGAGCGTCTTAACTGGGGCTTCGAGGTAAGCGAGCCGTGGAGGTATAATGCGCCGAACGACCAGTACTGGGATTACCCGGTGGTGCAAGGCAACCAGCAGTCGATGCACTTCGCCTTCCTGTTCAATTGGGCGGAGAAGCCGTGGCTTACTCAAAAGTGGTCGCGTTCCATTATCGATAAATATTACGGTACGGGCATAGCCAATGCGTACCTGGGCGACGAAGACCAAGGGCAAATGAGCGCCTGGTTCGTGATGGCCGCCCTGGGGCTGTTCCAAACAGACGGCGGTTGCCGCGTCGACCCGGTGTACGAGATAGCCAGCCCGCTGTTCGAGAAAGTGGTTATCGATTTGGGCGAACGGTATAACCGGGGTAAAACGTTTACCATCGAAGCCCGGAACGCTTCGCGGAAAAATAAATATGTTCAGCGCGCCACGTTGAACGGCAAGGAGCTGAACCTGTTTTACTTCCCCGCTTCGGAGTTATTGAAGGGCGGCGAACTGATTCTCGAAATGGGCGACCGACCTAATACTTCCTGGGGGGTGCCTGCCTGTAACAAACACTAATATCAAACAATGAATAGCATGAAACGATTGAGTATATCCGGGATACTGGCCGGTATGGCCTTGTTATGTGCGGCCCATGAGAAAGAGGCTCCGGGCTTGCTGAATTACGTAGACCCGAACATCGGCACGGCGCATTGCCGCTGGTTTTTCTATACGCCGGCTGCCGTGCCGTTCGGGATGGCAAAACCGGGGCCTTCTACCGATGCCCATTTGGGTAACCCGGGCGGATGGCAGGCCGTGGGATACGATTTCCGTCATACCTCCATCGAAGGGTTCGCCAATTTCCATGAATTCCAGGTGGGAGGGGTGGTATTGGCTCCTACCGTAGGGGAGTTGCAAACCGTACCGGGCGAACTCGACAACCCGGAAAGCGGTTACCGTTCGCGTTTCGACAAGAAGGACGAGACGGCCCGGCCGGGTTATTACTCCGTCTTATTGAAAGATTACGGCATAAAGGCGGAATTAACTGCCACGAAGCGGGTGGGTTTCCACCGGTATACTTATCCCGAATCTTCGCAATCCCATCTTATTTTCGATATCGGGAACAAACAGGGCGAGAGCGGCGAGGTGAAAGACGCCGAGGTGTATTATTCCGAAAAAGACGGCCGGATAGAAGGGTATGTCGTTACTTCGCCCGTTTATGTGAATATTTATCAGAAAGGGGCCGACGTGCGTATGTATTTCTCGGCCGTCGTGGATAAGAAGCCTGTCGGGGCGGGCACTTTTATAAAAGGCGACATCCGCCCGGGCACGAGCCGGGCGAAAGGCGCCGGCGCCGGTCTGTACCTTACCTTTTCCACCCGCGAACAGGAAGCGGTGGAGGTAAAGATAGGCTTGTCGTATACTTCCGTCGAGAACGCCCGGTTTAACCGGGAAGAGGAAGCGCGGAAAACAACGTTTGCCGAAGCGAAGAAGATGGCTGCCGTTACCTGGAACGAGGCGTTGGCGCGTATAACGGTGGAAGGAGGCAAGGAAACGGACAAAGTGAAGTTCTACACCGGTTTGTTCCATGCTCTTTTGGGCCGCGGGCTGGCCAGCGATGCGAACGGTTATTACCCTAAAAACGACGGAACAGTAGGCCGTATCGCACTCGGCCGGAACGGCAAGCCGGTTCATCACCATTACAATACCGACGCTATCTGGGGCGGTTTCTGGAACCTTACCCAGTTATGGGCGTTGGCTTATCCGGAATATTATTCCGACTGGATAAAAAGCCAGTTGTTGGTTTACCGGGATGCCGGCTGGTTGGGCGACGGCATTGCCTGTAGCAAATATGTCTCGGGGGTGGGAACCAACTTTACCGGCCTGGCTATTGCTGCTGCCTATAACTGCGGCATTCGCGACTTCGATGTGGAAACGGGGTATGAAGCTGCCTTGAAAAACGAGGTTGAATGGAGAGGCCGGATAGCGGGTGCCGGAAAGATGGATGTGCGCCAGTTTGTAGAAAGGGGCTACTGCCCTTATGAAGAACGGTTCGATATGGCGACTTGTGAAGAAGGCTCGGGCTTCGGCGCTTCGCATACGATGGAATATTGTTTCAGCAGCTTTGCCGTAGCCCAGTTTGCCAAACATTTGGGAAAAACCGGCAATTATAACCGGCTATCCAAGCTGTCGGAAGGCTGGAAGCTCCTTTACGACAACGAAACTCACCTGATTCGTCCGAAGGATACGCGAGGCAATTTCCTGAAAGATTTCGATCCGCTGGCTCCCTGGAAGGGGTTTCAGGAAGGGAATGCCGTGCAGTATACCTTTTACGTACCCCATCACATCGACGAACTGGTGGAGTCGATAGGGAAAGAAACCTTCAACAACCGGCTCGACAGTATCTTCCTCTTATCCCGGAAAAGTATCTTCGGCGGCGGAACCGAGGTGGATGCTTTCGCGGGGTTGACGGCGGTTTATAATCACGGTAACCAGCCTAACCTGCATATCTCGTGGCTGTTTAACTTTTCGGGCAAGCCTTATTTGTCGCAGAAGTGGGTGCGCGCCATCCTGGATGAGTTTTACGGCCTGGAAGGCATTCATGGGTATGGTTACGGGCAGGATGAAGACCAGGGGCAGTTGGGGGCCTGGTATGTTATGTCGGCCATAGGATTGTTCGATGTAAAAGGGTTGACGGAAATCCATCCGCAATTCCAGGTAGGAGCTCCTTTGTTCGATAAGGTAACCGTTCGTTTGAACCGGAATTATTATCCGGGCGAAAAGTTTGTGATAGAAACAAAAAGGGGTACGGCGTACGATTGTTACTTGCAATCCGTTTCGTTGAACGGCCGGGAACGGAAAAATATACGGCTTCCGTTCGAAGAGGTGGTAAAAGGGGGCGAGCTCATGCTCGGACTCGGTAGCCAGCCTAATCGGGAACTAACCTATTAGTAGAAAATTAAACATGAAAAAACAAAATTCCATACGAACGGTATTGCCTGTTCTTTTCGGCTTTTTTGTGATGGGCTTTTGCGACATCGTAGGCATTTCGTCCGACTATGTGCAACGCGCCTTCGGCTGGTCGCCCCTGATGACGGGCTTTGTTCCTTCCCTGGTTTTCATCTGGTTCCTGTTCCTGGGCATTCCGGTTGGGAACCGGATGAACAAATGGGGGCGTAAGAATACGGTACTTACCGGCATGGGTATTACCGTAGCGGGAATGCTGCTTCCTTTGCTGGCTTATAACAGCGTTGCGTGCATGATGGCCTATGCACTTTTGGGCATCGGCAACGCCATCCTCCAGGTGTCGCTCAATCCGTTGCTGAATAACGTAATTGTCAACAAGTCGTTGCTAACCAGCAGCCTCACTGCCGGCCAGGTAATAAAGGCCGTTTCTTCGCTGGCGGGTCCGGAAATTGTGTTGCTGGCCGTGAACCGTTTCGGGTCCGACAAGTGGTATTATTGTTTTCCTATCCTGGGCGCCATTACCTTGTTATCGGCCTTATGGCTTATGGCGACTCCGGTAAAACGGGAGAAAACGGAGGCCCGGGCCGGATGCCTTTCCATCGGCGATACCTTTGCGTTGCTGAAAGACCGGACTATCCTGCTCTTGTTCCTCGGTATCTTTTTTATCGTGGGGGTAGACGTAGTTACCAATTATATCAGTTCCAAGCTGATGGCTATTCGTTTCGGCCGGCCGGCCGAAGAGGAGAAGTTCGCCCCGCAGGTGTATTTCCTGAGCCGTTATTTATTCCACGGCCTTTCAGGCTCGACCCGAAAAGGCGAACCAGATATCCAGCCTGATGATTACCGCTGTTTCGGGTGGCGGAATCGTCACTCCCGTCATCGGCTTTGCTATCGGAACGATAGGAATAACGGGGGGCGTGATGGTAACTTTGCTGTGCGTATGTTACCTCGCTTACTGTGCATTCGGAATAAAAGTGAAACCGCAACGTTAACCTGCTGCGACTCTCTTCCAGAGAAATACTACGGCTTGATTACAAATATGTTTTTTTGAAAAAGAGCAATCTTTCCTTACTCATTAAACCTGAGTAGAGCGATTTTTTCGTTTCCGGCGTCTTCTTTTCTTTTTGTAGAGGCTATCCGGGTAAGATAAACACGGACAGGTAGGTAATATTCTTTATAAAGTAGGGGATACGGAAAAATAACGGGTCTTATAGCTGGTATAAGTCTGTGTTAAGGGGTGAATATAATGTATGGACATAACTTGTTTGCAACCTTTTAATAAAACTGCTTATAAAGGGCGGAAAGGTGTTTTTGTCTCTTGTTTCTCTGTTTTTTATTAAAGCTGATATTTTTTGTATTATTTGTTGCTTATAAAAAATATGTTTCTATATTTGTGCTGTATATAATGTTTGAACATATATCGGAATGTTTTGGTATGTGCAAATAATATCCATCCGATATGTCCTGTAGAAGTAGAATTGGATACTAACACGATTACACCATGAAAAATGTATTGATTACACTCTTGTTTCTGATAACGGTCGCGGGGGGTAAAGCACAGCGGGTAGCTGTATATACCCAGTTGGCGCCGGATTCGATTGCCGTTTCGGCTAGCAGTGAATTTAATAAGGGCTCGTTGCGGTCGGTAGTGAACGGCGACGGCATGCAGGGGCGGCATCACGACGCCCATAACTTGGGAAAAGGCATGTGGCTCTCCGAAGTTTCGAAAAAACGCATCCGTTATAACGAGTCTACCCGTGAAGGGGTGGTTTGGTTGTTGTGCGACTTCGGTAAGGAAAATCCTCTTCCTTGCATCGATTTGATACAGATATGGAATTATAACCAGAACGAACATACCCGCCGCGGGCTGAAAAAGGTATATATCGAATATTCGAGCGACGGAAAAGTGTGGCATTCGATACGGCAGGGAAAAGAGGCGTATCATATAGTACCCGAATCGATAGGGCGTAATCCGGAAGCGGTCGACTTCAGCCTGGAGACTCCTGGCTTGCGGGCCCGTTATATCTGCTTTACTGCGGCTGCCGACGGAGAGGGGAATCACTACGACCGGCATAACCCGGTCGTTATGCAGGAAGCTGCCGATATGCACCAGGATATAGATTACTATGGGCTGAGCGAAATACGTTTTTTCCGGAAGGAAACGTTGCCCGTACAAGCGTTAAACAAGCTGACCGGCTTGTCGTTTGTTGCCGGACAGGGCTACCTGAGAAGCCCGGAAGGTCCGAGAAGGGAGTTTGCTTTGCATTTTCCTTCTCCCCTCTATGCAGGCGCTTCGCTTTCTTTCCGGTGCGGAGAAAAGAAGTGGTCTGAAAAGATTCCCGCTTCTGCCGTGGGGATAGAAGATTATGCAGGCTGCTTTCCGGCCGGATACATGGAGGAAACGGCGACGTTGACCGTAACGTTGGATAGCCCGCAGGGCGCGTTCACGGAACGATATGAAGTGCCCGGCGCCCGGAAATGGACGGTTTGCTTCTTCCCTCATTCCCATCTCGACATCGGTTATACTCACCGGAAAAGCGATGTAATGAAGCTCCAGTGGCGTAACCTCGAACGGACGCTCGACCTGGCTGAGCGAACGAAAAATTATCCCGATGGGGCGCGTTACCGATGGAATACGGAAGTAACCTGGCCTGTTGCCGCTTACCTGGAAGAATACGCCGGAACGGAAAAAGCCGGGCGCCTGATAAAGGCTATCCGCGAAGGGGTGGTGAATGTGGATATGGCGCTCGGAAGTATCTTAACCGGTATCAGCCGCCAGGAGGAATTGATGCACATCTTCGACGATGCTCACCGAATCAGCCGCCTTACAGGGGTGGAATTGAACACGGCCATGATGAGCGACGTACCCGGGCAGGCGTGGGGTGTGGCTACGGCAATGGCCAAAAACGGGGTGAAGTATTATTCGCCGGGGCCTAATTATGTTCCTTTCTACGGCCGGATCGGTAACGACCGGGCTGCGGCTCTGCATGTAAAGTGGGGCGACAGGCCTTTTTACTGGCAGTCGCAATCGGGTACCGACAGGGTGCTGGTATGGCAGGCCGGGCGCGGTTATTCCTGGTTTCATGGCTGGTTGGCGAACCGGCTGGGTGTTTGCGGCGTTGAACCTATTTGGGATTACCTGGCCGAACTGGAAAAAGAAGAGTTTCCTTATCCGGTTTGTTACTTGCGTTATACGGTACATGGCGATAACGGTCCGCCCGACGAATCGATGCCCGACGTTATCCGCCGCTGGAACGAGCGGTACGAATCGCCTCACTTCCGTATCTCTACCGCTAAAGAGTTCTTTACCGATTTTGAGGCGCGGTATGGAGCCCGACTGCCTACCTACGGAGGGGATATGACACCTACCTGGGAAGACGGCGCCGCTTCTACCGCCCGCGAAACAGCTATGAATCGCGAAACATCGGCCCGGCTGGCACAAACCGAAGTGCTTTGGAGTATGCTTAATAAAGGAAAAGCCTTTCCCGCCGGGCGTTTTGCCGAAGCATGGAAAAACGTTGTTCTCTTTTCCGAGCATACCTGGGGCGCGGCGGCAAGCGGTACCGAGCCTTATTCTCGGTTTACCAAAGATTTGTGGGAAGGAAAGAAAGCTTATGCAGACAGTGCGAACATACAAAGCCGCACGCTTTATAACGAGGCGCAGGCTCCGTTGCATGCGAGCGAAGGAAAGTATATACATGTGCTGAATACAAACCTGTGGCCTCGTACGGATATCGTTTGTTTGAGCCCGGATATCGATTTAACGGGAAAAAGCCTGGAGGATGTTTCGGGCAAGAGCGTAGCGATACAACGCAAGCACAAGGGGGGCTGGTGTTTCCTGGCCGAAGATATCCCGGGGCTTTCATCGGCGGTTTACCGGATTGTTCGTGAAAAAAAGGGTGCCGGGAAGAAACCTTCTTCTATGATAAAAAACGGGAACCGGCTGGATAACGGTCTGGTACGAGTAGCTATCGACACGCTGCGAGGTACTATCCGTTCGCTGAAAGTTGCAGGCGATGCGTACGAATATGCCGCAGGCGAGGGGCTGAACGATTATTTATATACAGGACATATTGCGTCCGATCCTCGCGGCGTCGAACGTATCCGGAGGATTACGGTACTGGACGACGGGGCGGTGGCGGCTACTTTGCGGATTGAGTCGGATGCTCCCGGGTGCCGTTTCTTATGGCGCGACGTAACGGTTTATAAAGGTATCGACCGGGTAGATATTTGCAATACGCTCGATAAGGAAGACGTGGTGGAACGCGAGAACGTACGTTTCGTATTTCCTTTCGGAATAGGACAGCCCGAGGTGACGATGGACCTCGCTATGAGCGAAATCCATCCGGAACGGGAACAACTGGCCGGAGTGAATAAGCACTATTATTCTTTGCAGAACGGGATAGCGGTAGGCGACCTCGAGCATGCGGTTTGCCTTACCACCGTAGATGCCCCGTTCGTAGAATTAGGCTCTCCTTCAGGGCTGGATTATCGCCTTAATCCCCGCCATGGTTACGGTTGGTGGTTATCGGCCCGGTTGTCGCCGGTAGTGTATTCGTGGGTAATGACCAATTCGTGGCGTACCAACTACAAGGCATCGCAAGAAGGCATTGCCGTTTTCCGCTATTCTTTGCAGCCGTGCCACCCGCTTAACCTCGATTTAAAGCGGCGGGGAATAGAACGGGAGGCGGGCCTTGTAGCGGTAAGAAGCGACGTGCCGCAAAACATCGAACCGTTGTTCCGGCTGAAAGGCCGCAACCGGATTGCCGTTTCGAGCATCAAGCCTTCGGCCGACGGGCTGGGCTATATCGTATGTTTGCACAATATGAACGACCGGCCGGTCTGTTCTTCTTTTCTCTGGGGAAGCATGAACGCGCGCGAAGTAGTCGTGTGCGACTACCGGCAGCAGCCGTCGGCTCCCTTCGACCCCGACGAATTCTGGATGAAACCTTACGAATATATAATATTGAAAGTGGTTGTCCGGTAGCCTGTTTGCCGGGTTAACCTGTTACGAAGAATTTTATTAACCCTTATAATTTAATTTGAATGAGTATGAAAAAAGCAGTACGAAACCTTTTTAAGGTTTGGATGTATGTAGTGGTGATGCTGGGGGCGACTTCACTATATGCACAGGACGACTCTTTTAGGGTGTCGGGTACGGTAAAAGACAGTGCCGGCGAGATGATTATCGGCGCTACGGTTATCGACACGAAAACCCAAAAAGGATGTGTTACCGATATGGATGGGAAATTTACCTTGTCCGTAACCCCGGCATCGGTAATAAAAATCAGCTATCTCGGTTATGTGCCTCAAACAATCGAGGTGAATAAGAATAAAAGCGAGTATTATGTGGTGCTGGCAACCGACAATATCGTGATGGACGAACTGGTGGTGGTGGGCTACGGAGTGCAAAAGAAACAAACCCTTACCGGCGCCGTATCGGCCGTCACTACCGAAGATATCGTTTCTACCCGGAACGAGAACTTGCAGAACATGCTTACCGGTAAGATTGCCGGCTTGCGCGTGATACAAAACTCCAGCGAGCCGGGTGCTTTCGCCACGAATATGGATATTCGCGGGTTGGGCGACCCGCTGGTGGTTATCGACGGTATTCCCCGCGATAACATGGCGCGTATCGACCCCGAGGATGTGGAAAGCATTTCGGTGTTGAAAGATGCTTCGGCGTCGATTTACGGGGTGCGGGCTGCCAACGGAGTTATCCTGATTACCACTAAAAAAGGGGCGGAAGGAAAGGCGCAAATCAGTTATTCGGGCAGTTACAGCTGGCAAAAACCTTCCAACTTCCCCGACCTGGTTACTTCGGCCGAATGGATGGCGCTCTCGAACGAAATCAGCCGGCATAACGTAGACGGCGGGGGTGCGGGCTGGACCGACGAACAAATTGCCGCTGCGGAAACAACCGACTGGAAAGCGGCCGTTATGCGCAACACGGCCCCGCAAACCCAGCATTCGCTGAGCATTTCGGGCGGCACCGACCGGGTGAACTACTATACCAGTATCGGTTACCAGTCGCAAGGCAGTTTCTTGAAAACCAATGCCATCAATTACGATAAGTTTACCTTGCGAAGCAACGTTTCCGCCAACATTACCCGGCGGTTGAAGGTAGACGTAAACGTTTCAGGGCTGATGGACGAGCGTAACCTCCCCCATTACGGCTCGTACGATATTATCCGCGGCTTGTGGCTGATGCAGCCGATGGACCCGGTATACCAGGATGACACGGAAGGACGGTATACCCAACCGTCGAATACTACGTTGATGAATCCTGTGGCGATGATGAATGCCGACCAGGTGGGCTACAAGCGTTATAAAAGCAAATGGTTTCAGTCCAGCGTGGCTGCCACGTACGATATTCCGGGCGTGGAAGGGCTGAAAGTCAAAGCCCTTTACAGTTACGACTTCATTATGAACGATAACAAACAGTTTGAAAAAACATGGAGGTCGTACCGGAACGACCAGGTATTTACCTGGAACGACCCGGCTAAGGTAAGCCGCACGTATTATTCTAAAGATAATTCGCTGTGGCAGGTGTCGGCCGACTTTTCACGCAAATTCAAGGGGCATAACCTAAATGCCATGCTTCTCTTCGAGCAGTCTACTTATAAAGGCAACAATTTTAACGGCACGAAAGAGCTGTCTGTTCCCATCGACCAGATATTCGCCGGTAATGCCGAGAACCAGCAGTTCGGACAGAGCACGGGCAACAAAGACCTTTACGACCGGGCGAACCAGGCGTTGGTAGGACGCGCTGCCTACGATTATGAGTCGAAATACCTCGTCGAGTTTGCTTTCCGTTATGAAGGTTCGTCTAAATTTCCTGCCAATTCGCGTTGGGCGATGTTCCCTTCCGTGTCCGGCGGATGGCGTATCTCGGAAGAAAATTTTTGGAAAAATTCTCCGTTGAACAGGGTAAACAACCTGAAGATACGGGCTTCGTACGGGAAGATGGGCGACGACGGCGCTCTGGATTATCAGTTTCTCACCGGATACAAGTATCCGGTAGGAGGTGCGGCTAACGCCATGCCGGGCGGCGCGATATTCGATGGGAAATTTACTAATGCCTCGGCTACGACGGGATTGGCGAACAACAATATCTCGTGGATTGTGGCGAAGACTTTCGATGTGGGGCTGGATATGGAAGTGTGGAACGGCTTGCTGGGATTGACGGCCGATTATTTTCGCCGCGACCGCAACGGCTTGCTGGCAAAACGCAATGCCAGCCTGCCCGGTATCGTAGGTGCGGCTTTACCGCAGGAAAATCTTAACAGCGACCTCACCCGCGGCTTCGAAATAGAAGTGAGCCACCGCCATCGCGTGAACGGCTTCGCTTACGAATTGAAAGGAAACGTGGCCTTCGCCCGTTCTATGGATAACTCTGTCGAAGGTGCGCGCAAAGGTAATTCTTACCTCAATTGGCGTGAAAACACGAATAACCGCAACAAAGATATCTGGTGGGGATACGGTTCTGCCGGGCGTCTTACCGGCTGGGAGCAGATTTATTATAATCCGGTGTATGTGGGCCGCGGCTCCGTAATCGGCGATTATGCGTATGAAGACTGGAACGGCGACGGCTGGATTAACAGCCTCGACGAACATCCGCTTACCAATAGCGGCGACCGTCCGCTGCTTAACTTCGGCTTTACCGTCAATGCAAGCTGGAAAGGCATCGACTTCAGCCTGTTGCTGCAAGGGGCCGCCAAGCGCCACATTTCTTACAGCGAATTGCTTTACCAGCCTTTGTGGGCTAATACCAATGCGTTATCTCAGTTTACCGACCGCTGGCATCCTGCCGACAGTCATGCCGACCCTTACAATCCGGCAACGGAGTGGGTGAGCGGACATTACGGCTACACCGGCTCGTTGCCCAACCAGAACTCGATGTTTAATATGCAGAATGCCGCCTACCTGCGGGTAAAAACCGTCGAAATAGGCTATACGCTTCCCGGTGAATGGCTTTCGGCTATTCGGGTAAGCAACTTGCGTATCTATCTGAGTGCTTATAACCTGCTTACGTTCAGTAAGCTGAAATATTGCGACCCCGAATTCCCTTCGTCCAACTACGGGTACAATTATCCGCTGAACAAAACGGTGACGGTAGGAGCGAATATTAAATTTTAATCGACTAATCGAAGCATTATGAAACTTAAAAACTATATAGTAGCATTGTGTGTGGGAGCATTGGCTTCTTACACCGACATGGATATTCCGCCGATGAATATTGTCGGCGACAAAGACATTTTCGGCAGTACGGAAGGTGTTACGAGTTACATGGCCCGGCTGTACAGCACGTTACCGGTGGAAGACTTCCGTTATTCGCACGCCAATATGTTTTTCTCGGGCGGAGCCAACTATGCCCAGCCTTCGTGCCTCACAGGCGAAGCCGTGAGCCGCGATACCCACGGCGCAGAGGTGGAGAAGGCAAATTATTGGGATGCGGCCTACGCCTTGATTCGCGAAATAAACTATTTTATCCGAACGCTTCCCGAATACGAAAGTTCGCATAGTGCAGCCGAGGTGGAAAGCCTGTTGGGCGAGGCGCATTTCCTGCGTGCTTATACCTATATCGCGTTGGCGAAGCGCTACGGTGGCGTGCCTATCGTCAGTACGGTGATAGATTATCCGGGTAGCGTGAGTATCCCCGAAACCCAGTTGTACAGGGATTCGGAAGAAGCGACCTGGGATTTTATCTCGGCCGACCTCGACGAAGCCATCGCCCGCCTGTCGGTGCGGAACGCCAAAGGCCGGGCCGATAAATATGCCGCCGCCGCGCTGAAATCGCGAGCCATGTTATATGCGGGAACTATTGCCAAATACAACGAAGTGAACGAGGTATACTGCGACGTACGTATCTGCGGTATCCCCGCCGGCCGGGCCACCGGTTACTTCGAGCAGGCGTATGCCGCCTCGAAGATAGTAGACGAGGGCGGATACGAGCTTTACAAAGGCGAATGGGCCGCGGCCGACAGGGAAGCCCAGTACCGCAACTTCGTAAACCTCTTCCTGAAGGATACGAAAGAAAACATCTTTGTAAAATATTACGTTTATCCGGAGAGCGTTCATTCGTACGATTGCTTTGCCCAGCCTACCCAAACTTCTACCGGGGGCAGCAATACGGAAATCTGTCCTACGCTCGACTTTGTGGAAATGTTCGAAGGTTTCGAGAAAGATGCCGAAGGGCATTTCGCGAACTTCGACCGCGATGGCTATTACAAGTTGTATGCTTCCACGATGGAGCCGTTTAAAGACGCCGAGCCCCGGCTGCGTGCCACCGTTTTGCTTCCGGGCGACGAATTTAAAGGCGAGCAGATTGAAATACGCCGCGGTATTTGGGTAGGAACGGGCGATAAGATTTCGCCCTTATTGCCGCCGGGTACATACAATTTCTACGACGACCAGCCTGCTTATGCCGACGATGCCGCCAGCTTGCTTAAACTGGCCAAACGGGAATCGCAGAACACCGACGCGAATGCTATCTTGCTGAAAGACGGCACCCGGATGAAGCGCGCCGGCAAAAGCGGAACGGTGCAATATCAGGAAATAGGTTGTACGGTATCGGGTTTTCTTATTCGTAAATACCTCGACCCGGAACAGAAAAATACCAACTGGAACCAGTCTGCCCAAAGTTGGATCGACATCCGGTATGCCGAAGTATTGCTCAACAGGGCGGAAGCTGCCGCAGAATTGGTTGCCGCCGGTATTGCTGCCGACGAGTCGGGCGCCGACTACCGCAACGAGGCTTTCCGCTGCATTAACCTGGTGCGCGAACGTGCAGGCGCTACCTTGCTGGCTTCGGCTGCGCAGGCAACCATCGATGCGGTGCGTACCGAGCGCCGTAAAGAACTGGCTTTCGAAAACAAAACGTACTGGGATTTGAAGCGCTGGCGCATCCTCCACAAAGAACAGTCGTCGCGCACGTACCGTACGTTGCAGCCTTTCTTTGCCGCCGACGCCATGAAGTATTTTATGGACGTAAAGTACCAGGAGCAGAGCGGAAAGGTGTATACTTTCGATACCCGGAACTATTACCAGCAAATTCCTGCCGGAGAGATTACGAAGAATCCGAATTGCAAGCAGAATCCGGGTTATTAATCACATTAAAAAATGCATCGAACTATGACAAGAAATTTTATATACCTGGTTTTAACCGTAGTATGCCTCGCCGGTTTTACTTCGTGCGAGAGCGACAATTACAACGGTCCGGAAGAAACCTTCCGGGGCGCTTTTATCGACAAGGTAACGAAAGAGCCGTTCCAAACGGCCATTGGTAACACGGGTGTCCGTGTCCGTATGATGGAATATAGCTGGAGCGACACACCCCAGCCTTATGATTTCAATTGCATGATGGACGGTACCTTTAATAATACCAAGATTTTTGCCGGTAACTACGGCATTATTCCCGAAGGCGCTTTCGTACCGCTCGACGAAGAAATTATAGATATAAAAGGAACGGTGGAGAAAACGTTCGAAGTGGAGCCGTTGCTTCGCCTGGAATGGATAGGCGAGCCGCAGGTAAATGCCGACGGCACGGCGGAAGTGAAGGTAAAGATAACGCGCGGAACGAACCACTCCGACTATCAGCAACCTATTGAAGAAGCGTGGTTGTTCGTGAGCGAAACGAGTTACGTGGGCGACTTCAGTTTCAGTAACCGCTTCTCGACCCAGCTCGTGGGCGCTGCTGTTTCCGACCTGTTGGATAAGGAGCTTACCATCCGTACAAAAGGGCAATTCCCCGAGTATTCCCGCAAGTTCTTCCTGCGTGCGGGTGCTCGCACTACGATGAAATTCAGCGGTACGAACCGCTATAATTACACCACCGTCAAGGAAATCGTCACCGTGGCGCGTTAAATAAACGGTTCCCGGCTTTTCTGCTTTTAGAAAAAACGAAAAGCCGGGGCGTTTTTGCATAAGGCCAGGGCTGTTCCTGGCAACTAACAGGGGCATGCCGGGCTTTCCGGTATGCTTTTTTTGTGTTATAAACGGGGCGGCATCCGGTTATATAGGCCGCCCTTATTGGCCGCTCACCTATTCTCCAACAGTTCTTTCAAATATTCCATATCTTAACCAGCTAATTTTAAAGGCGGCTTCTTCGGTGGCAGGCCCGGAGATTGTGTTGCTGGCCGTGAACCGTTTCGGGTCCGACAAGTGGTATTATTGTTTTC
>JAJBTJ010000283.1:338-3749 GCA_020860905.1 Parabacteroides sp. | reverse complement strand
GGAAACTGTATTCTCACGACTCTTTTAATCGAACTTTGAAGAATTGAAATCGGCGGAAGAGCGTATAGATAATGTCGGGTGATATACTTTTAATCGAACTATCCGTAGAATCGAACTTTCAGCCGGTTATTACTGACTGCCAGGCAAAACAACGTTTTTAATCGAACTCCATAAATACGAATACGTATGAAAAAAGTAACCTTTCTTCTGGTAATTTTCGTTTTCTGCTGCACATTCCGGGTGTCGGCCGGCTTCCTGGTGGGAGCATTCCGGAACACGCCCTATCCGTTCACTTACTCTTACGAAGACTCGTGGCACAGTTGCGCCATGGATAGTTTGACCGAGGTAGGCGATTGGGAAACAAACAGGCTGTACTGCAAATTATATGTAACAGCCCAACGCCAAGCACCGGCCAATATCAAGCTGATGCTGTACGAGTCGCGCGAGACGAACAACAAAGCCGTACGACTATGCAGCCTGGCCAATGCCGCCGGCGAAAGGAAAACGGATACTTCCCTCACGATAAAACTATCGGACGGAACCGTGTTACGCACCTCCGACGCCTGGCTTTACGACGCCCGCAAAGACAACTTCAAACAGATGACTTCGCTGGGCATCGTCCAAATCACTACCAACTGCTTATCGTTAGGAAAAAACGCCGGGTTGAGTTCGGCAAGCGACTACCAGCAACATGCCTACGCGGCTACGAAACTCGCCACGTATAATATCGAGAGTATCACCGTAGAAGGATATACTTTTAATTTCGAAGGTTTCCGGTCGGCCGCCACGTTCCGGGGGATGTTCGAACGGCTGGCCGAAAAAACAGGCGACGCCGAATTATTCAATTACATCGCCCCTTCTGCTTCGACCCACACCGACGATTGGGAAAATTATTCAAGCTCCGCACCCGAAAAATCGGCCGCAGCGGAAGTAAGCCGCATCACTACCGAGCATAACGTATACGGGAACGGAGCGAAAGGGATGTATGTAACGTTTTCGTTCGACGTAAGCGGCATGAAAGGTAAAACAGGCGAGGCAATCGCTTACTTCTATTTCGAAAACGGAACGAAATTAAAGGATTATAACCGGAATTACTACACGACTTCCGGGAACGTCTGTGCAAGCACCACTTACAGCCCCCGATACGATGAATCCACTTACACCGACCTGCGGATATTCATCCCCTATAACGAACTTCACTTAGCCGCCGGCCGGCACGACCTGAAAGCGTATGTAGCTATTTTCGACGATGCGGGCAACCAAATAGGCGAAAGCGACTGGGTGTCGTTCTGGTGGAGCAGCACCGGACGGTAACTTCCGTTTCCGTCCACACACAACAGGCGGCATGCCATCCGGTTAAAGAATTCGCCTTTTTAGCCCTGTTTCAAGCGGGCGAACCGGTACCAGCCGTATAGCTCGCCGGCTCCGTAAACCAGCGAAACCACCCCTAAGAAGATGAAAGCGGTAGCCGCAGCGGCAAACGGTTTGGCCAATATCACCACGCCGCAAATCAGAATGGCGATAGGGAAAATATAAAACAACGGAGAAACAGCCGTCCACTTCCGGGCCGACGTAAGGGAAACCATCTGCTGGATACCCGCCAGGATAAGCAACACGCCCAACACATACATCAGGATATTGACGAAAAAGGCAGGCATCGATACCAGCCACAAGCCGAATATCACGCTCCCGGCCGACTCGATAGGGAAATTAGGCGATAAATCGGCATTCTTGCTCCGGGCACGGAAATACCCCACGAGCGAAATTACGCCGGGCACGATAAAAAGCACCCCGATTACAATCACCAGGTAATTGATGGCCGCTTCCGGCCACAAAATCAGGACCAACCCTAAAATAATAGCGAAGGCTCCCCTCAAAACAGTATTATCTATCTTTTTCATTTTCCGATATATTTTACAAGTTCTGCTCCACGAGCGAAGTTACTCTTTTCCCCGCAGAAAAACAGCTTTTGCAGGAAATATTTTACCTATATAACAAACCGCCGGCAAAAAGTGTTCCCGCCGGCACCGCCGGGGGTAAAGAAAGAGAAAATTAACACCGTACTCTTTGAAAAACGAATTAAATATCCGAATTTTGTATGTATGATAAACCAACCGTTAGCAGAAAGATTGCGTCCGAAAACGCTGGACGAATACATAGGACAAAAGCATCTGGTAGGACAAGGAGCCGTTCTACGGAAGATGATCGACGCCGGAAGAGTACCTTCGTTTATCCTGTGGGGCCCTCCGGGAGTAGGAAAAACCACGCTCGCCCAAATCATCGCCAACAAGCTGGACGCCCCGTTTTATACGCTGAGCGCCATCAGTTCGGGAGTGAAAGACGTACGCGAAGTGATAGAAAAGGCCAAAAGCAACAAATTTTTCGATACCACCTCTCCCATCCTGTTTATCGACGAGATACACCGTTTCAGCAAGTCGCAGCAGGATTCGTTGCTGAATGCCGTGGAAACGGGCGTGGTAACGCTTATCGGCGCCACCACCGAAAACCCGTCGTTCGAAGTAATCCGGCCATTGCTCTCGAGGTGCCAGGTATACGTTCTGAAGAGCCTGGAGAAAAACGACCTGCTCGAACTGCTGCACCGGGCCGTTACCGAGGACAACGTATTGAAAGAAAAGAACATCGTACTTACCGAAACAGACGCGATGCTGCGCTACTCGGGCGGCGATGCGCGCAAGTTGCTGAATATCCTCGAGCTCGTTACCGCCGCCGAAACGGAAAACGACACCATCGAAATAACCGATGCCCGGGTAACGGAGCGGCTCCAGGAGAATCCGGCCGCTTACGACAAGGGCGGCGAGATGCACTACGACATCATTTCGGCCTTTATCAAGTCGATACGGGGGAGCGACCCCGATGCCGCCATCTACTGGCTGGCGCGCATGGTGGCCGGCGGCGAAGACCCGGAGTTTATCGCCCGGAGGCTGGTTATCTCGGCAGCCGAAGACATCAGCCTGGCTAACCCCAACGCCCTGCTGCTGGCAAACGCCTGTTTCGACGCACTGAAAAAAATAGGTTGGCCCGAAGGACGGATTATCCTGGCCGAAGCAACGGTTTACCTGGCGTGCAGCCCGAAAAGCAACTCGTCGTATATGGCTATCAACCGGGCGCTCGAAACGGTAAAGCAAACGGGCAACCTGCCGGTGCCGCTGCACCTGCGCAACGCCCCTACCCAGTTGATGGCCGAGCTCGATTATGGCAAAGGATACCAGTACGCCCACGATTTCGAAGGGCATTTCGTGAAACAGGATTACCTGCCGAAAGAACTCGCCGCGCAACGGTTCTGGCAAGCCCAGGCAAATCCGGCCGAGGCCAAACTCACGGAACACATGCGCAAATTATGGGGAAACCGGTATTAAAAAAAGCAAAATGTAAGATTTTACGCTCCTAAAA
>JAJBTJ010000283.1:0-328 GCA_020860905.1 Parabacteroides sp. | reverse complement strand
CAATAAGCCCATTTGATGGAAATTTTCTCATAGAAACGGTTGTTTACAACAAAAAAATACGTACATTCGTCGCCTGATTAAACGGAAAAAGTAACATACAAAATAACATCATACTAAAAAACAGTTCGATATGAAGAAGCACAATTTTTATGCAGGCCCTTCTATTCTAAGTGAATACACGATTAAGAACACCGCGGCCGCCGTTGAAAATTTCGCAGGCACCGGGTTATCCGTTCTCGAGGTATCGCACCGGAGCAAGGAGTTCGTTGCCGTAATGGACGAAGCCCAGGCATTGGTAAAAGAATTACTCGACATCCCGGCCGGATAC
>JAJBTJ010000071.1 GCA_020860905.1 Parabacteroides sp. | reverse complement strand
CCACTGGGTTGCAACCCTTAACTTTTTTCTGGAAAGTAGAATCGTTAATTTTACGATCCTCCTTATTTATTTTGTTCGAATAGTTAATTTGAAAAGCACAATGGCGGCGCGGGAGTAGGAGAACCCGCCGGATTGCCGCCGTGCCTTAGCTATGAATGTAGTTTGACCAAAACCAATTTAAACAATAAAAGAAAGACTCGTTGGGATAACGGGTCTTTTTTTATCGTGCCGGACAAGAAAAAAAATCCGGATACGGAGGGTTCGGGCGGGTTTGTCAAATTATTAGACAGGGCTGTTAAAATATTAGACAGCGAAGTCATGGCCTTTTTGTTTAAAGAGCTTGTAATTAAATGGTTGTTTGTTTGGCATGCGTTTTGTCAAAGCTTTGACAGAATTTAATACTGAGTATAATGAATATTCCGGCTATTTTTAAATTGAGTTCCTTTTTTCAGTTTTTGGGAAAGAACAAGTTGTATACTTTTATCGAAGTTTTCGGGTTGTCGGTATCCCTGATGTTTGTGATTCTGATTGCTGGGTATACCCGGCAAGAGTTGTCGATCGATGATTTCCACCGGAATAAAGACCGGCTTTATTTTTTAGCGGGAGAGAAATCGTTCGGCTTTGCTTACCGGCTCGCCGACCGCATTAAAGAACGCTATCCCGAAATAGAAGAAGTATGCCCGATGATGAGTGTTCTCAAAAAAGCGATGGTGCGGCTTCCGGAAAGTAAAATGAATGCCGACTTGGTGTTTGCCGATTCTACTTTTTTCAACATGCTTTCGTTCGACATTATTCACGGGGATAGACGCGCTCCGCTGGCAGCCCGCAATTATGCCGTTATATCCGAGTCGTTCGCCCGGAAAGCGTTTCCCGGACAAGACCCGCTGGGTAAACGGATGCGGTTGCAGGATTCTGTCAGCGTTACGGTAAATGCCGTGATGAAGGATATACGAAATTCCGTGATTCCGTACGGCGATATTATTTTGCGTATCGATAATATAAAGTACTGGAACGAAGGGTTGGCAAGCGATACCTATTCCAACTACGGTATGGTGCCTATATTGGTACAGGCCGTACCCGGAGCCGATTTGAAAGCGAAAGAAAGCGATTTGCTGGAGTATTTGAAAGAAAATGTGTGGATATATAAGCACGGAAATAATGCAGCCGTATCTTTTGTTCCGATAAAAGAAGTTTATTTTTCGCCCCTCGAGGGGCATGACGGATTGCTATTAAATCAAGGCAACAAAATGTTCGTGCTGATTCTTTTTTCAGTAGGCATCCTCATATTGGTATTTGCCATCATCAATTACATCAACCTCGCTGTGGCACAAACCGGCTTCCGCGCCAAGGAAATGGCAACCCGCCGGTTATTCGGTTCTTCGCGGGGCGAGTTGTTCGCCCGGTTGATGATGGAGTCCACTTTGCTTACTTTTCTTTCTTTCTTTATCGGCTTGCTGTTGGCTTATCTGTTCGTTCCGGCGGCCGGTAATCTGCTCGAAACGGAAATAACCTTGTCTTATTTGGCGCAGCCGCTTTATATGGTGCTTATTCTGGTTCTGTTGGTCGTAATAGGCGGCTTGTCGGGTTTGTTGCCGGCCTGGATTATTTCGAATGCCCAGCCGGTGGATGTGGTAAAAGGTACTTTCCGGCAACAAACCAAAATGGTATTCAGCAAGGTGTTTATCACTTTCCAGAATATAATTACCATTGCGCTGGTAACCGCTTCGCTGGTGATGATACTGCAAATCGACCACCTGGTGCAGGCGCCGCTGGGATATAATACGCATAACTTGGTCGATGTGAATGTGATGGAGGTAATGGACGGCGATAAACAAGCCGTTTTAACCGTAGGAAACGAGTTGGCCCGTCTGGTATCGGTGAAACGGGTAGGATACGGCCAGGGAATGCCTTTCGACGGGGGAAATAATTATTCGTACCACAAAGACGGGAAAAACATCTCCTTCCAGTCGTTTGTAGGCGACAGCACTTATTTTCGGATGCTGGGGTTCGATATAGTACGCGATAACCATGTGGCCGGCGGAAATGCTTTTTTTCTGAGCCAGCAGGCTTTCAAGGAATTAGAACTCGCCGAGGATGCAGAATCGTTTAACCTGGAGCCTTTTTTTGCGGGTAACGTGCCGGTAGCCGGTATGGTAAAAGATTTTCAGATTCGAAGCATTGTCGCCGAGTCGCGCCCTACTTTGTTACAGATGGAAAAAGTGGAAGATTTTCATCCCTGGAATATCGTGGTGGAAACAGCCGGCGACCCGTATAAAGCCTATAACGAAATAAAAAAGGTGTACGAACGGATTACGAACCTGGAGTTCCCCGGTAAATTTATCGACCGGCAGATAGAGGAATCTTTTGCCCAACAACGCAAAACATCGAAAATCCTGGTTCTTTTTGCGTTTATTGCGATACTGTTATCGTTGCTTGGGTTGATTGCCATGTCTACCTATTTTATCCAGCAGCGTTCCCGTGAAATAGCGGTGCGCAAGGTATTCGGTTCCAGTATATCGCAGGTATTGGTACGGCTATTGTTTACCTTTCTTAATTACGTGGTCATCGCTTTTGTAATCGTAACGCCCTTGGTTTGGTACTTGATGCGGCAATGGCTTTCCGGATATAGTTACCGTATCTCGTTAAATCCGTGGATATTTATCTGCTCCGGCCTGTTTTGCCTGCTCCTGGCGTTCGTCACCGTTTTCTGGCAAAGCTACCGTGCGGCTACTGTGAACCCGGTGGTGAGTATCAAAACGGAATGAAACGGATGTGCTGCCGCCCTGTTCGTTCCGCCCGGATTGATAGGGTTGCCGGCCGGCGTCGGCGGCAAACAAATCCAATAGGCAGTGTATGGTTGTTTCCTTACTATCCGTTTTTATTTCGGATTACTTCGGGGGTATTCCGGAAATCATACGATATAGGCAATCGGTTATCCATAGATCGATTGCCTATATCATATCTTTAAGCATTCCCCCGGAAAAGAGGTTTGACGGCCCGAACGGGGGAATCCGAACGAAAAATACAAGATAAAAACAGTATCCCTTTTTTAAAAGCGATTCGTTCACCGGATTTATTCTTTTTTATGCTGAACGAAAAGCGGTTTTATGTGGATAAAAACTGTATCCGCAGTACTGCGGATGTCCGTCCTTAAGTTGCGGATGTTCGTCCGCAGCCTGCGGACGGACATCCGTAAGCTAAGGATACAGTTTTCATGGCGATGAACGGATAAAAAGGACAGCCTGAAACCGGGTTTATCCGGGTAAGCCGGGAAAAGTGCCTATTTACCGAAATTCCGTACTTCCGTTTTGGCCGTCAAACCGTATTTCAAGGGGAACGCTCAAAGATATAAAAAGCACAACAAGCTGTCAATTAATTAATTGCCTTATTAAAGAATATCCCATCTTATCGGGCAAAATTTCCGCTAAAATTGTGGTAAATTCTAAAAGGGGTTCTCTAACAAATGTTATAAACTCCCTGAAAACTGAATATCGGGGAACAACCTCGTACAAAGGGTACGAACGAAAACATAAAAAAAGAGGGATTGCCTGCAGCTTGTCAGGCAACCCCTCTTTTTTATTTGTGGTCCCACTTGGGCTTGAACCAAGGACTCCCTGATTATGAGTCAGGTGCTCTAACCAACTGAGCTATGGGACCTGTTCAGGGTTTATCCCCCTGAAATCGCGTGCAATATTACGGCTTTTTGCCGGAATACGCAAATTTTGCCGGCAAAACTTGGCGTTATTCTTTCGCTTCGCCGCCGAACTGCATCAGGTATGCTTTGATAAAACCGTCTAAATCGCCGTCCATTACCGCCTGTACGTTCGAGGTCTGGTAATCCGTGCGGTGGTCTTTTACGCGGCGGTCGTCGAATACGTAGCTGCGTATTTGCGAACCCCATTCGATTTTCTTTTTCGAGCCTTCTATCTTCGCCTGTTCGGCACGCCGTTTTTCCAGCTCGATTTCGTACAATTGCGAGCGCAACAGCTGCATGGCGTTTTCGCGGTTATCCAACTGCGAGCGGCTTTCCGTATTCTCGATCAGGATTTCGCGTGTTTCGCCCGTATCCGGGTCTTTGTAATTGTACCGCAAACGCACCCCGGTTTCCACCTTGTTTACGTTCTGCCCCCCTGCACCGCCCGAGCGGAATGTATCCCAGGTGTAATCGGCCGGGTTGATATTGATTTCGATGGAGTCGTCTACCAGCGGGGTAACGAATACCGAGGAAAACGAAGTCATCCGCTTTCCCTGCGCATTGTAAGGCGATACCCGTACCAGGCGGTGCACCCCGTTTTCGCTTTTCAGGTAGCCGTAAGCCGTATCGCCCTCTACTTGCATGGTTACGGTTTTGATACCCGCTTCGTCGCCGTCTTGCCAGTTGGTTATCGTAACCTTGTACCCTTTCGACTCGCACCAGCGCTGATACATCCTACAGAGCATCGAAGCCCAGTCCTGGCTTTCCGTACCCCCTGCGCCCGCATTGATTTTCAATACGGCATCCATCCGGTCTTCTTCCCGGCGGAGCATGTTTTTCAATTCCAGGTTTTCCGTGAGCTCGAGTGCTTTGGCATACGCCGTATCCACCTCTTCCTCGCTGATAACCCCTTCCTTAAAAAAGTCGTAAGCTAATTGAAGTTCTTCGGAAGCCGCTTTGACCTCGTTATATAATTCGAGCCACTTCTTCAGCTCCTTTACCTTTTTCATCTGTTCTTCCGCCCGCTTGGCGTCTTCCCAGAACTCCGGAGCCTGCGTGCGCAACTCTTCCTCTTCTAATTGAACAATCTTGGCATCGACGTCAAAGATACCCCCTCAGCGCGGACTCGCGCTCCAATACGTCGTGTAATTGGTCTGTCGTTATCATGAATATATAGTTTATAGTAAATTTCGGATGCGAAGATACGAAAATAGTCGTTATTCCCGGTACATTGCTTCAATCTCGCCGGTATATTTCTGTGCGATTACCGAACGCCGTAATTTGAGCGTATCCGTTAGCTCGTGCCCTTCCATCGTAAAAGGCTCGGACAGTAACGTAAACCGCTTGATTTTTTCGAACGAGGCCAGTTCTTTCTGTTGTTCTTCTATCCGGCTTTCTATCAGCCGCAGGATTTCTTTGTTTTTCACCAATTCGTTTCTCGATTCGTATGCGATTCGTTTGTCGGCGGCATACGCCTCCAGCGCCGGGAACGACGGTACGATAAGGGCGCTTACGAATTTCCGCTTATCGGCGATAACGGCGATTTGCTCGATGTACCGGTCGCCGCTCATCAACGTCTCGATGGCTTGCGGAGCGATGTATTTGCCGTTCGAGGTTTTGTATAAATCCTTGATCCGCTCGGTAAAGTACAGTACGTTTCCTTCGAGGCGACCTGCATCGCCGGTGCGGAACCAGCCGTCGACAAAAGCGTTCTTGTTTTCTTCCGGCTTGTTGTAATATCCCGGCGTAACCGTTTTTCCCTTCACCAATATTTCGCTGTTCTCCCCGATTTTTACTTCCACTTCGGGCATGATTTCGCCGATCGACCCGAAAATGAATCCTTTATTCGGAAAAAAGCATACGGTAGCCGTGGTTTCGCTCAGTCCGTATCCGTACACTAACGGGATGTTTACGGAATGGAGAAATTTGTTAATATGGTTGGAAAGAGGCGCTCCCGCACAAGGAAAGAACTTGCCGCGGTCGATACCCAGCACTTTTTTCAGTAAATCGAATACCGTACGGTTATAAAACCCGAATTGCATTTTGAGCCAGAACGGCGGTTTTTTTCCTTTATTTATATAATGGAGGTTGTAGGCTTTCCCTACTTTGATGGCGCGTTGGAAAATTGTACGCAGGAATTTCGGCGAAGAATTGATTTTCTCCTGTACGCCGGCGTATACCTTTTCCCAGAAACGGGGCACGTTGCACATCAACGTAGGCCGAATCTCCGGGAGCGTTTTCTGAATCATCTTCGGGTCCAGGTTAATCGCTACCTTCACCCCTTTGTGCAAACAGTAGTACGTCCAGGCTTTTTCAAAGATATGGGTAAGCGGCAGGAAGCACATCGACAATTCCTTGTCGGTGACTTGCGGCAGCCGCAGGTCGTGTATCTTCATCGCCTGCAAAAAGTTGGAATGGGGCAATACCACCCCTTTCGGCTCGCCCGTGGTGCCCGAGGTATAAATAATGACTGCCAGGTCTTCGTCTTTCGCCTCGTTCATCCGGATTTTGACCGTGGTTTCCGCGTGTGCATTGTCGCCCAGCCGCAGGAAATCCTCGAAATAAATCGAAGTCTTATCGTCCGGATTCAGTTTTACCGACGAATCGAAAATAACGATGCGTTTCAGTACGTTCGAGTTTTTTTGTACGATAAATGCATTGTTGTATTGCTGTTGCTGCCCCACGAAAAGCGTACGTATCGAAGCGTCGTTAATGATGTACTCGATTTGTCCTGGCGAGCTGGTAGCGTACATAGGTACCGTAACCGCCCGGTTGGCGTATGCTCCGAAATCGGTAAACAGGTATTCGGGCATGTTCTGTGCGTAAATCCCGATATTCTCCTGCACGTCTATTCCGAATTCGGCCATGGCCTTGGCGGTAAGCATCACTTTTTCGGCAAAAGCCTGCCAGGAAATCTTGAGCCATTTCTCGTTCGCATCGTCGCGATACTTCAAGGCGGTACGCGAGCCGTATTTTTCGGCCTGGCGATGGATTAGTTCGGCAAAGTGGTAATTCACCATAATCTTTCTTTTTGGGATGATTGCTGCAAAATTACACTTTTATTTACTAATAGTCCCTATGGAACGTAGGGCTTTTAGATAAAAGTTTGAATACTAAACTACTAAATTCGTTTTTTGCAGCATAATGCGGTTAAATAAACTTAATTCATAGTAGTATGTATTGCATGGTACTTATAATAATTCTATTTTTGTAGGGTAAAACAGAAATACATGAATGCAGAAAATGTAAAATCACAAATGCGGAAGGGGATACTGGAGTATTGCATACTTCTGATTCTCCGAAAGGAACCGGCTTATTCTTCCGACATCATCGAAAAGTTGCAGGAAGCGAAGCTGATTGTGGTTGAAGGGACCCTCTATCCCCTGCTTACCCGTCTCAAGAACAGCGAGCTGTTAGGGTATCAGTGGATAGAATCTACGCAGGGGCCTCCTCGCAAATACTATAAATTAACCGAAAAGGGAGAATTGTTTTTGCAGGAGCTGGAAGTATCGTGGCAAGAACTGAACGATGCGATTAATCACATTAAGAATAACTAAACTGGAAGAAAATGAAAAGAACACTTACGGTAAACCTCAACGGTACCGTCTTCCATATCGACGAAGATGCTTACCACCTGTTGGATAAATACCTCGATAACCTCCGGATTCATTTCAGGCGCGAAGAAGGGTCGGACGAGATTATGCACGATTTCGAATCGCGTATTTCCGAACTTTTCAACGAAAAAGTGCGGCTGGGATACCAGGTAATTACCATCGAACAGGTAGAGGAAGTAATCGGGCGTATGGGAAACCCGGAAGAGATATTCGAAGAAGAAACGACTACGCAAACGGAAAACGGAAAGAAAACCGCGCGGGAGTCGGAAACCGTTTTCGTAACGGGCGCCCCGAAACGAAAATTGTTCCGGAATCCCGACGATAAAATACTCGGAGGCGTAGCCAGCGGAATCGCCGCTTACTTTAACTGGGACCCTACCCTGGTGCGTATTATACTGATTGCCCTGCTGTTTCTTATCGGACCGGTATTGATTCCTATTTATTTGGTGCTGTGGATTATCGTTCCGTTGGCCCGTACCGCATCCGAAAAACTGGAGATGCGCGGCGAAAGCATTACGCTGGAAAACATCGGGAAAACGGTAACGGGCGGATTCGAAAAAGTTTCTTCGAAAGTCGATGCCTATGTAAAGTCGGGTGAACCCCGCAATACGTTGCAAAAAACGGGCGATGTAATCGTTCAGATAGCCGGTACGATTCTGAAGCTGCTCGGTATCCTGGCGGCGGTTATCTTAACGCCGGTTTTGTTGTTCGTGCTGTTTATCCTGATTATCGTAGTGTTCGCCCTGCTCGTGGGCGGTAGCGGGTACCTGGTGAGCCTGTTGCCTTTTACCAACTGGAACGGAATGACGGTTCTTCCCGATTCAGTGCTTTGGCTGGGCAGTATCGCCGTTATCCTGGCCGTAGGCATTCCCGTAGGCGCTGTTTTATATTCCATCTTCGCCCACTTGTTCCGGTGGAAACCGGTGAACCAGACGGTGAAATGGGTATTTCTGGTGTTGTGGATTATCGGGATTGTGCTGTGTATCGTATGGCAGGTGCACTATAACGGTTTTTGGAATATGCCCTTTCATTCCGGATTCCCGTTTAATTGCTCGCATGGCTGGTGGTAAGTAAAAAATCGAATTATGTTTATAATGTTGTGTGTTTAAAAAAGAAGGCCGCTCTGTCTCAGAGCGGCTTTTCTTCTAAGGTTAACAAATTTATGAGTAAAAACCACTAATGAATCTTGTTTAATAAAGCGTTGCATTCGGATACGAAACCACCTGTATTTTCGTAATGTCCGTTTTCCGCTTTTCGCAAAGATAGTACAAACTTTTTACAAAGCTTATATTCTATTATAGTTCTTTTCTGATTTTCTCCGCAGTAGCGGCCAGCTCTTCCGGAGTTACCCGCAACTTTTCGTTTCCGAAAAACATATCCGATTCCTGTTCGATAGGCACCAGGTGAATATGCGCGTGCGGCACTTCGAGCCCGTACACCGCCACGCCCACTTTCCGGCAAGGAATCGCCTTTTTGATTCCCTGGGCAACTTTCTTGGCAAACACCATCAAACCGGCCAATTGGTCGTCGTCGATGTCGAAGAAGTAATCCGTTTCCTGCTTGGGAATAACCAGCGTATGCCCTTCTATCAGCGGGTTGATGTCGAGGAAAGCGAAGAACCGTTCGTCTTCCGCTATTTTGTGGCAGGGAATTTCGCCTGCCGCAATTCTACTGAATATCGAAGCCATCTCGGTACGGATTAAAGGGATATGGAAATAATTTCGAAATTTACCACGCCCGAAGGCACCTTGATTTCCACGCAATCGCCTACCTTCTTGCCCAGCAATCCTTTTGCAATAGGCGTACTGATGGCGAGTTTGTTTTCCTTCAGGTTCGCTTCCGTATCCGATACGAGCGTGTAAGTCATTTCCATATTGTTTTTCAGGTTCCGGATTTTTACTTTGTTCAAAATCTGAACCGCATCGGTAGATACGCGTGATTCGTCGAGCAGCCGGGCGTTTGCAATCAACCCTTTCAATTGGGCGATTTTAGCCTCCAGGATACCCTGAGCCTCTTTGGCGGCATCGTATTCTGCATTTTCCGACAAGTCCCCTTTGTCTCTCGCTTCGGCGATCTGACGGATTACTTCGGGGCGTTTTACGGTTTCCAGCATGTTTATTTCATCCAGAATTTTGTTGTAACCGTCTTCTGTCATATAATTAACAGCCATACTAAATCCTCCTCTGTTTTTTTGTTTTATAAATTAAACGATTTCTTGCGAGCAGAACAAAAAAAGAATCCCGACCAGTTGGCCGGAACTCTTTTTATCTGTCTCTTAATACGTTGGCAAAGATAAACCCTCTTTTCGGAATAAACAAGCCGGGATTGCGTGCTTTACAACATAAATTGCCGAAAGCCCGTTTTTACGCCGGCGCGAAGAAGTTATAAAACGCTTTTCACATCCTTTTCCAAGTCTTTCAACTCGTCTACCCGTTTTACCAGGTTGCCTTTCCGGTCGAGGATAAAGAGGGCGGGAAGCTGGCGTACGTTGTACATGCCGGCTATTTCCGAGTAAACCGATTGGGGGTTGTTTACGCAAACCCAGGGCAGGTTCGAAGCGGCGTTTTTCCAGAAATGCAAATCGGAATCGAGCGACACCTGGTAAATTTCCAGTCCTTCGGGGTGGTATTTGCCGTAGATTTCGCCCAGTGTCATGTTCAGTGGCGGCGACCATTCGGTTTGGTAAGCCGTGAAGTTTACGATAACCGGCTTGCCGGGCGTCAGCGACGACAAGGCCACTTTTTCGCCATGGATGTCGGGCAACGAAATGTCGAAGAATGTTACTTCTTTCGTATCGATGCCCAGGTCTTTCGGCGCCCGCTGGCTGCGAATCACTTTAATCGACTGCATGGCCAGGTTATGGAGTTGCTTGCTGCGCGGGCTTTCGGGATAAAAATAATCGTAGCTGGTGGCTACCGCGGCGAATGCTTTCGAATCGGCGGCATCGTACAGGTCAAAAAACAGCAAACCGTCTATTTGCTGGAACAGGGCGAAATAAGCGGCTGCCGACATGGGGGCCGAGTAAATGTATTTTTTCGTCACTTCCTTGTACGCATCGCTGGCAGCCAGCACTTTTTCGCGGTAAACGGAGTCGGGAATTTCTTTTTTCTCGTATTGTTTCCGGAGCTTCCGGATTTCCTGGTTGGCGTCTAACTGCGCCAGCGTAATATCTTTCAATGCCTTGCTTTCGTCGGAGCCTTCGATGGTATACGAGGTGGCGAACGTACCGGCATCCGCTCCTACTGTTACCGTTTCGGTAGAATCGATGGCCATGTTGATAAGCTGCTTGTTAAGCCGGAGGCGAAAAAAATCGGGATAGGCGGGGCGCGGATGCGAGAACTTGAATTTGCCGGAAGTAGACAGTTTAACGGAATCGAGCACGGTTACCGACGAAACGCCTACGTTTTCAAAGTACATGGTTTGTTCGTCGGCGCCCGATACGATTCCTTTAACCGTATAGCTATTATCGTTGCATGCGCTGAAAAGCAAAAGAAGTGCCCCTATCGCTCCCAGCAGCGGAGTGGTTATTCGTTTCATTGTGTTTAGTAGCTTGATTTTTTATTATTTCAACTGCAAATATACATGAATTTGCAAATCTTTTCTCATGTAAAAAGATTTCTTCTCGCCTTTTTCGTAAAAAAAGCGGATCGGGCGGCTTTTTCTTTTCTCTTTCATCTGTTTACGCCAAACTTTCACTACATTTGTGCCAATTTTAGAGTTTGAGAAAAAATAGAAAAAAGATTCATGATTAATCCGATTAACAAAACAATCGAGTTAGGAGATGGAAGGACCATCACCATCGAGACAGGTAAATTGGCCAAACAGGCTGACGGTGCCGTTACCGTTCGGATGGGTAACACCGTGTTGTTGGCAACTGTATGCGCCGCTAAAGAGGCCAATCCGGGCGTAGACTTTATGCCGTTACAAGTTGAATACAAAGAAAAATTTTCGGCTTTCGGCCGTTTCCCCGGCGGGTTTACGAGAAGAGAAGGAAAGGCTTCCGATTACGAAGTTCTTACCTCCCGATTGGTCGACCGCGCTTTGCGTCCGCTCTTTCCCGATAACTACCATGCCGAAGTATACGTTAATATTATTTTGTTTTCGGCCGACGGCGAAGATATGCCGGATGCCCTGGCCGGCCTGGCTGCTTCGGCAGCCCTGGCGGTTTCGGATATACCGTTTAACGGGCCCATCTCCGAAGTGCGTGTAGGCCGTGTAGACGGCAAGTTCATTATCAACCCCACCTTTGCCCAGCTTGAAAAAGCCGATATCGACATTATGGTAGCCGCTACCCTCGACAACATCATGATGGTAGAAGGCGAAATGAACGAAGTGCAGGAATCGGAAATGCTCGAAGCCATCAAGGTGGCCCACGAAGCGATTAAGGAACATTGCAAGGTGCAGCTCGAATTGAGCGAACTGGCCGGCAAAACGGTAAAACGCGAATACTGCCACGAAACCAACGACGACGAACTCCGCAAAGACGTCCACGACAAATGTTACGATAAAGCTTATGCCGTAGCTACCTCGGGTACCGGCAAGCACGAACGCTCGGATGCGTTCGAAGCCATCCTGACGGAGTATAAATCGGCTTATACCGAAGAAGAGTTGGCGGAAAAAGAAGAAATGATTAACCGCTATTACCACGATGTGGAAAAAGAAGCCATGCGCCGCGCTATCCTCGATGAAGGCAAACGGCTCGACGGTCGCAAAACCACCGAAATACGTCCTATCTGGTGCGAGGTGGATTATTTGCCGGGGCCTCACGGTTCAGCCGTTTTCACCCGTGGCGAAACCCAATCGTTATCGACGGTAACGCTGGGAACGAAGTCGGACGAGAAAATTATCGACGACGTGCTGGTACATGATAAAGAACGTTTCCTGTTGCATTATAACTTCCCTCCTTTCTCGACCGGCGAAGCGAAAGCGGTTCGCGGCGTAGGACGGCGCGAAATCGGTCACGGAAACCTGGCTCACCGCGCATTGAAGCGGATGATTCCGGAGAACTATCCGTATGTAATCCGTGTGATGTCGGATATTCTCGAATCGAACGGCTCGTCGTCGATGGCTACGGTATGCGCCGGTACGCTGGCATTAATGGATGCGGGCGTACAGATGAAGAAACCGGTTTCGGGTATTGCGATGGGATTGATTTCCGAAAACAAGGGGCAGAATTATGCCATCTTGTCGGACATTCTCGGCGATGAAGACCACTTGGGCGATATGGACTTTAAGGTTACCGGTACGAAAGACGGCATTACGGCTACGCAGATGGATATCAAGGTAGACGGATTGTCGTACGAAATCCTCGAGAATGCGTTAGCCCAGGCTAAAGAAGGCCGTTTGCATATTTTAGGCAAGATTACGGAAACGTTGCCGGCTCCGCGCGCCGACCTGAAAGACCATGCTCCGCGCATCGAAACCATGAAAATCGGCAAAGAATTTATCGGCGCCGTAATCGGCCCGGGCGGAAAGATTATACAGGGTATACAGGAAACCACGGGCGCTACGATTGCCATCGAGGAAATCGACGGATTCGGCTATATCGAAATAGCAGCTTCCGACAAGGCTTCCATCCAGGCTGCGCTCAACAAGATACGGGCTATCGTAGCGATGCCCGAAGTGGGCGAAGTATATGAAGGACGCATTTCGTCGATTATGCCTTACGGCGCTTTCGTAGAGTTCCTGCCGGGCAAGGACGGTTTGCTCCATATTTCCGAAATCGACTGGAAACGGTTGGAAAAGGTAGAGGATGCCGGCTTGAAAGAAGGCGATACCATCCAGGTGAAGTTAGTGGATATCGACCAGAAGACCGGGAAATTCAAGCTCTCGCGCAAAGCATTGCTGCCCCGTCCGCCGCGTGATAACCAAAAATAACCCAGGCGCTGGCCTGTACTTTATAAGAGGTATTAAAACCGTTCCGGAGTTATCCGGAGCGGTTTTTTTTCATTCTCTTTAAATTGAAAAATAGGGTAAAGAAACGACCATCCCTGCCTATTGGATTTGTTTGCCGCCGACGCCGGCAAAATAAACGCCGACGCCGGCAAGTTTGCCACGGACGGCGACAAGTTAGCCGGCGTCGGCGGCAAACGAAAACGGTAGCATGTAATGACGAAATTCCCTACGAAGCGAGCCGGAAGTTTTATTTCTTTGACTTGCCGTTCCGTGTTACCCTGCAAAAATAAAGGGGAGATAAAAGCGCAATGCCTGTAAGTCTTTCTTGTATTTTCGCCTCTGTCCGGAAGCAATCTTTACGACGTTTTTTGCATACGGGCCGCCACTTGCCGTGCGTCGTCGATAATTTCGGAGGGATAGTGGTGTATTTCCAATATCCGGATAGCGTTCCGGGTCGAAAGGTTTCCCGCTTTCAGCTTATAATCGAATCGGATACGGCCGTCCTGAATCACTTCTGTAAAGTGGAACAAGTCGAATTCGCCGGCTAATAAATCCGTGAGTTCGATGTCGTGTGTAGAAACGAATACCCAGTTATTTCCCGACCGGGCCAGATATGACAGTACCGCTTTCCCGGCTGCTATGCGTTCTGCCGTATTGGTGCCTTTAAAAATTTCATCGAGGAAAAATACCTGGTTCGATTCGGCGCGGCTTTCCCGGACCATTTCTTTCAAGGTAAGCACTTCTTCCAAATAATAACTTTTATCATTCAGCAAATCGTCGGAAATACGGATGGCGGAAAACAAGCGCGACCACACACAGTGGAATGTTTCTGCAAAACACGTATTTATCGTTTGGGCCAGTAGCAAATTAATAGCGACCGTACGGATAAAAGTGGTTTTGCCCGACATGTTCGACCCGGTTAATAAAACCGATTTGTTATTTATTTCAAGCGAATTAGGAGTGCAATCGGGAATTAACGGATGGTAGGCTCCCGTAAATCCGAGGTGGTGCCCCGAATCCCGGATAACCGGTTTGCACCAATAGCGAGCTTCTTGCCGGAGCACCGTTACGGAAACCGCAGTATCTATCTGTCCGATATAATCGAATAGCATTTGAAGGTCGTTTTTCTTGAGCTTCAACTTCCTAAAAACAGCGAATACGGTGAGAGGCTCTATCAACAACAGGATTTTGACAAGTTCCCAGAAAAAGAGAACGAGGGCTTCTACTTCCGATTGAATGCCAGTGTCGAACTTAAAGAGTTTGATAAAATATTTCAATTTGAGAACTGAAGCGGCCGATACCGATACGGCGCGTTTCGAACCGGTTATCAGATTCATCCCGGCTAACCGGTTCGCAACAGAGGCAAACAACGAAAGTTGCGGAATCGAATCTGCATATACCATACTGTTTTTTTTATTCCAAAAATGGATAATCAGATTGATTGTGTATACGGGTAACAACAAGAAGAACACCTTGGGGATAAAAAGAAACAACAAAAAAAGAAACCAGCCCGGCAACGGAAAGTACCGGGAAAAGCCAGAATCGTTTTGGCTTCGGGATATATTCTTCGAGAAAAAGATGAGGGAGATAATACATGTTCCGGTCATTCAGTTTGGATAAGAAAGCCTCTGCTTTCAAAAGCCTGGCGGTATCGGCCGTAAAATCTCCGATAAGTTCTTCCTGCGTTTCGAAATCCGGTTTCGGCGCGATAACCGAAAGTTGCTTGTAGAGATACTGTTGCCCTATCTTGGAGCGCGTTCTGCCAAGGAACATAAATAATTCTTCGAAATCCATATCGTTGCTTGTCCTGTCGGAAATTACCTGTAACGCATTCGGATGGACTTGGTTCCTGAAGTAGTAACCGATTAAGTCGAAATCGAAATATTCGTCTTTCGGTCCACGGGTTGGGTTCCGGTGCGGCGCTGTGTGGGCTAGTTTGCTGTTATAATAGGCAATTCCGGAAAAAATAGTGTGTCTTTCCATTTTTTTTCTGATTAAAACCAGAAACGAAAACTAACGGCTGTTCCGGCAGGTTCTTTTTTTGCAACGGTATGTTGTTTCCGGCCGCTTTTTACTTGTGGGGCCAAGCCAATCATATACGGGCAGCCGGGAGGGTTAGCAGAAGCATACAGGGAAATCGTTTTCCACAACCTGAACTCCGGGGGCTAATTTAGGAAAAATAAGAGGAACCCGGTATCTTTTGCAGGTTTAAATTTACGGGAAAAGAATAGTCGGATCAGGAAGGCCGTATATTAAAATAAGCGAAAACACGAAGGGTCGCCTGTAAAATACACCGGAATCTATTACCTTTGCAGGTTATTGAAACAGAGGTAAACACGCTTTATTCCGGCGTGTGCTGCAAGAATACATGTATGGAAGACAACTTTGATATACGAGAACCGCGTATCGGCGAGAACGAACGCGAATACGAAAATAAACTCCGCCCCTTATCCTTTGAAAGTTTCAGCGGCCAGGACAAGGTGGTAGCGAACCTGAAAGTGTTCGTTATGGCTGCCCGGATGCGCACCGAAGCCCTCGACCACGTGTTGTTGCACGGCCCTCCCGGGCTCGGTAAAACCACCCTTTCCAACATCATCGCCAACGAATTGGGAGTAGGATTCAAGGTAACCTCGGGGCCCGTGCTCGATAAGCCGGGCGACCTGGCGGGCGTACTTACTTCGCTCGAAAAGAACGACGTGCTTTTTATCGACGAGATACACCGCCTCAGCCCCGTAGTGGAAGAATACCTTTACTCGGCGATGGAGGATTACCGCATCGACATTATGATAGACAAAGGCCCCAGCGCCCGGTCCATCCAAATCGACCTCTGCCCGTTTACACTGGTAGGAGCCACTACGCGCAGCGGATTGCTTACCAGTCCCTTGCGCGCCCGGTTCGGCATCAACCTGCACCTGGAGTATTACGATATGGAAACGCTTACCCGCATCGTATTGCGCAGCGCCGACATCCTCGGTATTCATTGCGACCTGAGCGCGGCCAAGGAAATCGCCTCGCGCAGCCGCGGAACGCCCCGTATCGCCAATGCCCTGCTCCGCCGCGTGCGCGATTTCGCCCAGGTGAAAGGTTCCGGGCGTATCGACAAGGAAATTTCGTGTTACGCCCTCGAAGCGCTGAACATCGACCGGTACGGCCTCGACCAAATCGACAACAAGCTGCTTACCACCATCATCGACAAGTTCAAGGGTGGCCCGGTAGGGCTTACCACCATTGCTACGGCATTGGGCGAAGACCCGGGAACGCTCGAAGAAGTATACGAGCCTTTCCTCATCAAAGAAGGCTTTATCAAGCGTACGCCACGCGGACGTGAAGTAACCGAACTTGCATACAAACACCTGGGGCGCGAGCAGTTCCCGGCGGCGGGATTCTTATTCGACTGACAGGCATGGCAGGAGGAATCAAACGGCTGGCCAAAGAAACGGCCGTATACGGGTTGAGCAGTATCGTAGGCAGGATACTCAACTGGCTGTTAGTACCGATGTACGTGCGTGTGCTGGCCAATACCGAGCAGTTCGGTATCGTTACCAATTTATATGCCTGGACGGCGTTGTTGCTGGTAATCCTTACCTACGGGATGGAAACCGGCTTTTTCCGGTTTATCAATGCGGAAGAAAAAGAGCCGATGAAGGTGTATTCCACTTCGCTCATCAGCGTAGGGGCTACCTCGCTGCTGTTTATCGGGGCGGGCGCGTTGCTGCTGTACCCGATAGCCGGCGCGCTGGGATATGCCCGTACGCCCGAATACGTAATGCTGTTGATGGTAATCGTAGCCATCGACGCATTCAGTTGTATCCCCTTTGCGTACCTGCGGCATACCTGCCGGCCGCTTAAATTCGCGTTCGTCAAGCTGCTGAATATCTTCCTTACCATCGGGCTGAATATATTTCTGCTGATTGTATGTCCGTGGCTCTATGCGCGTTTTCCGGAAACGGTTTCGTGGTTTTACGTGCCGGGGTACGGCGTGGGGTATATCTTTATATCGAACCTGATTGCTTCGGCGGTAACGTTGCTCGTTTTGTTCCGCGAGCTCACCGGATTCCGGTACAAATTCGATTTTACGCTTTGGAAACGGATTATCGGGTATTCGCTCCCGATTCTGGTGTTGGGTATTGCCGGCGTACTGAACCAGTCGGTCGATAAAATCCTCTTCCCTTTCCTGTTCAGCGACCGGGCGTATGCCGACAGCCAGTTGGGCATTTACGGCGCCTGTTTCAAGATTGCCGTTATCATGGTGATGTTCACCCAAGCTTTCCGGTATGCCTACGAACCGTTTATCTTCGCCAGGAATAAAAACGACGACTGCAAGCAAGCGTATGCCGAGGCGATGAAGTATTTCGTTATCTTCGCCCTGTTTATTTTTCTGGGCGTGATGTTTTACCTCGATATTATCAAATATTTCGTAAGTCCGGCCTATTACCCGGGATTGAAAGTGGTTCCTATCGTGATGTTGGGTTCGCTTTTCTCGGGGATATATTTCAATTTATCGCTTTGGTACAAACTCACCGACGAAACCCGTTGGGGCGCGTATTTTTCTTTGCTGGGGTGCGTGCTTACGGTGGGTATTATCGTGGGGTTCGCCCCGGTGTACAGCTACATGGCCTGCGCCTGGGCTTCGTTCGTATGCAACCTGGCGATGATGCTGCTCTCCTATTTCGTAGGGCAAAAAAAGTATCCCATCCGCTACGACCTGAAAACGATTTTCGTTTATGCCGCGGTAACCGCCGTGTTGTATGCCGCCGCTTTCGTTCCCGTTATTCCGAACGAATGGCTCCGGATGGGGTACCGCTCCGTTTTGTTGTTGCTTTTCGTGTTGTTCGTGATAAAAAGGGATTTGCCCTTGCGGGAAATCCCCGTACTTAACCGGTTAATAAAAAACTAACTTCTATAACAGAAAATGGAAAATATTTTGCGAACCAAAATCATCGAATTCTTCAAGCGGAACTTCGATGTGCGTCAGGAAAAAGAAGACGAACGGGATACCATCGAGTCGATTCGGAAAGGAATCGAATTTAAGGGTACCAATCTGTGGGTACTTATTTTCGCTACCTTTATCGCCTCGCTGGGGCTCAATACCAACTCTACCGCCGTGATTATCGGCGCCATGCTTATCTCCCCGCTGATGGGTCCGATTATGGGGTTCGGGCTGGGGTTGGCTATCTCGGACTTCGAGCTGATTAAAAAAGCATTCCGTAACTTTGCTACGGCTACTGTGTTCAGCGTGATTACCTCTACGTTGTATTTTCTTATTTCGCCAATCAGCGAAGCGCAATCGGAGCTGCTGGCGCGTACGCAGCCCACGGTATACGACGTGATGATTGCTTTTTTCGGCGGTTTGGCCGGTATCGTGGCCAGTTCTACCAAGTCGAAAGGAAACGTAATCCCCGGCGTGGCCATCGCTACGGCGTTGATGCCACCGTTGTGTACGGCCGGTTTCGGGTTGGCCAGCGGAAACTTGTATTATTTCTTCGGAGCTTTTTACCTGTATTTTATCAATACGGTGTTTATCAGCTTGGCTACTTACTTGGTGGTGCGGGTGCTGAAGTATCCGAAAAAAGAATTTATGGATAAACAGCGCGAAAAAGTGGTTGCCCGGTATGTAGGCGTGATTGTGTTCTTTACCATCGTTCCGAGTATTTACCTCAGTTATAACCTGGTGCGCACCACTTATTTCAATGAACAGGCGCATAAGTTCATCGCTTCCGAGCTTACGTTTCCCAATACCCAGATTTTGAGTAAAGCGGTTTCGAAGGATAAAAAGGAGATGACGGTGGTGATGATTGGCGACAGCGTGCCGGCCGTGATGATTGAAACTGCCCGTAACCGGTTGAAACAATACGGGCTGGAGAACATCAAGCTTACGGTGCAACAAGGATTCGGCAAGGAACAACCCGATATAAACCGGCTGAAAAGCCTGCTGATGCAGGATTTGTACAAAAGCAATGTCGATTTGTTGAAATCGCAAACCGAGCAAATCGACTCGCTTACCCGCAAACTGGATAATTACCGCCGTACGGCCTGGCTGGCGCGCGATTTAGTGCCCGAGATGAAGGTGTTGTTTCCGTATGTGGAAGAGGCTTCGTGCTCGTATACCTATATGATGCATACCGAAACGATGCAGGCCGATACGGTGATGCTGGTGTACATGAAGTGCAGCCAGAAGATTAAGGAGGCAGAGCAGACGAAGATTAAGGAATGGATGTCGGCCCGGGCATCGGTAACGAATATCAAATTAATAATAGAATAAACGGAATGAATAGCTTGAAACGATTGGGAGTGGCGGCGGCGTTGCTCGTAGTGTTAACGGGAACCGCCCGTGCCGACGAGGGCATGTGGCTGCTCAACGAAATGAATAAACAGAATATCGACCGGATGCGTGAGTTGGGTTTCGTGCTTCCGTACGATAGCTTGTATAACGAAAACCAGCCCGGTATTTCGGATGCGGTAGTGATATTCGGCGGCGGTTGCACTGGTATTGCCGTTTCCGAGCAGGGATTGGTTTTTACCAACCACCATTGCGATTATGGTTCTATCCAGAGCCAGAGCAGCGTGGAACACGATTACCTGAAAAACGGCTTCGTGTCGCAACGGATGGAAGACGAGTTGCCGATTCCCGGGCTTACGGTGAAATTCCTCCGGAAAACGGTGAACGTAACCGACCGCATCGTGCCGGCTATCGAACACCTGACCGACGAATACGCGCGTATCAACGCGGCCGACTCTATCAGCGCCCTGATTACCGATTCGCTCGGAAAAGACCCGATGGTGTATGCCGAGGTGTATCCGTATTATGCCGGTAACGTGTATTATTTGCAGGTGTACGACGTGTTCAAGGATGTACGGATGGTATTTGCGCCGCCTTCGTCGGCAGGTAAGTTCGGTGGCGACACCGATAACTGGATGTGGCCGCGCCATACGGGCGACTTTTCCGTGTTCCGGGTGTATGCCGACTCGGCGAACATGCCGGCCGAGTACAGCGCTTCGAACAAGCCTTACAAGCCCCGCTTCGTTCCCGAAGTATCGTTACAGGGATACGATGATAATGATTATGCCATGACCATCGGTTTTCCGGGCAGTACCGACCGGTACCTTTCGTCGTGGGGCGTAGAACAGCGTATCGAGCACAGCAACAAACCCCGTATCGAAGCGCGTGGTATCAAGCAGGGGATTTGGAAAGAAGCCATGCGGGCCGACGATGCCGTCCGGATTAAGTATGCGTCGAAATACCAGGGCAGCTCGAATTACTGGAAAAACTCTATCGGGATGAACCGGGGACTGGCCAAATTGAATGTAATCGAGCGGAAGCGGGAGCAGGAACAGGCGTTTGCTGCCTGGCTGGAGAAGCATCCGGAAAAAAAAGCGGAGTACGGCGAGGTGCTGGATTTGTTGCAAAAAGGATACGAAGGGAGCAACGAGTACCGGAACGCGGCTACGTATTTGATGGAAACGTTCCCTTCGGGTATCGAAATCGTACGGCTGGCGCGCTCGGTGCAGAGCATCGACGAAAAGTCGACGCCCGAGGAAATCGAAGCCATCCTCGAAGAACGGATTAAGCCCTTGTACAAGGATTACGACCCGGAAGTAGACCGGCGGGTGATGGGCGCCTTGATGAAGTTAGCGAAAGAACGGGTGCCCGCTAACTATTTGCCTTCTATTTATAAAACGATTGATAAAAAATACAAGGGCGATTACGACCGCTATGCAGCCGATTTGTTCAAAAAAACCGCTTTCAGCAGTTACGACAAGCTGTACAGTGTGGTAACGAATCCGAAAAAATTCGCTAAGATTAACGACGACCCGGCGGCCGAACTGGCGTTGTCGGTGATGCTTTCGTTCTTCGAGTTGCAACAGTTGATGGGCGATTCGCAATACGATATTGCGAAAGGGGAGCGGTTGTATTTCGCCGCTTTAAAGGAAATGTACCCTGACAGCGCTTTCGCTTCGGATGCGAATTTTACGAAACGGTTGAGCTACGGTTCTATCGGCGGGTACCGTCCGTATGATGCGGCTTGGTTCGATTATTACTCCACGCAGCAGGGGGTGCTCGAAAAGCAAGACCCGGCAAGCGACGAGTTTGCCGTACAGCCCGAGATTCTGGAGCTGCTGGCGTCGGGCGATTTCGGCGCGTACGGAAACGGCCGCGGAGGCATGAATTTGTGTTTCCTTTCGAACAACGACATTACGGGAGGCAACTCGGGCAGCCCGGTATTCGATAAGAACGGCCGCCTTATCGGCCTGGCTTTCGACGGGAACTGGGAGGCGATGAGCGGCGATATCGCTTTCGAGCCGGATTTGCAGCGCACCATTAGCGTGGATATCCGTTACGTGTTGTTCATGATTGATAAGTGGGGCAAGTGCCCGCGGTTAATCGGGGAGTTGAAGCTGGTACGGTAAAAGTACGCTCTGTAAATACGACACGGAGGCACGGTATATTCGTTTGAGGATATACGCTGTGCCTCCGTATTTATTTCCTGTTTTTACTTATGGATTTGTTTGCCGACGCCCTCGGCAGGTTAGCCGAGGGCAAACGGAAATAGCGGCATGCAACGAACGAATTTCCTCCTGTTTTCCTGATTCACTTGCATTTTGGTAGAGATAGAGGGGTATAAAAAAAGCAACCGGTTCTCGACGAGCCGGTTGCCTTTGTATGCTTGTTTGCCAGATACCTTGGAATATACAGGAAAACAGGAAGAATGGAATATAAAATCCGGTGCCACCCTGTTGGTTATTTACCAAGTTATCTTCTTTTTCTCTTTCCCGAATCGCGTCCACCGCCATTCCGGGCCGACGAGGCCCGGCGCCACGGCTTGTCGCCGTTCGATTCGGAGCGGCTACCGTACGAGCCTCCACCTCTTTTTCCTTTATGGCTGCCGTTCCCGTCGGAAGCCTGGGCGATTTCCACCGAAATCCGGCGTCCGTCGAACTCTACCCCTTTCAGGCTATGGATTACGTTTTGCGCCTCGTTTTCTTCTACTTCGAAAAACGAGAAATTGCTTAATAAGTCGATTTTCCCGATTTGCACTTTTCCCGGCACGTTCCGGTTAATCAAGTCGATTAATACATTCGGAAACAAGCCGTCCGTTTTACCTAAGTTGATAAACATCGTCGACGATTTCTATCTCGTCGGCATCCCGGTAATAATCCAGCAAGCGGTTGAATTCCAGCGAAACCATCCGTTTGATAATATCTTCCTTATCCAACCATTCCAGCTTACGGAAGATAGAAGGCATCAGCGGGCTGATTTCTTCTTCGTTCACCTTTACCTTTTCGATTTGGTCTACCAGATTGAACAACTGCTTTTCGCAAATGGCCTTACCCGAAGGCATTTCCCCTTTTTCGAACTTTTTGTTCAAAATCCGCTCGATTTCCCGGATTTTCCCTTTCTCCTTGATATGGCAAATCGCAATCGAGATACCCGTTTTTCCGGCGCGTCCCGTACGGCCGCTCCGGTGCGTATACGATTCCACATCGTCGGGCAACCCGTAATGAATTACGTGTGTGAGGTTATCTACGTCCAATCCGCGGGCCGCTACGTCGGTAGCCACCAGCAATTGCAGGTTTTTCACCCGGAACTTCTGCATTACGTAGTCACGTTGCGCCTGGCTCAGTTCGCCGTGCAGCGAATCGGCGTTGTAGCCGTCCTGAATCAGCTTGTCGGCTATTTCCTGCGTTTCTTTCCGGGTGCGGCAAAACACAATCCCGTAAATATTCGGATAGTAGTCTACAATCCGTTTCAGCGCCAGGTATTTGTCGCGGGCATGTACCATGTAGTACACGTTGCGGATGTTTTTATTTCCTTCGTTCTTTACCCCGATTACGATTTCTTTCGGGTTCTTCATGTATTTCCGGGTAATGCCGGCTATGCCCTGGGGCATCGTAGCCGAGAAGAGCAACATGTTTCGCGAAGCCGGCACTTCGGCCAGGATGGCGTTGATGCTGTCGGTAAATCCCATGTTCAGCATTTCGTCGGCTTCGTCGAGTATCACGTTCTTCACGCCACTCAAATCCACCGTTTTCCGGTTCATCAGGTCGAGCAGGCGTCCGGGAGTGGCCACTACGATGTGTACGCCCCGTTTTAAGGTTTTTATCTGGCTCTCGATGCTCGAGCCGCCGTATACCGGCAATACTTTCAGGTTGTCGATGTATTTGGAATAGTCGTTCAGGTCGTCGGCGATTTGCAGGCATAACTCCCGCGTGGGGCACAATACGAGCGCTTGAGGGTGGTAATCCGATACGTTTATTTTCTGGAGGATAGGAAGGCCGTAAGCGGCTGTTTTTCCCGTGCCTGTCTGTGCTAAGGCTATCACATCGTTATCTTCGCCCAGTAAAAAAGGAATCACTTCTTCCTGTACCGGCATGGGAGACTCGTATCCCAGCTCCTGTATCGCTTTCAGTATGGGAGAAGCGACACCTAATTCTTCAAATGTTTTCAAAATAAAATCGAATATAATTGGATTGCAATCCGGCTAAAAAAGTCAACCGGCGCCACAAAGGTAGGGATTTTAATCCGGGACATTTCAATAAAGCATGATTTCTTTTAGCTTTTCCCGTTTCTTTGTAGTAAAGTTTAACTTCTGTTCAAGATACTTATCTAACGAGCCGTATTCCTTTTTGATTCGTTTCAGCGCCACTCCTAGAAACTTTTCGTTTGCGCTCAGCAAGGCCGTTACGGTTTCCTGTCCGTCGTAATCCAACTTCCGGGCATAGGGGGCGAGGGCGGCGAAGTTGATGTAATCGTTCGAATACAGGTAGTCTTTCATAATCGTTTCCTCGGGCACGCCGAGTGCCGCCAGCAGAAGAGCCGCCAGGAAACCGGTACGGTCTTTTCCCAACGTATCGTAAAACAGGATAGGGTAGTTGTTTTTATCGAGGAACAGGTCTAACGTTTGGGCGAACTGCTCGCTGTTTTTGTCGATAAAGTGGAGGTAAAGGTCTTGCATGTACAGCACGGTATCTCCTTTCTTCATCCTTCCCTGGCGGATGCGTTCCATCACTTCCGCGTCGTCGCTTCCGGTATTGACGGGGATATGGATAATGCGTACATGCGAGTAAATATCTTCGGGCTCCAGGTATTCGTCGGGCGTACGCAGGTCGATCATCGTGTTGATAGCCAGGTTATCGAGGCGGATGCGGTCGATTACGCTCATGCGGTCGGGTTCGCCCGAGCGGAAGATATGCCCCCACTTCAGCGTACGGTCGTCGGCGTTCGTGTAGCCTCCCAGGTCGCGGAAATTCTGGATATTGTCGGTGGTAACCACGCGCGAACCTACGATGTTCTCGTACTGGTTGTTGAACGAAAGCAGGAAATATTTGCGGGTGATATTGTCGATGGTGATGTAAGTGGAAACTTCGTCGCGGATGTCGACAATTCCTACGGGCGAAGTCTGGTCGAAATAGTCGGGCACATCCGAAACGTACAGCCTTACAGAGCCTTCCATGGGAGGAAATGTTTCCCATTTGAGGATGTAATTACCGATATCGTCGCGTTGGCACACCGTTTTTATCTCCGTGACATTGGAAGTTGCGCAAGAGATTAGTGCTGACATACCGGTAAAAAAAGTAACTATCTTTCCGAACATTTTTTGACTTGCTTTCTTACAAAGATAGACAAACCGAAGTTTGCGTGCGCAGCCATTAATGTTATTTAAGATTGCTCCTGTAATTTTCGGCAAATTCCGGTGAAATAGAGTTGGCGTAGCTTTTGCATACCTCCGACGAGAAAGCTATTCCGCAGCCGATAATATCGGCCCAGCGCCCGGGCGTCATCGACGGAAGGTCTTGGTAACGAATGTTATATTTCAGCAATCCGTAGATGATTCCGGCGTTGAAATTGTCGCCGGCGCCGATGGTGCTGGCCGGGGTGAGGGCCGGTACATCGAAATGGCACTTCTCTTTTCCGCAATACAGGTTTACGCCGTCCGCTCCGTGGGTGGTGATAAAGTTACGGGTATAAAAACCGAGGTGGCGTTTATAGATTTCGTCCGTATCGCCGTGTCCGAAAATATTCCGGAAATCTTCGTCGGAACCGCGGATAATGTCGGCATATTCGAAATTTTCCAGTAGGGTGGGCATCAGGCGGATGGCTTCGCTGGCATGGGCCGACCGGAAATTCGGGTCGTAATAAATAATCGCTTTCCGTTCTTTGGCGTACTCCAGGAATTCCACCATGCGTTCGCGCAGAGCCGGATTGAGCGAATAATACGAGCCGAAAATAAAAATGTCGTCTTCGTGGATAGGAGGGAGGGGCACTTCGAGCCGTTGCGCCGGGTAATCCTTGTAGAAAGTATAGTCCGCATTTTGATGCTCGTCGAGAAAAGCCAGCGAAACGGGCGACTTTCCGTCCGGGAAACGGTCTACATATTCGGTAGAAAGACGATTGTCGCGCATGAATTGCAGGATAATGTCGCCTACGCGGTCGTTGCCCGCTTCGCTGATAAACGAAACAGGTATGCCCGTACGGGTCAGCGAAATGAGTCCGTTGAATACCGAGCCGCCCGGTATGGCGGCTTGCGGTTGCGAACCTTTGAAAATAATGTCGAGGATGGTTTCGCCGATGCCTATAACAGTACGCATGGTAAAAACGGTTGGATGGATTATTGTTTTTTACTTTGTTCGCGCGAAACGGTTCCCAGGTAGCCGCCATGGTGGCGCTTGGCGTAATCGGCATAGGTAAAACGAATCCGCTTCATGGTGCTTACTACCAGTAAATCGCCGATTACCGTCATCACGGTAGTCGAGGTGGTAGGAGTGAGGCCGAGCGGGCATACTTCCGCCGGGGCGCCTGTGGCGAGGCAAATATCCGCTTCTTTCGCCAGCGGGCTGTCGGGATTGCTCGTGATTACGATGAAACGGAGAGCCGGATGCAATCCGCGGGCCAATTCGACCAATTCCACTAATTCGCGCGTTTTTCCGGAGTTGGAAATAAGCAGCATCACGTCGTTTTCACACACGATTCCCAAGTCGCCGTGTTGCGCTTCGCTGGGATGAAGAAAAAAAGCCGGCGTACCGGTGGAGCTGAATGTAGTGGCTATATTGGCGGCTATCTGGCCCGCTTTTCCCATACCGCTGGTAATGAGCTTGCCGTTCCGGTGATGTACGTGGTCGATAATCAGGGTCACTGCGTCGTGGTAACCGGTCGAAACCGGAATATTCAATACGGCTTCTGCTTCTTTCTGTAAGATAGCCGAGATTTCTTCGTTCATCATGTACGCTGTTTTATTTGGGTAGTTAGAATGATTTGCAAAAGTATTTATTTTAATTTTGCCGTTCATATAAAGTAGGAAAAAATATGCACTATCTTTCATCTGTCTTGCCGAACGGGCTCCGCATCGTACATTTGCCTTCCGATTCGCCTGTTTCTTATTGTGGCTTCGCGGTAAATGCGGGCACCCGCGACGAAGCCGCCGACGAACACGGGTTGGCTCATTTCGTAGAGCACATGCTGTTCAAAGGTACCGCCCGGCGCAGAGCCTGGCATATCCTGAACCGGATGGAAAACGTAGGAGGTGAGCTGAATGCCTATACCTCGAAAGAAGAAACCTTCGTGTACTCCGTTTTTATGGAAGAGCATTTCGCACGCGCCGTAGAGCTGTTGTCCGATTTGGTTTTCGGTTCGCAGTTCCCTTCGCACGAGATAGAGAAAGAAGTAGAAGTGATTCTCGACGAAATCCGCTCGTACGAGGATTCGCCTGCCGAGTTGATTTATGATGAATTCGAGAATCTCTTGTTCGAGGGGCATCCCCTCGGCCACAGTATCCTCGGTTCGGAACGGAGCCTGCTCCGGTTCGACTCGGCTACCGGCCGGTCGTTCCTGCATCGTTTTTACGTGCCGGAGAATATGCTTTTTTTCTCCATGGGAAAAACCGCTTTCGGGCGTGTTGTGAAATTAGCGGAAAAAGCAACCGGAGGGATGAGTTTCGCCCCTGTCAACCGGGTACGCATCGCCCCGTCGTTTTTACCTTCCCGGCAGGTGGAAGTGTGTAAAGATACGCATCAGGCTCATGTGCTGATGGGGGCGCCGGCTTACGGCATGCACGACGAAAAACGGTTGCCTTTGTTTTTATTGAATAACCTGTTGGGAGGGCCGGGGATGAACAGCCGGCTCAATGTGGCTTTACGCGAAAAACACGGATTGGTTTATACCGTGGAGTCTTCTTTTACCTCGTATACCGATACCGGAATCCACACGGTTTATTTTGGTACCGACCCGAAAAACCGCGAAAAGAGTATCCGGTTGGTAGAGAAAGAATTGGCGCGGGTACGGGAAACGAAGCTCTCCGATTCGCAACTGGCTGCTGCTAAAAAGCAACTTACCGGTCAACTGGGAGTAGCGGGCGATAATAAAGAAAGCCTGTTTCTGGGGCTGGGGAAGAGCTTCCTGCATTACAACCGGTACGACTTATTGCCCGAAGTATGCCGGAAAATCGATCAAATCACGGCGGTACAGGTGTTGGAGGTAGCCAATGAAGTGTTTGCACCGGAAAAAATGTGCCGGTTGGTATACGATGCCGCTTTCTCGGCGGAAGGTCCGGCTTGCGGATAAGCGGCCGGTTGCCGTTTCGGCCGGAAAGCAGTCCGGCGCGAATGTATGGAAACGCTGCAACCGGTTTTTGTCTTTTATTTGCCTGGCTCTGTTCCGGAGCTGTTGCGATTGGCTGTATTTTCCGGATAAGCATCGTCGGGGCTATGGGTTTGTTTCCGTAAGGAGAAGAAAAAGCGGCCGGAAGGAAAGTTATTCCCGATAAATGGTCCGAACCACAAAAACTTTCTTATCTTTGCACGGTAAACAATGCGAGTTCATTCTGCTCTTTCTCTCCTGTGCATTTTTCCGGACAGGTTCACCGGCCGGATTTTCCATCGTTGAAATCGAACTTGATAGCTTTCTTTGTTTAGGTAACACACTGCCCCGGGTGATTCTGTGAATAAAGCAGCAATCGCAACGGCGCATCATTATTTATTAAACCGCCTGCTTAACAGCAGGTTTAACAGTATGACATTTAAAGAATTAGAAATTGTATCGCCTATTTTGAAGGCCATTAGTGAAAAAGGATATAACCAACCTACTCCGATACAGGAAAAAGGAATACCTGTTGCGCTCGCGGGGCGGGATATGTTGGGAATTGCCCAAACCGGAACCGGTAAAACCGCTGCATTCGCCATCCCTATTTTACAGCACCTTGCCGCAGAACAAGCAACCGGAAACCGTACGATTGCCGGATTGCAGATACCTGGTTTGCGGCGTCCCCGGACGAAAAAACCGATTCGGGCTTTAATATTGACTCCCACCCGGGAGTTGGCTATCCAAATCGGCGAATGCTTTGCCGACTACGGAAAATACACCGGCCTGGCACATACCACTATTTTCGGCGGGGTAAAACAAGGGCCGCAGGTGGAGCAAATCGAGGCGGGCATAGATATTCTGATAGCTACCCCCGGGCGTTTGCTCGACTTGATTGCCCAGAAAATAATCCGGCTCGATGCATTGACGCATTTCGTGTTGGATGAGGCCGACCGGATGCTCGATATGGGTTTTATTGCCGACATCAAGCGTTTGTTGCCGTTGTTGCCTAAGAAAAGGCAAACTCTTTTCTTTTCTGCAACCATGCCCAACGACATCGTGTCTTTGTCGTCGCGTATCCTTTCCAATCCGGCGAAAGTAGAAGTAACTCCCGTTTCGTCGGCGGTGGATACCATCGACCAGTCGGTTTATTTTGTAGAGAAGCCCGAAAAGAAAAAGCTGCTGGTTACCCTGTTGAAACAGAAGGAAGAAAAATCGGTCCTTATCTTTTCACGTACCAAGCATGGCGCCGATAACATTTCGCGCGTTTTGAAAAAATCGGGAATCTCGTGTGCAGCTATCCATGGTGACAAATCGCAGGGGCAACGCCAACGCGCTTTGTCGGATTTCAAGTCGGGCAAAGTGAAGGTGATGGTAGCTACCGACATCGCCGCGCGCGGAATCGATATCCGGGAACTGGAAATGGTAATCAATTTCGATTTGCCCGACGTACCCGAAACGTATGTACACCGGATAGGACGTACCGGACGTGCCGGACACTCGGGCGTAGCCCTTACGTTTTGCTCTCCCGAAGAACAAGACAAGGTGAAAAACATCCAGAAATTAACCGGCAAACGGTTGAATAAGGTATTACATCAAGCGTAATTTATTTTAAAGTATTTTGAATGGCAGGAACACAATCATTTGGAAAAAGAGAAAACGAAAAGAAAAAACAGGCCAAGCGCCTCGAAAAGCAAAAACGCAAACAGGAACGTCAGGCGGCAGGTAAGTCTTCGCTCGACGATATGATTGCTTACGTAGACGAAAACGGGAATATTACCGATACTCCGCCCGAAGAACGGGTGAAGGTAGAGGTTAAATTGGAGGAAATAGCCATTGCCACTCCTAAAAAGGAAGAGGAAGAAGACGAGGTAATGAAGGGACGGGTAGAACATTTTAATACCGATAAAGGTTATGGTTTTATCAAAGATCTGGAATCTACCGATAAATATTTCTTTCATATTTCTTCCGCTCCGTCCGGAATTGCCGAAGGCGATTTGGTTACGTTCGAAACGGAGCGTGGCGCCCGGGGAATGAATGCCGTAAGAATCGAGATTATCAAGTAGAAATACACCAATTTTATTTACATAAAACAAACAACGATGAACATTTATGTTTCCAATTTGAACTTCAGCACTGAAAACGGTAGTTTGCAGGATTTGTTCGCACAGTACGGAGAAGTTTCTTCCGTTAACATTATCACCGATCGTGAAACCGGTCGCTCGCGCGGATTTGGCTTCGTAGAAATGCCCGACGATGCAGCGGGCCAGCAGGCTATTGACGCTCTTAACGGCACTGAGTTCGAAGGCAAGGAAATTACGGTTAACGTGGCCCGTCCGAGAACGGAAAGAAGTAATGGCGGTTATAACAGAGGCGGTGGTTACAACCGTGGCGGTAACGGCGGAGGCTATAACCGCGGCGGTAATGGCGGCGGATACGGTCGGAACCGGTACTAATAAACACAGGGTAAAAACTATCGGTTGCCGGTAATCCGGACAACCGTATAAACGATAAGCAACCCGGCATCTTGTAACACAAGGCACCGGGTTCTTTTATTTTTCGAATATGCGCGATGTCATGCGCCCGTGTCTTTCTATTTCTATTTTATCGGGAGAAAGGGTTACGATGCCGAACGAATTTTCGTTTTCCGTTTCGATCATTCCTTCCACGGTTACCACCGGGATAGTTTTATAATAAGCGAATGCGCCTGCGTGGTGATGGCCTGAAAGAATGATTTTTACGCATGGATACCGTTCGATTGTTTCCAGGATTTCCAGGTTGTTCAGTGCCGTAAACTCTGTTCGCGGATAGAACGGATGATGTGAGAATATCGCTACGCTTTTGCCTGCCTGCTGGTTTTCGGCCAGCAATTTGTCGAGCCATGCCAATTGCCGCTTGCTTACGCCGCCGTTCCATCGGGCACCTTGTATGCCGTCCGTGGCTTTAATTTTATCGGTCATGGCGATGAGTTCCTGTTCTTTTTCGGTACCCGCCACGTTCGAATAGGCTGCTACTTCATTCGTATTTAGAAAAACAAGCGTCCAGTTCCCTTTCTTTATCGAATAATATTCGGCCGGCATTCCCAATTTATCGTATAACTCCCGGTTATTGCCCCTCCCTTTGTAGTCATGGTTGCCCGTAGTATGATAGAGGGGGCACTTCAATCGTCCGAGGCAGGCAAGTACCGGTTCGAGGTCGGCTGGGTTCCGGTCTACGATGTCTCCTAAATTAACGGCGAAGTCTACTTGTTTTTCATTGAAACAATCTACACATTTCTCTAATTTTTGCAACGCGTTCCGATAGAAACGAGTAGCGCCGTTGTCGCAATCGCCGTACTGGGTATCGGCGAACAGTCCGAACCGGATAACGGCATCGTTGGTTTGAGCCCATACGCTTTTTCCTGTAAAAAGGAAACAGGCTATGACAAATACTAACTTAACGGATTTCATTTACAGATTTATTTTGAATTTTATCGAATAGGAAAGCTGCGTTTTCCTCCCGGAATTGTCCGACTGTTTATTTGTTGCTGCCTGTGTCCGGGGAAAATAAAGAGTAACGGCCGCCGTTTTACCGGGGCCGCTACGTGGGTTTAAATTATAGATAAGTTGGTGTAAGCCGGCTTACTGTTGGATATCGGCAGCAGTCAGAACGCCTTTGTACAGCTTGGCATATACGATTTTTCCGATAAATCCGTTCTGTACCGAGGGAGCCGCGCTGTCGCGGTAGTCACCGCCGATACCGAACAACAACGACGGAGCCGTATTCTGGTTAGGATACTTGAATGTACCCGACACTTTCGTTTCTTTTACCTTCGTACCGTTGATATACATCTTGGCTGTGGTTTTGTCGTAGGTAACTACAGCACGGTAGTAGGTATTGTTACCCAATTGTACCGGCGTAGTAAAGTTTGTGCCCGGCAATGCCCATTTCCCTCCGGCATGGTAATAGAACTTCAGGTTACTTCCTGCCAGCTCGTAGCCCAGGCCGCCGCTTTCCATCGACGAGAACGGGTTTATACCGCCATCCGGCGAAAACAAAATCTCTATCGAGAATTTACCGCCCATCGCGCTTCCGATAGCGTCGGTTTTCGTGTAGGGAATATAGAAAAAGTTCGTTCCGTCGAATACCGCCTCATACTTGTTATAGGTACTATTGAGGCGCGTCGGAATAGCCGTTACCGTTCCTTCGACAGGAGCCAGTGTAGCGATAGAGGCGCCGTTATTAGTAGCTACTCCGTTTTCGGCGAACTGTACGTCCATCACTAATTTCGGAATTTCGTCGTTCGGGAACCCGATGAGTAAAACGGCCAGGTGGCTGTATTTCTGTAATTGGGATTGTAAGTCGGCATCCGTATATTGCAGGTAATAATTCCAGGCATATTGTTTTACTTTCCGGCCGTTTACCGTTTTGTCCTGGAAATTGGTTTTCATTGCTTCGTATACGCGGGCGTCGAAACTGATACCGTCTACGTTCGCAGCCTGCATCGATTCGAACCAGCCGTCGCAGATTTCTTTTTGCTGGGCCGCCGTTTTTCCTTCGAGGCTGCTCCAGGTGGAATAGAAACTTACATGCCACCCGTTATCGGCAAACCAGGTCAAGTGTGTGATATACCGGCTTTCCACCAATACCCGCGGCTTGATATTGTAAAGATTATCCAGGTTAGTCAATGTTTCCTTGATGATGGCTTCGTTCTCGTCGGTACTGAGGTCTTTGAAGTCGAGCCATAAAAACCGGAAGTCCGGGTTCATGGCCATCAGGTCGTCCATATATTCCACGAACGTTTGTCCGGTGGAGGTTTCCAGTTCGTGCCCGATCATCAACCGGGGAGTACCGGTAGTCCGGTCTACATGGATGTCTACTTCGTATGCCTGGATACCGTAGTCTACGGCATCCTGCAATTTGGTAATTTCATTACACTTATGGGCGGCCAGCAACATAGGGTCGGAGTCGCCTCCGAACCGCACGTCGGTTTTGCTGCCGGCGCTGCCGTTTATGTCGGTTGTCAACTCGGAAGAGCAGGCCGAAAACAGCAACATTCCGGCAAATAATGACGAAAGAAAAGGAAATGTTTTCATTTTCAAATGTTTTAAATTGTATGAATACTAATGAATATAGAATCGCTGTTCCGGTTACCAGCCCGGATTGTTGGGCTTTAATGCCGGGTTCCGTTCGATTTCGACGCCCGGTACCGGCCAGAGCATGTCTTTTTCGGTAAATACCCGGGTTACTAACCGTACACCCGTAATAGCATATACATCACCCGGCAATAGGTCGAGGGCGATACCCCAGCGGCGGATGTCGTTCCATCGATGCCCTTCGGCTACCAGCTCCACGGCCCGTTCGTGCTTGATGCGTTCGAACACTTGTTCTTTGGTGTTCGCCTGCAACCAGACAGGCCCGCTGTTAATAGCCGGCATGTTCGTCGATTTACGTTGGCGCACTTTGTTGATATATTCTACGGCCGTTGTCTGGTCGTTCAGCTCGTTTTTGCATTCGGCATACATCAGGTATACGTCGGCCAATCGGATTAACGGGAAATTGATAGGCGTATGCGACCGGTTGGTAAGGAGTCCGTCCATATTGCCCTCGGGCACGAATTTACGGAAAATGTAAGATTCTTTACGCGCCGGGCTGAGCCGGATAAACCCGTTCTTTTCATCGGGATTCGAGTTGCGGGCGATAACGAATTCGCATTCTCTCGGAGCATTGTCTACCCAGCCTGCATACTTTGTATACGGAAGCAGGACGGTTTGTTCCATACGCGGGTCGCGCTTGGAGTACATGGCCAGCAATTTGTCTCTGTTTTTCGGATACGATTTAACACCTATTCCCTCGTCTCCGAGAACCGCAATAAATGTTTCGTCTTTTACTTCGATGCTACCGAATCCGGGTATCTCCGCTTCCCAGTCGAACGGTCGTCCGTCCTTATATTCGTAACTGTCTACGAATGTCGACGATGGCAACACGAGATTCCAACCGCCTTGGTATGTACTGCGGCTTCCCATATAAAAAGCCATCGGCATACCGTAATCTTGCCCTACGCCTCCTAAGTTCTGGATGGCGAAAATCATTTCGCTGCTTTCGTCTCCTCCCGGCTTAAACAGGTCGGGATAGCTGTCGTACAAAGCATAGTTATACGCTTTGCCCGAGGGGTCGAGTATGATTTCCTCGAAGTCTGTTGCTGCTTTATCGTACTGCTGCATATACAGGTATACTTTGCCGCGTAATGCATACGCCGCCCCCTGGGTAGCACGTCCGTAATCGGCTCCGGTCCACGCCACGGGCAACCGGTCGGCTACGGCATAGTCCAAATCTTCCAGGATAAAGGCAAGTACCTCTTCCTTCGGGCTGCGGGGCTTTTTCAGGTCGTTATATTCTTTGTCCTGCTCTATCGTTTCGTCGTACAAAGGCACTGCACCGTAAAAGTTGTACAATTCGAAATAAAACAAAGCTCTCAGGAAACGGGCTTCGGCGGTAAACGTAGCTTTTTGTTCTTCGCTCAGATCGGTTACGCTGGGAATTTTTTGCAATACCAAGTTAGCCCGCATTACCCCGTCGAACAGCGATTTCCATTTGTCTTCTACCAACGAATGCCGGTCGGTATAGGTACCTAATACTACGGGGCCGAGCCCTTGCGGGTCGTATCCCACGCAAATATCCGACATGTCGTCGTGGGCGAATTTCAACCCGAAAGCGTTGTCGTCTTTCAGGGCCGCATAAATACCCATCACCCCTTGTTTTACCTGCGATTCGTTCTGCCAGAAAATGCCGTCGTTCAACTGGTCGTACGGAGATCGGTCCAAATCGTAGCATCCGCTCAGGCAGCAGGCGGTAACCAGAACACCGAATAAAAAGTTTATATTTCTCATGACTCTTCGATTTTTAAAATGAAAGATTGACACCCAACACCACTTGTTTCATTGCCGGGTAATCTACCCCGCTTACTTCCGGGTCGAGCCCATCGTATTTGGTAAACGTAAAGAAGTTTTCCAGGCTGGTATAGATGCGGAGCCTGTCTATGGCGATATTCGGCAACAGGCTCTGCGGAAGCGTATAGCCTAACTGGATATTCCGGATTTTTACGAACGATTTGTTTTGTATCCAGAAATCGCTGGCCAACGTATTCCGGGTATCGCTGTGTTCCAGCAGGCGCGGATAAGTAGCTTGTCCTTGTATGTTTTCATGCCAGCGTCCGTCAGTAATTTTTTTGTTTAGCTGATATCCCTGGCGTACCGACGGACGGAAATACGTATCCTGCCAATACATTTCAATACCCGTTACACCTTGAACCAGCATGGAAAAATCGAATCCTTTGTATGCTGCGCCTATGTTGAGCCCGAAGGTAAACTTCGGCGTAGGCCCGTGCCCGATTATTTCACGGTCTTCATCGTTTATTACACCGTCGTGGTTCAAATCCTTGTACATAAAGTCACCCAGCTCGGGACGGTTGCCGGGAAACGTTTTTTTAGGCGTTCCGGTGGCCGGGTCGATAGGCGTGTTGTCAACGAATTGTTGTACATAATCCAAATCAGCCTGTGTCTGGATAATCCGGTCTACCCGGTACCCGTATTGCACGTTGATAGCCTGTCCTTCCACGATCATATTGGCTACGTCGATAGAACTTTCATTTCCTTTGAATTTGGTTACTTTGTTATCCAGGAAAGTAGCATTTGCATTCACGAAATACGAAAAGTCGCGCAACTGGTCTTGCCAGCCTACCGTAAGTTCTACTCCCTTGTTTACCACAACACCGGCATTCTGGCGGGGAATATCCGCATTGCCGTTTACCAGCGGAGCCGGCAGGTCTATCAGTATATCTTTCGTTTTTTTATGGAAATATTCTACGGTACCGGTCAGACGGTTGTCGAAGAAACCCATATCCAGTCCTATGTTCAGGATTTTCGTTTTTTCCCAGGTAAGGTTTCCGTTCGGGATACTTTTCCGGGCAACCCCCATCGCGATGGCATTATTCAATACATAATTCGATACCGAATACAAGGATTGGGCATCGTAGTTACCTTCGATGTCGGCATTCGTACTTCGTAATGCGTTGTTACCTAATGTTCCGTATGAAGCCCGTAATTTCAGGTTGCTCAATTGTGCGGAAGGCGCCCAGTCTTTCATAAATCCTTCTTCACTTATACGCCACGCTGCCGACCCGGAAGGGAAATATCCCCAACGATTGTCTTTAAGGAAACGCGACGAGCCGTCGGCGCGAAGGTTGAATTCGGCTAAATATTTATCGCTCCAGTTCAGCTTGATTCGACCGAAATACGAACGCATCGCCCATTCGACCGTATTTCCCGACGAGCTGGCGGCTCCCGTTGCGCCGTCGAGCGAGTTGAGTCCTACGTCGAGCAAGTCTTGCTTGCTGGTTTTAAGCCATTTGTAACGGAACAATTCCTGGCTGGCACCGGCCATAACGGTGTACTCGAGTTTCGACACCTTGTTATTGTAACTGGCTACCAAGTCCATCGTATAGTTGTTCCATTTGTAATCGCTGTTCGTGATGGAAGTTTGCACGATGCCGGTAGAGCTCAACGTGTTGCTGAGGAAATTCCATCGTTCCAGGAAAATAGGCTTCGAATCATCGACTTTGTTCCGGAATGCATAATTGAACGATCCGGTCAACGTAAACCCCTTGAACGGCGTAAGCGTCCCGAAAAAGCGTGTTTTGATGTACCGGTTTTCTATTTTGCCTTCGGTGCTGTTAAGTCGCCACAGCGGGTTGTTAGCTGCATTCTGCGGATCGTCTTCGTCGTTGTTCATTCCCCCGAAGCGGCCGTCGGGAGCTTGGAATACCATTCCCGGCGAAGTAGCTGCCGCATACGTAAACACATCTTCCATTTTGTTGGTACCCTGTTCCGTAAAAGCCATATAACCATTCATGTTGGCACCCAGCTTGAGCCACGGCTTTACATCCATTTCGAGGTTTACGCGCGCTTGGTACTTTTCGTATCCCGAATTGTCCATTACCCCCGGCGTATTGAGATAACCGAACGAAGTATAGAACCGGAACTTGTCTGAGCCGCCGCTTACCGAAAGCGTATGGTTGTTACTGAGCGAGGTTTTGAACATGGCGTCCATCAGGTCGGTATTCGGATATTTCAACGCATCGCCCCCTTCGTTGGCGCGCCATTCCTGAATAATTTTGTCCGAATATTTAGCGGGTTGGTTCGAGTGGAGGTATCCTTCGTTAATTAAATCCATGTAATCGGCATAATTCGATACCAAATCGAATGTTTTGCCTACCGATTCCCACGACAAATACCCGTTATAATCTATTTTTACTTTCCCCTGTTTTCCGGTACGGGTGGTAATCAATACTACCCCGTTAGCCGCGCGCGAACCGTAAATAGCAGCCGAGGCGGCGTCTTTCAGTACCGACAAGCTTTCGATATCCTGCGGAGCTACGCTGTTGAGCGAACCTTCCACCCCGTCGATAATTACCAGGGGAGCTGCATTATTCAGCGTACCCTGTCCGCGAATCATAATAGAAGCCGTGTTATCGCCCGGCTTGTTCGAGCTCGATGTTACCTGTACGCCGGCAGCCATCCCCGCCAACCCTTGCGAAACATCGGTCATCGGCCGGCTGTCGGCCAGTTCGTCCATCTTGATGCTGGCTACCGAACCGGTAAGATTTACTTTTTTATCGACGCCGTAGCCTACTACCACTACTTCGTCCAATGCCTGCGAATCTTCGATCAGCTTGATGCGGAATACAGTTTGATTGTTTACCGGAACCTGTTGTTCCTTGTAGCCGATAAACGAAATAACCAGTACGGAATTGGGCGATACGTCTAACGTGAAATTCCCGTCGATATCGGTTATCGTTCCGTTGGTAGTGCCTTTTTCAACCACGTTTGCACCGGTTACCGGGCCTAACAGGTCTTCTACTATCCCTTTTATGGTATATTTTGCCTGTTGCGGCACCGCAACCCGGCCGGGTTCGGGCGAACCCGATCCTTCCATCGAAGGATTGACAGCTGCCAGTCCTGCCGATACCAGCAGCATGGAAGCCCCTAATACCAGTTTTTTCGATGCGTGGAAATAATGAAATTCGTTACTCATAATAATACTGGATTGATGAATAATTTTAGGTTATTATTTACATGCCAAATGTAGAAGAGAACAAGCCCTGGCAGGTATGAATTTTGTCTATTTGATGTGCACCGATTATCCAACTCCGTATTTTTAATACAGTTGCAACATTCCGGCTTCCGGATTGCAAACCGTTTTCCGCGTATGCCGGGTAAGTAACGGTTTTGTATTTTCTGTTACGGAACGAAGACAGGCATCCGGCAGCTTTTCCGGTTGGGGAATCGGTAAAGGTAGGAGTGAGAAAAAGAAAGCCGGTCGGCCTGGTTCGGATGGTACGAAGGAATAATAAAAATCCGGAGTAGAAAAATCCCGGCATAAGCGAATAAAAAACGAGAATACTTCAAAAATAAACAATCACATGAACAAGCATTTCGGATTACTTGTCCGTGTGACTTGTTAGGTATCGAAAAACGCCGGGTCAGGCTGTGCGGAACCCTAATGTACCGGCCAATTCTTTCTCTGCCGGCGTAGCATGAAGCAGGGTATAAGCGCCGAATTCGTGAGGATGGTCGTAGTGATTCCGGAAATATTCGAACTTTTCCGGCGTTTCGCGCAAAGCCCTGTCTACCGTTACCGGATTAAAACTGCAAAGAACGGCTTCTTCTATCCGCTCGTTTCCCCAGCGGTCGAGGTCGATTACCGGACAGGCGGGCGGGGGAGGGGTTACCTGGCCGATACGGGTTATTTCCTGGTTGAAAAAACGTCCGATGGCTTCGAGACACATCCGGGTGCCGTTCGCTTTTCCGTCGGCCGAAAAACCTGCGATATGCGGGGTAGCCACCGTGGTAAGCGACAATAATTCGCGGTCGATAGCCGGCTCGTTTTCCCAACAGTCGAGAATCAATTCCGATACCCGGCCACTTTTTTTCGCTTCCAGTAAAGCGGTCGTGTCGTGTACGGCGCCCCGCGAAGCATTGATAAACCAGGGCCGTTTTTTCAGTTGCCCGAAAAATTCTTTTCCGGCCAGGTGATAAGTCGGGAACGCCCCCTCTTTGGTAAGCGGCGTATGGAACGTAATGATATCGGCTTCCCGCGCTACGGTAAGTAAATCTACGAACGAACCGTCTTTTTCGGCCAGCGCCCGGGGCGGGTCGTTACGTAGAATCCGCAAGCCGTATGCCCGTGCCATCCGTTCTACCTGGGTACCCACGTGCCCTACGCCTACGATACCGAGCGTTTTTCCGCGTAACGGCTCGCCTGTTTTCCGGGCGGTTACAATCAGCGATGCTAATACATACTGGGCTACCGAAACGGCATTGCATCCCGGTGCGTTTCGCCATTCGATACCCGCTTCGTCGCAATACCGGATGTCGATGTGGTCGAATCCGATGGTAGCCGTGGTAATCAGCTTAATCCGGCTTCCTTCCAGCAGTTGCCGGGTACATTTATCGATGCTGCGCACGATAAGTGCATCCGCGTCGCGCACGTTTTCGCGGGTAAATTCGTTCGAGGCGATGTACCGCATCTCGGCAAACGGTTCCGCCACCCCTTTCAGATAAGGTACGGTATTATCGGCTACTATAATCATCGTTATATCGGTTGGTTTATGCAAAGGTACGCCAATAACCCGAACCGGACGGATTTGAGGTTTTAATTAAGTTTAAAGAATCCGTAACGAACAGCCGAGTATCCTTATCCGATTTATCCGGTTTCCATAGGCTTATTACGGCCCGGTTACACTTGTTTTCTGCTTCTTTAAAGCATCCCCGTGCGGATTTATACCGCCCGAACCAAAGTTTTTACTATTTTTGCTATCCTAACAGCAACGGGGTAACCGTTGCCTCAAACCCTTTTGTTTATGAACTTCAGCGAACTCAGTACCGGCATTTTCCGTGAGGCCACGGAAGCGTACCATGTAACCGATTATGTGGATGCCCCCATGCAGAACCCGTATCCGGCCGAAAGCATCGAATATTGCCTTTATCTGAAGAATTGGATCGACGCCGTACAGTGGCACCTCGAGGATATTATCCGGAACCCGGCTATCGAGCCGGTAGAAGCCTTGGCCATCAAGCGCCGTATCGACAAGTCGAATCAAGACCGTACCGACCTGGTAGAACGAATCGACAGCTATTTCCTCGAACGGTATAAAACGGTTGCGCCGCTGCCGGAAGCAACGATTAACACCGAAAGCCCCGCCTGGGCGGTCGATCGCCTTTCGATTTTAATCCTGAAGATTTACCACATGCGGCAAGAAGCGGCCCGCCCCGAAGCGCCAGCCGGGCACAGAGACCGGTGCCGGCAGAAATTAGCCGTACTGGAGGAACAGCATGCCGACCTTTCTTCCGCGCTCGACCAGTTACTCGACGATATGGCCGCAGGCCGGAAATACATGAAAGTGTACAAACAGATGAAGATGTATAACGATCCGGCCCTCAATCCGGTATTGTACGCAAAAAAATAATGGCCCGCATTTTAGTATTGCGTATATCGGCTATCGGCGACGTGGCGATGACCATTCCGGTAATTTATTCGGCCGCCCGGTCGAATCCCGGCCATACGTTTACAGTTGTTACCCAGGCCTTCCTGAAACCGCTGTTTATCCATCCTCCGGCCAATGTGGAAGTAATCGGTATCAATACCCGCGGCCGGGAGCATAAGTTAAGCGGCCTGCTCCGGTTTGCCGCGGTGCTGGCGAGGCAGCGATACGATAAAGTACTCGATTTGCACGATGTGCTCCGCACGCGGGTTATCCGCACTTTTTTCCGGCTGAAAGGCATACCTGTATTTATATTCGATAAGAACCGGAAAGGGCGCAGCGCGCTGACGAGCCGCAACGGAAAAGTGATGCAGCCGTTACGTCCGGTAATCGACCGTTATATAGATGTGTTCCGGGAAGCCGGGCTGGCTTACGAGGAAACGTTCGTTTCGTTGTTCCGCGACCATCCTGCCGATATTGCCGCCATGGAGGCTACCGTAGGAGTTAAGCAAGGAAACTGGATAGGAATCGCCCCGTTTGCCCGTCATCCGGGTAAGATTTATCCCATCGAGCGAACCGAGCAAATCGTGGAGACGTTAGCCCGGCAGGAAGGAAACACCGTTTTCCTGTTCGGCGGCCGGGGAGAAGAAGAAATTATCCTGACGCATTGGGCTTCCGTGTACCCGAATGTTATCTCCGTGGTAGGACGTTACCCGCTCGATACGGAGCTGGCGCTTATCAGCCGCCTCGATGTGCTGTTCTCGATGGATTCGGCCAACATGCACTTCGCTTCGTTAGTGGGTACCCCGGTGGTTTCGGTTTGGGGCGCCACCCATCCGTACGCCGGTTTTTACGGCTGGAAACAAGAAGCGGGCAATTGTATTCAGTCGGCATTGCCGTGCCGGCCATGCTCTGTTTTCGGCGATAAACCCTGTTTCCGGGGCGACTGGGCGTGCATGGCGCAGATAGAGCCGGAAACGATTCTCCGTAAAATAAAATCTTACTTATAATTTTTGTATGATGGAAACGAATAATTCCCTATTTTCTATACTGATTCCTACTTGGAACAATTTAGGGTACCTCCGCTTATGCCTGGAAAGTATACGGAAAAACTCCACTTATACCCATCAGATACTGATTCATGTCAATGAAGGTTCCGACGGAACCTTGGAATGGGTAAAACAAAGCGGATACAAATATAACTACAGTAAAGAAAACATCGGCGTTTGTTGGGCTTTGAACGGGCTTCGTTCGTTGGTAAAGACCGAGTACATTCTTTATATGAACGATGATATGTATGTCCGGGCTGGGACGAAGTGTTATGGCAGGAAATTGAAAAGTTACCCGATACTAATTTTTTCTTGTCGGCAACATTGCTTCAACCCCGTCCTTTCTTTTGCAAAAGCGTAATCGCCCCGGCTGATTTCGGCGATAGTCTAAATACTTTCCGCGAGAAGGAATTACTGGCCAAGTTTCGTTTGTTCGACCATCCCGACTGGTGTGGCGCTACCTGGCCTCCTAATGTAGTTCATACGTCATTGTGGGACCGGGTGGGCGGATACAGCGTGGAGTTTTCGCCGGGTATGTACAGCGACCCTGATTTTTCAGCCAAACTTTGGATGGCTGGGGTACGGCTGTTCAAAGGGTTGTCGGCCAGCCGGGTGTATCATTTCGAAGCCCGCTCTACCGGACGAGTGAGAAAAAATGACGGTAGCCGCCAGTTTTTATCCAAGTGGGGCATCACTTCAGCTTCGTTTATGCGGGGAATTTTACACCGAGGCGAACCCTTCGACCCGGGTTGTGCCGGGAAGATAAACCGGATTGCATTGCAAAAAGATTTGCTTCGGAGTCGCGTCAAGCAATTTTTTTATTTGTTTAAAAAAAGCGCTTTGGCAAATACTTTATGGAAATAAACACCGAACGGATGGTTGAATACGTTTAAAGAAGTACCTTATGCAGATAGAAGTAGTTATTAATCCGAAATACGACCGGCTTAAAGATTTTATTGGTAGTATACCCGACCGGTTCCCGGTAGAAGGAAAAACGATTTATAAAAGCCGGAATGAAATTAAGGTATTTGAATCTTCCTTCCCGATAAACGTAAAACAATACAAAACACCTTCTTTTTTTAATCGGTTGGTTTATACGTTCGTGCGTCCGGCAAAAGTGTTACGGGCTTACCGGTATGCTTTTGAATTATTAGATAAAGGGTTCGACACCCCCGAGCCGGTAGGCTATATCCTGTTAAAAAAATACGGATTGATCCGGCAGAGTTATTTTATCAGCATCCAGTCGCCGTACACGAGGCGGTTTTATGAGTTCGGCGAAGGGCCGGTAGAGGGGCGCGAAGATATTATCCGGGCGTTTGCCCGGTATACGGCCCGTTTGCATGAAGCAGGCATTTGCCATGCCGACTATTCGCCCGGCAATATTTTATTTGAAAAGAAAGACAGACAAATCCGTTTTATGTTGGTGGATATAAACCGGATGAAGTTCGAGGAAACAGGCCTGGAAAAAGGATGTGCGAATTTCGCCCGGTTGTGGGGACGTCCGGACTTTTTCAGGATAATAGCCGATGAATATGCCCGGATGCGTAATTTCGATGCCGGCGAGTGTTTCCAGTTGATAATGGAAAAACGGAATAAATTCTGGAAAGCCTACACCCGCTCGCATCCGCTTCCTTTCGATTTGGGCGAGCCGGTTTAGCGGTATCCTCTTACTACCGTTGTCCGTAGCCGGTATCTGGAACCAACTTATCTGTTTCCGGAATTTCAGTAAATAGGCACTTTTTTCCGGCTTACCCGGATAAACCCGGTTTCCGGCTGTCCTTTTTCTCTGTTCATCGCCATGAAAACTGTATCCTTAGCTTGCGGATGTCCGTCCTTAAGTTACGGATGTCCGTCCGCAGGCTGCGGACGAACATCCGCAGTACTGCGGATACAGTTTTTATCCACATAAAACCGGTTTTCGTTCAGCATAAAAAAGAATAAATCCGGTGAACGAATCGCTTTTAAAAAAGGGATACAGTTTTTATCTTGTATTTTTCGTTCGGATTATCCCCGTTCGGGCCTTCAAACCTCGTTTTCGGGGGGTACTTAAGATACGATATAAGCAATTGATTTTGTGGATAACCAATTGCCTATATCGTATGATTTCCGGAATCAACTTATCTGTTTACCGCTCATGCAACTGAATCGGCCAGCTATCGCCGGTTCTTCGGGCTTTGTGCCAACGCAGCGAACAAGTCCTCGAAACTGGCGGTATAACTTTCCGGTGAAAAACTTTTCACGATTCGTTTCTGCGAAGCAGCACCGAAGGCTTTCCGTTTTTCTTCTTCTTTTTGCAGGTAACGAATGGCTTGCGCCAAGGCTGCCGGGTTATCAGGCTCTACCAGCAATCCGGTTTCCCGGTCGACAATCAAATCGCGGGTTCCCGGAATGTCGGATACGATGCACGGAACGCCGCATGCCATGGCTTCCCGTACCGTACGGGGCGAAGCATCGCGCGTAGAAGGAAGGATAAAAACATCCTGTCCCGGCAAAAAATGAACGGCATCCGGCCGGGCTCCTAAAAAATGGATGCGGTTACGCCAGCTGCTGCGTTGTACTTTTTGGTAAATTTCCGGGTCGTAGGTACCGATAAACGTAAAATGAATCGTTTCATCCTCCAGTAAAAACAAGGCTTCTACCAAAATATCCAGCCCCTTGTAAGGGCGCCCTTGCGTATTGGCTATGTAAATAAGCTTGAACGCTTTTTCCGGCACTTCCTCCACACGCAGCGGATTACGGAGCGCATCTTCCACCCAGGCAATATCGAACGGCTTCGTATTGAGCGATAATTTGCGTGCCGGGATAAAACGCGCCAGGTATTGCCGGATGTCGCCAGTTTCGCACACGATATGTTTTACGCGCGGATTCAGTACGGCCAGGTAATAAGTGGGGTCGGTGCGGCGTATTCGGGCCTGCGTTCCACGGTATCCTACATTTTTTACCCGTGTTCCCAACGTAGCGAAGAGCGCGTTCGACAAGGCGGCGCTCGCCCCCGAATAAATAATATCGATGTGTTTTTCCCGGATGATGCGCCGAAGGGTGTGAATAAGTTTCCACGAAAGCTTGGAGCGGCAGGGAGGAAGCTCTACGACCTGGCAATGCCGTACGAAAGAGGGCAGCGAGCTCTTTTCCTGTAAGCCGATATAAATGGTAAATCCTCGTTTGGCCAGCTCCTCGAGCATTCCGTACTCGATGGTATCGGCCGAGAAACAAAGTATCCTGATGTCCATATATACAGATATTTAAGGGTTGTAAGGAAAAAAACGGGTTTTGGGGTGCGATGGCACAAAAAACCTTCGTTTTATGTGTCGTCCCGGCATACAAAAAAGAGCGTACTTATCCAAAAGAAACGTGGAGCTAACTCATTAGAAATAAAATGAAAGAAAAACAGGAAAAGGAGCAGGCAAGCCGGAACGAAGTTTTATCTTTGCTTCACATAAAACGAAGGTTTTTTGTGCCACCCCATCGTTTTTTTCCTCGAAACAAATCGGATACATACCGATTGCCGTGCGAATACTAATTTTTCCTATCTTTGTCACTGTCATCTATCGGCCTGTACAAACAAACCGTATCCGTATGAACATAGGTTTCGATGCCAAGCGCATTACCCACAACGCTACCGGGCTGGGCAACTACAGCCGTTTCGCAGTCAATATCCTGGCTGCGCATTACCCCGGAAACCAATATTTGTTGTATACGCCTTCGCCGGGAAAAGAAAACCTCCGGAAGCAGGTTTCCGAAACACCTTCCGTGTCGTTCCGGTATCCGGCTTCACGTCCGTTTTATCCGAAAGCGCTCTGGCGTTCACGCGGAATCGTTACAGACTTGAAAAGAGACGGGGTAGAGTTGTTTCACGGGCTGAGCAACGAACTTCCTTCCGGGCTGGCGAAAGCCGGCATCCGTTCGGTCGTTACCATCCACGACCTTATTTTTATCCGCTATCCCCGCCTGTATCCTTTTATCGACCGGCAAATCTATGAGTATAAGTTCCGGAAAGCATGCTGGGAGGCCGGCAAAATCATTGCGGTAAGCGAAACGACCCGGCGCGACATCGTAAACTTTTTCGGAATCGACGAACGGAAAATCGAAGTAGTGTACCAGGGATGCGACCCGGCCTTCGCGCTTCGTGCCGGCGAAGCGGAAAAAAAGCGCGTGCGGCAAACCTACGGGCTGCCCGAGCGGTTTATTCTGAGTGTAGGAAGTATTGAAGAGCGGAAGAACCTTTTGCTGGCGGTAAAAGCCCTGAAACACGTAGATAAAGAAGTGGAACTGGTAGCAGTCGGGCGCGCTACCCCTTACCTGAAGCAAGTAAGTGCCTATGCCGGGGCAAACGGTTTAGGCCGCCGCGTCCGCTTCCTGCACGGATTTCCTTTTGCCGACTTGCCGGCGCTTTATCAATGCGCTTCCGTGTTTGTTTATCCCTCTTTTTTCGAAGGATTCGGCATCCCGGTACTCGAAGCCATTACCTCGGAAGTGCCGGTTATTGCCGCCACCGGCTCGTGCCTGGAAGAAGCCGGTGGGCCCGGCTCGTTGTACGTAAACCCTACCGACGAGTGCGAACTGGCCGGAAAACTGAATGCGGTTTTAAGCGACCCGACGCTGGCGCAACGCATGGTTGCCGAGGGGAAAGCCTACAGTTCGCGTTTCGGTAGCGAGCAGTTAGCTGCCGACCTGATGCGGGTGTATGCGCAAACCTGATTACCAGCCCTTACTTGTTCCGTAAAATAAGGAAAAAGTTTTTCAATTCTTTGCGTATGATTTTAAACCCCATTTCCGATACGGCCAGCCCGTCTTTTATCCGGGTTTTAACTACCCCGATACGAATATCCTTCCGGCGTGAAGCCTTATAAATAAACTCCGTATCGAATAAGAAACCGGTTACCCGGGTGGAAAGGAATATCGCTTTTCCCCGTTGGTTGAATCCCTTCAGGCCGCCTTGCGTATCTTTGATTTTCAGGCCGAGGAATACCCGGTTGACCCAATGGGAGGCGTGTGAAAGAAATTTACGGAGAACCGGCAGGTTTTTTTGGTAATTACTGTCGCGTACGGCTACTACTACATCGTATCCCTCCTGCAATGCCCGGATAACTTGTTCGAACGAGGCGTTGGTGTAGGGAAAATCGTAATCGGTATAAATGATATATTCCGAGTGGCTTTGCGCTACCCCCACTCGTACAGCGTATCCTTTGCCTTGGTTTTGCGGATACGTTACGAACTGCGTATCAGGCAAGGCCCGGACAAGCCGTTGCTGTATTTCCGGGTTTATTCCTTTGGTTGCGCCGTCGGGTACCAGGTAAAGATGGAACCGGTAATGAGGATAAGTACGGTACAACCGGTTCATTTGGTCTATTATCCTGCTGTCCCAACCCGGATGCGGATTGTAACAGGGCAGTATAAGGTCGATATGGATAGTTGACGGTTGATCCATGAGGATTTGTTATTCGTTATTCATTTTATTTTCACACGGAACGACCTGCAAAAGTTTTCCGGTATGTTCCGGAAAAAACGGTCGTTTGTACCGCGGTCTTGTTATTCGGGGCGCAGTAATATGTATTTGTTTCCGGCTGTAAAAGTAGCGAAAATATTTTACCTGCTCTCTATTTCCTGCTTTTCGGGTTACGCTTTTTACTTGGATGAAGCGGATTGTGCCTTTTCCGGGGCTGCTACGGTCATTTCTGTTAAATTTCACAGGTCGTAAAAGCCATACTGTTTTATTGATTACTTTTGTAGCCGGCTACGGCCGTACTTTCCGGATAAACGCCGGGGCGAGCGATATGAAAGAAACCGCTGTCCCGGGGAGCGGAAAGGATGCTTGCGGATTAAAATACGACTCCTATGAAAATTTTGGTAACCGGCGCCTCCGGTTTTATCGGCAGTTATGTAGTGCTGCGTTTGCTGGAGCGCGGCGATGAAGTGGTCGGGCTCGACAATATCAACGATTATTACGATACCGGTTTGAAATACGGACGGTTGGCCCGGGCCGGCATCCGGCAGGAAACGGTAGGGTGGGATTCGTTCGCCTCGAGCCGGCTTTATCCGGCCTATCGTTTTATCCGGACCAACCTCGAAGACGCCTTGCCGATGCAACGGTTGTTTTCCGGCGAGCAATTCGATTGCGTGTGCCACCTCGCCGCCCAGGCAGGCGTACGGTATTCGCTCTCCAATCCGGCCAGCTACATCCGCAGCAATATCGACGGTTTCCTCAACATCCTCGAAGGTTGCCGGCATACTCCGGTGAAACACCTGGTTTACGCCAGTTCCAGCAGCGTGTACGGGCTCAATGCCGACGTGCCTTTTTGTGAGTCGAGTTCCATCGCCCATCCGGTAAGCATGTATGCCGCCAGTAAAAAAAGCAACGAGCTGATGGCCCATGCCTATAGCCACCTGTATAAAATCCCCTGTACTGGGTTGCGTCTGTTTACCGTGTACGGCCCCTGGGGCAGGCCCGATATGTCGCCGTTCCTGTTTATGGATGCTATCTTCCACGATAGGCCTATCCGCGTATTTAACAACGGCGATATGCTTCGCGACTTTACCTATATCGACGATATCGTATCCGGCATCGTGCGTTGCATCGACCGGCCGGCCGAGCCCGATGCGGCATGGAAGGCCGAGTGCCACGACCAGAGCGCCTCATCGGCCCCTTACCGCATTTATAATATCGGCCATTCCGAGCCGGTAAAGCTGATGGATTTTATCGCTGCCATCGAAGCCGCCTGCGGAAAAGAAGCCCGGAAAGAGTTTCTGCCCATGCAGCCGGGCGACGTATACCGTACCCAGGCCGATACGTCGTTGTTGGAACGCGATACGGGCTATAAGCCTGCCACTTCCGTGCACGAAGGCATACGCAAAACCGTAGCCTGGTACAAAGAATTTTATCAACTTAAATAATCGAACGCCATGAATATAGCAATTGTCGGAACCGGATACGTAGGATTAGTTACCGGAACGTGTTTCTCAGAGATGGGAGTGCACGTAACTTGTGTGGATGTGGATGCGCAAAAAATAGAGAACCTGAAGAAAGGAATCGTACCGATTTACGAGCCGGGCCTCGAAGTGATGGTACACCGTAACCGGGCGGCCGGGCGGCTCGATTTTACTACCGACCTTGTTTCCGTGCTCGATAACGTGGAAGTCGTGTTCAGCGCCGTAGGCACGCCTCCCGGCGACGACGGCAGCGCCGACTTGCAGTATGTACTCGAGGTAGCCCGTACCATCGGGCGTCATATCAACAACTATACCCTTATCGTTACCAAGAGTACCGTTCCTGTAGGTACGGCGCAATTAGTAAAGCAAACGGTAAAAGAAGAGCTCGACAAACGCGGGGCGGATGTGCCATTCGATGTAGCCAGCAACCCGGAGTTCCTGAAGGAAGGAAACGCCGTAAGCGACTTTATGAAGCCCGACCGGGTGGTGGTAGGTACCGAGTCGGAGCAGGCGCGCAAGCTGATGGAGCGGTTGTACAAGCCCTTTATGATGAATAATTACCGTCTGATTTTTACCGACATTCCTTCGGCCGAAATGATTAAATACGCCGCCAATTCCATGTTGGCCACCCGCATCAGCTTTATGAACGATATTGCCAACTTGTGCGAACTGGTAGGAGCGAATGTGAACATGGTGCGGAAAGGCATCGGGGCCGATAGTCGTATCGGAAGCAAATTTCTGTATCCCGGATGCGGGTACGGCGGTTCGTGTTTCCCGAAAGACGTAAAAGCGCTGATTAAAACCGCGGAAAAGTATCACTATCCGATGCGGGTGCTCAAGGCGGTAGAAGAAGTGAACGAAGTGCAAAAAAGCGTGTTGTTCCGGAAGTTGCAAAAGTACATCCCCAACCTGGCCGGCAAAACGATCGCCCTGTGGGGGCTGGCTTTCAAGCCCGATACCGACGATATGCGCGAAGCTACCGCGTTGGTTTTAATCGACCTCCTTACGCAGGCAGGCGCCCGGGTGCGGGTATTCGACCCGGTAGCGATGCCGGAGTGCCGGCGGTGCATCGGCGATAAGGTAACGTATGCACAGGATATGTACGACGCCGTGCTCGATGCCGATGCGCTTTTGCTCGTAACCGAGTGGCGCACGTTCCGGTTGCCTAACTGGGCTGCCGTAAAGAAACTGATGAATAACCCGTTGTTGCTCGACGGCCGCAACATATACGATCCGTGCGAGCTGAAAGATGCCGGGTTCGTATACGAAGGAATCGGCAAGGTACGGTAGCGGCTACTTCCGCCCGAAGTCGGCCGGGATTTCGCCCCACTCGGCCGTTTCCCACTTCAGGATAGGGGTGGTGTACGAGTTTTCGTTCAGCCATTTCTCGGCCCGGGCAATCAAATTGAAAACCGGCTCGTTCAGCGAGGTCCGGGCCAGTTGCGTTTTACATTTCTTGTTTTTTACCCACAGGATGGCATTCCGGCTGTCGGAATAAAGCGGCAGCCGGCTCCCTTTTTGTTTCAATAAAGCCAAGCCGTGTACAATAGCCAGGAATTCGCCGATGTTATTCGTCCCCTCCCTGAACGGCCCTATGCGAAATAATTCTTCGCCGGTAGCGGTAAACACACCGCGGTACTCCATATCGCCCGGATTGCCGCTGCACGCCGCATCTACGGCAACGCTGTTCTTATCCGGCAGCCCGGCGTGGGAAGTGCCCTTTTGCGCCGTATCCGCAGCTTTCGAGGCGGCAGTGGAAGCCGCATATGCCGAATATCCTTTTTCGAAGGCGTCACGGGCTTTTTCTTCCGTGTCGAACGATTTGTATTTGGCTCCCGCCTCGTTTTCCACTTGCGCCTTGCATGCTTCCCAGGTATCGTACACTCCCGGTACACGTCCGTTCCATACCACGTAATATTTGTTTTTTGCCATCTGCCTTTTTATTTGGGGCAAAGATAGTGCAAGCCGAGAACAGAAGCAAAGCTTGCTTTGATTATGCCGAGGCGCAGCCTATCTTCTCTTTTCGAAGAAAAGTAGTGCAAGCCGAGAACAGAAGCAAAGCTCCGCTTTGATTATGTCGAGGCGAGGCCTATCTTCTCTTTTCGGAAGAAAAGTAGTGCAAGCCGAGAACAGAAGCAAGCCCCGCTTTGATTATGCCGAGGCGCAGCCTATCTTCTCTTTTCGAAAAACTACTTAAAACCGGTCGGAATAGAAAGGAAATAATTGTTTGCCGGCGTCCCTGGCTATATTGCCACCGACGCCGGCTATTTTGTCGCCGGCGCCATTTATATTGCCGCCGCCGGCGGCAACAAAAAACATCCCCTTCAGCGGAAAATTCAGCCTCTTCCGGCATTAAATCCTATAGAAAGGAATATTCACCCAATGTTCCGTCAGCTCCGTCCCCGGTTCTTCTTTCTGCGTCGTATGTTTGTCCTCCGGTACCCCTTGCTTTTTATTCGCCGGGTAGCGGTGGAAAAAGTCATTACCTGCGCGACGGAATCACCACCTCGCTCGACAACGGATACCGGTTACCGGTGATTTTCTTGAAATACGCTTCGGCCGCGCCGATTTTGAGTTTCGCCCTGATTTTGATGGGTATGTGGTTTTCGTCATCGCTAATCCATATCTCGAAAGCGTTTTTGGTTTGCGTTACCGCCTCGTCGTATACATCCATGTCGAATTTCAACGTTTTGTATTTCAACGTTTCGCTCCGTTCCACCACGCTTTGGCCGGCGTACCGGTAACGGATTTGTACGATGTCGCGCCCCATCACGAACGAAGCCGGAAATTCGTCGCCTATCGTCACGTTTTCCATGTTGAGCGAGCGCAGGTACATCGTTACCCCCAAGATGTCGAACATACACCCGTTCACCACATGCACCGTATCTATTTTCACCCGCTGAGGCGTATACCGCTTAGTCGGGATACGGGTCTGGCCGTCTTTATACAGAAACTCCATTTCGTCGATTACATAATAGCCGTTTTCCAGCGCATGTTTCTCGTAAAACAGCGGTAACAACTCCGGCGTAAAATAAGTATCGATGGTATCGCGCATGGAAAACGCCTTTTCGATAAGCTTGGTAGTACGGAACGTGAGCTGCTGGCGGATAGCCTTCTTTCCCCGGAACATCGCCTCGTCGATAGAAAAAACGGCCGTTCCGGCTTTCGGCATCAGCAAGCCCCACTTGAAATAAACATCGTAATAAATCTTTTCTCCCGGGCTGAACGTAGAATTGGCCAGCTCGCATTGTCCGGAAAGCGTCCGGGCGATTGCCAGCAGGAAAAACAGAATGGGGAGCAGCCTTTTCTTAAAAGCCGGGCACTCGGAGATTGTTTCCGGAGTTGCCGGATGAATTTCCTTCATTTTTATAGTCTCTATGCTTTTTTAGTCTGTTCTTTCGGTTTATTTTTCGTAATGTCGAGCGGTTTCTGCTTTTCCACCGGCTTGGCGTGTACGTCCCAGTTCTGTTCGATTTGCCAGTTTTGCATAATCTCGAAAAATCCGGGATAATAATACACTTCCTCCGGCTGCCGTTTCGCAGCATAATTGCCCGTATCCCACTTGTTGTTGCCGTTTACGTCGAGCACGATACGCGCATAATACTTATCGGGCTTGAGGTCCATAAACAAAGCGCCCCCGTCTTTTACCGGGCTTTTACGTACCGGGTTATCGCTATGGTCGAGCAGCTCGATAAAAGCCGTGGTATCCACGCCGGCTACGTTGATATACAAATGCCCGTACTCGTCTTCCGTTTTGATGGTAAATTCGCTCGAATAAGGCTTGTTCCACTTGCCGTACACACTGTAAACGGCAGCCGAGTCTACCTGCAACCGGAAGCGCTGGGCATAATCCCATTTCCGGTTGATATAGAAGTTCAGCAAATTCAGCGAATCCTGGAAAAAGTCGAAATCGGCGGCTTTCCATACCGAGTCTTCCTCTATTTCCAGTTTGAAACGCTCTTTATCCAACTCCAGTACCGGCTCGTCAAACGTAACCGATATAGTATCGAAAATATCCATCTTGCCCGGCGCGTCGATGTTCATATTCAGGAAAACGATGGGTTCCGGCTCGTCGTTTTTCTTCTTTTCCTTCGGGCGGTTGCGCAATACCAGCCGCAAGGTATCCGTTTGGGGTTGCAGGATATTCAGCGAGTCGCTTTTCGGATACGTCAGCTCTATGGCCAGCGTATCTTTTTTCCATACCGTCGAGTCCGTGAGCCAGAAATGAACCGCTTTGCCGGCCTCGGCAGGCTGGGCGAGAAACCACTCGTTTTGTTCCGGCTCGAAGTTCAGAGGCACCGGTACCGGCACCGTATCCAGCGGAGCGTTGAACCGCAATGTGAATACGTTTTCCGTGTTCCGCTCCGGCTTCAGGATATACTGCCGCTCGAATTTCTCCTTAAACAGGCGCAACACCACGTCGTCGGGCGTGAAATGGGTAAACGCTATCGTGGTAATCGTATCGACGGTGAGCGTATCTTTCCAGAGCGTATCCTGCCGGGTATCGGGATAGAAATCCGGCACTACCAGTGAATCGAGGAACGCGAGGTCTTCGCCCGGCTGGTCGAATTTATAGTCGCGGTTCACGTCGTTCAGCGCATACAACCGGTACGTGCCGGCGGCTACATTCCGAATAATAAAGTGCCCGCGCTCGTTGGTGCGCGATGTCCGGTCGAAAGGAAGTTTTACGAAAGCGCTGTCGTCGAGGTTGGCATGCAACCCCACCGTAATGCCCGGCATCGGCTCCAGGTTCTCGGCGTTCAGCAACGTGCCGGCCACTTCCAGCGAGTCGATTTGGTCGCCGGTGGAAAAGGCGAACGAAAAATTTTCGAACACGTTCTTCTCGTTGTTATCGGCGATGGAGTTGGTGAAGTCGATGGTGTAGGTCGTGTTCGGTTTCAACGTATCTTTCAGCTCTACGACGACTTTATGCCCGGCCGTTTTAACCACCGGTAGTTGCAATTGCGGAGGCGTAATAATTACGTTTTCCATCGGTTTGTCGAGCTGTACCAGCTCGTCGAACTCGATTTCTATTTTCTTTCCGTGAAAGTTCGTCTGATTGGGCGCCGGGTTGCTGCGTACGAAGCGGGGAGGAGTTTCGTCGTACGGGCCGCCGTTGGGCGAGGCCATGTTGGCACACGAGTACATCAGGGCCAGCATACACAAAACCGTACCTGCTACGATGCCGTTTGTAATGGATTTTCTTTTCATCCTGTTTACCGTTAAAATCTGCCTGTCTCTTTAAACAGATTCCGTTTCCGTTTCGTTTTCGGGGGCTGTTTAAAAAGTATATAATAAAGAAAACCGGCACGAAAACACGAAGATACGGTACAACCGGTACCCGTGGGCCGGAATACCGGCCGTTCCTGTTTCCGCCTTTTCTTCTGGCCGGGCCGGGCTATCTGCTATTTGCAAAAATACCCGGCAAGGAGCACAAAGATAGGCGTTTTATTTATTCTGCTGTAATAGTTTGAATCCTATTCTACAGCCCAGGCATTTCTTTTTTTCGCAGTAAGCATGTTTCAGTTGGATAAGCGCCTGCGTGTCGGCAGCATGGTCGGTTTGAAATCCGGCGCTTCGAAACAACGTTACGATGCTGTTTCGCTCGGGCGGCAGTTTCTCCAGTAAAGCAATCGCTTGCTCGTTGTATTCGGGCAGGCCGGTATGCAGGCCGTAAGCAAACAGGATAGGAGCTACCGTATTGATAAGCAGGATATTCAGGGCGTTTTCACCTAATAGCTTGCTTTTGCGTACCGACGGATAACGAAAGTGGTAATGCGTTTCCCAGTAAGCCGACGGCTCGGTACGGAACAGGTTTTGCAGCGATTTCAGGTCGTAGGTATGCAGCACGGCCGAGAAAAGCGACTCGTGCCCGCTCCAAAGGGCGGCCAATTGGGCCAGCTTGATATGCGGAAAGTTGCCGGGGCGTACCGGAGCGTTCCGGTAACGGCTTGCAGGCATCGCGAACAAGCCGAATTTGTGTTGCAGGAACCGGTATTCCTGTTGCAGGGCGAAGTAATAATCGTCCGGGTTGTTTTCTTCCAGCATGCCCGCTTGCCCGAAAAACAACGCTTCCGTCTGGCGGATACTGTCCCGGTGCTTCAGGATGTAGCGCAGAGGCAAGCTGCGGGCGAGTTGCTCGAATGCGTCGTTGTTGGCGCCGAACCCGAAGTTGCGGGTCAGCACGATGTAAAACACCTCGTTCCAGTCGCCTTTATACCGGGTAAGCAGCGAAAGGATGTCGGCAGTTTTCCGTTCCAGCCGTTCCGACAGCAACGCTTCCATCCACGAAATCAGGTACAGCCGGTCTATTCCCTTCATTCGGCGCAGGCAGGGTACCGTAGCGTTATCATGCAACAAAAATTGATAGGTGGCTGTAATCTCCGCCGGTATAGTCAGCTCGGTTTGCGGAATCAGTTCCCCGTTCATCCGGCGTATGGCGGTATCGGCCTCCAGTATCACGTGCAGGATTATCGAGTCGTAAGCCGGGTCGGTATGGTGGCCGTTCCGTATCCAATCGGAGGCTTTCAAGTGCAGTTCCACGTTTCCGGCCCACACCGTGGTGCCTATTTGTATGCGGGCGTTAAAGAAAGCGGGGCCCGGATTGGGATTCGCCATGCCGGGGTCGAGTACCCGGACCGGCTGTCCGTTCGTGGCGGTCAGGTGCGGGGCGCCGTACAATTTATATTTCCAAACATAATGTAATAAACGTTCCATCGGTTCAATAGTTAAGATTCGGGTGGCAAAACTAATTCATTTTCTCTATATTTGCGGTCTAAACGACTAATTTATATCGGAAAATATGAAAATTGCGCTTATCGGTTACGGCAAGATGGGCAAAACCATCGAGCAAATCGCATTGGAAAGAGGACATCGAATCGTTGCCGTCATAGATATTCAGAATCCAGAAGCTTTCGGTTCGGATGCGTTCCGCAGTGCGGACGTGGCCATCGAGTTCACTACGCCGGCTACGGCTTTCGCTAATTATATGAAGTGTTTCGAGGCCGGTGTTCCGGTTGTTTCGGGTACTACCGGCTGGCTCGACCATATAGACGAAATAAAGGAAAAGTGCGAGAAAGAAGGAAAAACCTTTTTCTATGCCTCCAATTTCAGTATCGGGGTGAATATTTTCTTTGCCCTGAACCGTTACCTGGCCAGGATGATGAACCGTTTCCCGGAATATAACGTACGGATGGAAGAAGTACACCACATCCATAAACTGGATGCACCCAGCGGAACGGCGATTACGCTGGCCGAGGGAATCCTCGGAAATATCGACCGGAAAAGCCGGTGGACGCTGGAAAAGGAAGAAACGCCTGCCGATGTGGCTATCCGGGCCGTACGCGAAGGCGAAGTACCCGGTATCCACGAAGTCGTGTACGAGTCGGAAGCCGATTCGATAAGCATCCGGCACAGTGCCGCCAGCCGGAAGGGATTTGCTCTGGGCGCCGTACTGGCGGCCGAATTTACCTGCGGCAAAAAGGGCTTCCTGGGGATGGACGATATGTTAGACTTTTAAAACCGCCGGTACGATGAAAAAAATAACGATCAAGCAGTGGGTGAAGTTCGGCATAGCAGCCGTTTTATATATCCTGTTCTGCATCTGGATGCAGAACCTGTGGCTTTTGTTGGGGCTTGTGGTGCTGGCCGATATTTTCCTTACCCGGTATATTCCCTGGGGTGCCTGGAAAAAATCGAAAAATCCGCAGGTGCGGAATGCACTCGAATGGGTAGACGACATTCTGTTCGCCCTGATTGCCGTGTATTTTATCAATCTGTTCGTGTTCCAGAACTACCAGATTCCGTCCTCGTCGCTCGAAAAATCGTTGCTGGTAGGCGATTACCTGTTCGTAAGCAAGTTGAGCTACGGACCCCGCGTGCCCAATACCCCGCTATCGTTCCCGCTGGTACAGAACACCCTTCCGTTCCTGAATAGCAAATCGTACCTCGACTGGCCAGAATGGGGCTACAAGCGGGTGAAGGGGCTCGGAAAGGTAAAACGCAACGACATCGTGGTTTTTAATTTTCCGGCAGGCGATACGGTAGCCCTGAAAGTGCAGAATCCCGATTACTATACCTTGGTGGCCCAGTTGGGACGCGAGCGCCTCTGGCTCGACAAACAAACTTTCGGCGATATTATTTACCGGCCGGTAGATAAACGCGAAAACTACGTAAAGCGGTGTATCGGGATGCCGGGCGATACGTTGCAGATTATCGATAACATCGTATATATCGACGGGAAAGCGCTTCCTACGCCTGAAAAAGCCCAGTTCGTTTATTACGTACAAACCGACGGCGCCCGCTTTACCGACGAGCAGTTCCGGATGCTCGGAGTGAGCAAAGCCGACCGCGAAATCGCCTCGAACAACGGCTATTACACCCCGTATTTCGCATATATGGGTTTCAAGGAAAAATCGCCGGGCGACTACGGTACCATTTACCGGTTGCCGTTAACGAAAGACGCACTCGGGAAAATCAAAAATTTTAATTTCGTCACCCAGGTAGTCATCGAGCCCGACGTGCTGGGAGGCACTACGTATCCCGCCGGCTACGAAACCGGCTGGACGCGCGATAACTTCGGCCCCCTGTGGATTCCCGCCAAGGGCGCTACGATTCCGCTTACCGAGCGTAACCTGGAGTTGTACGGGTGGTGTATCCGCAATTATGAAAACAATACGCTGGAAGTAAAAAACGGTACGGCGTACATCAACGGCAAGCCGGAAACTACATATACGTTCAAATACGATTATTATTTTATGATGGGTGACAACCGGCACAATTCGGCCGACTCGCGTAGCTGGGGATTCGTTCCGGAAGACCACGTGGTAGGCAAGCCGATTCTTATCTGGCTGTCGCTGGATAAAGACCGGAGCCTGTTCGACGGCGGTATCCGCTGGAACCGGATGTTCCGGACGGTACACCCGGATTGAACGGAAGAAAAGGATGAAAGAGCGGAAAAGCAGGCTGAGGAAACTATTCGGATGGGGCAGGATTATCGTTCTTGTCCTTATCGTTGTGTTGCCGGTGCGCTTCTTTTTGCTCGAACCGTGCCACATCGCTTCGCCGGCTATGGAAACGGCAGTATGGAAAGGCGATTTCGTATTGGTAAACAAAATGCCCGGTTTGCGTACGCCTAAGCGGAACGGCGTGGTTCTTTTCACCAGTCCGTTGCGGAAAGACAGTACGGCGAGAAACCTGTTCCTGAGCCGCTGTATCGGCATGCCGGGCGATACGTTGGAAATGAAGTCGGGCCGGTTGTGGGTAAACGGGCGCGAAGCGCCTAAGTCGCCCGACGCCCTGGCACGCTATGCCATAGATAACTCCGTACGCGACGTGATGCTGTCGCAACTCCGGCGGTTGGATATTCCCCTGCGGGAACCCGAAGCTACCGACAGCGTGTATATGCTTAGCCTCACCCCTTTCGAGGAATACCGGATTCGCGGCGAAGTTTCTTCTTTTATAAACGACCGCTTCCGGGCGGCCCCTACCGAAGAGTATAAACTGGTAGTGCCCCGGAAAGGGCGCGCATACCGGTTGGATGCGGTCGCCCTGACGGCCTGTAAGGAAATCATTCTGTCGGAAGCGGGGCCGGCTGCCTCCATTCGCGACGGGAAACTTTTCCTCGATGGCCGCGAAACCACGTTCTTTTTCTTCCATCGCGATTATTACTGGTTACTATCCGATAATACCCTCGATGCGGTCGATTCGCGTCACCTCGGTTTCGTTCCCGAAGAGGCTATAGTGGGAAATGCCTGGCTTATCTGGTTGAGTAAGGAACCGTCGTCCGACGGATTGCACGGGTACCGGTGGAACCGGGTCTTTAACAAAGTACGCTGATGCATACCGTTTATGTTACTACCGCTTACCTGGCTCCGGTACAATATTATTGCAAATTGTACCGGGCGCGGCACGTGATGCTGGAAACCTGCGATAATTACCTGAAGCAAACCTACCGGAACCGCTGTATTATTGCGGCCGCCGACGGCCCGTTAAGCCTCTCGGTACCGATTGTGAAGCCGGATACGCCGAAGTGCCTCACGAAAGATATTCGCATTTCCGACCACGGCAACTGGCGCCACCTGCATTGGAACGCGCTTAAATCGGCCTACAGTTCCAGCCCCTTTTTCGACTACTACGCCGACGAATTCGCTCCCTTCTATGAAAAAAAATATACCTACCTCATCGATTTTAACGAAGAACTGCGATGCGTCGTATGCTCGCTTCTCGATATGCAGCCCGACGTTCGCCGTACCGATACGTACGCCCTTTCTCCCGAAAACGATTTCCGTGAGCTTATCCATCCCAAACACAGTGGCGACGACCCTGCTTTTTCGCCCGTTCCCTACTATCAGGTGTTCCGCGAAAAATCAGGCTTCCTGCCTAACCTCAGCATAGCAGACTTGCTTTTCAATATGGGTCCGGAAGGACTGCTCGTACTGGCGGCCAGCAGCGCTTCCGGCGGGCACGGACAACCCGTTTAAACCCTTGCGCTCCTGTTCTTGTTACAGGAGATAAAACGCCTGCGGCGATTCGTACCGGCCGGCTGGGTCCTGCGGCCGCCTGGCCGCTTCTCCCCCCGGTTTCTTCCCGGCGTTAAGACAGATGTAAAAACCGAACTATGAACAAGAGAAGGGAAATCCGGAAAGACAGGGTGAAAACGTCCGCTCCGCGTTTGCTCGACCGGGATGTGAGCTGGATGTATTTCAACCACCGGATTTTGCAGGAAGCGCAGAAAGAAACGGTTCCTTTACTGGAACGACTGGTTTTTCTCGGTATTTATTCGAATAACCTCGACGAGTTTTTCCGGGTACGTGTAGCTACCCTGAACCGGATTATCGAGTATACCGACAAAGGCATCCGGAAGGAGCACGAAAACGCCCTCCGGGCTTTCAGGCGGATAAACAAACTGAACGGGCGCTATTCGCAAGAATTCGAAGAAACTTTCGCCGGTATCACGAACGAGTTGAAGAAAGAAAATATCCGTCTGCTGAACGAAACCGAACTGTCGGAAGCCCAGCGCGATTACCTGCTTCATTTGTATAATGCTTCCTTGAGCAACTCGGCTATTCCGTTGTTCGTTTCTTCCTTCAAACAACTGAACGACCAGCCCGACGACGAGATTTACCTGGCGGTGAGCCTGGAAACTCCCGGTGCGAAGCGTTCCGCAGACATGCAGCCCGATTTCGCCCTGATAGAGCTTCCCGTACGCGAATACGGCCGTTTTATCCGCGTGCCCGACAGCGAAGGAAAGGTATCGTTGATGTTTCTCGACGATGTAATCCGGTTTTGCCTGCCGTTTATTTTCCGCGGTACCGACTATACTTCGTACCAAGCCTACGCTTTCAAGTTTACCAAAGATGCGGAAATGGAGCTCGATACCGACTTGCGCAACGGTGTGATGCAGAAAATCTCCAAAGGAATCAAAAGCCGGAAAAAAGGGGAGCCCATCCGGTTGGTATACGACGCTTCCATGCCCGTGGCTTTACTGAAACGAATCACGAAAATGCTGCACATCGACCGCTGGGATACCCGGGTGGCGGGCGGCCGGTATCATAATATGAAAGATTTGATGAACTTTCCCGACGTGGGGCGTCCCGGCCTGAAATATGCGCCTCTTCCGCCGGTGACGCAACCGGTGTTTACATCGGCGGAAAGCATCCTCGACCATATCCGGCAACACGACTTGTTTCTGCATTATCCTTATCACGGATTTTCGTCGTTCCTCCGCGTGCTGCGCGAAGCGGCGGTAAGCAAAGACGTAAAAAGCATCAAGATGACCTTGTACCGGCTCGCCCGTAACTCGAAAGTGGTAAAAACCTTAATCGGGGCGGCCCGGAACGGGAAAAAAGTCACGGTGGTAATCGAACTGCTGGCCCGGTTCGACGAAGCGTCGAATATCTCATGGTCGAAACAGATGCAGGATGCCGGCATTCAAGTAATTTTCGGGGTGGAAGGGCTTAAAATCCATTCCAAGTTGCTTTACCTCGGCAGTAAGGAAGGGGATATAGCCTGTATCAGCACGGGCAATTTCCACGAAGGGAATGCCGCCCGGTATACGGATGTTACGTTGATGACGGCCCGTAAATCGCTGGTAAAGGAAGTAGATGCGGTATTCGGCTTTATTGAAAAGCCGTATCTGCCGGTACGCTTCAAGGAACTGCTCGTTTCGCCCAACGATATGCGTAACCGGCTGGCGGCGCTTATCCGGCAGGAAATCCGGAACGCTCGCGAGGGGAAACCGGCTTATATCCGGGCGAAAGTGAACCACATTACCGACCCGGTGTTGATTGCGCAGTTGTACGAAGCAGCCGGCGCCGGAGTGGAAATGGATTTCCTGGTACGGGGCAATTGCTCGTTGGTAACGGAACAGGAGGGGATAAACGGCCGTATCCGTATCAACGGGATTATCGACCGGTACCTGGAACACTTGCGTATCTTTATTTTTGCCAATGGCGGGGAGGAATTGTATTTTATCGGCTCGGCCGATTGGATGACGCGTAACCTGGATACCCGCATCGAGGTGTTGTCGCCGGTATACGACCCGGTTGTAAAGGAGCAGTTGAAACGGGTGGTCGATTACGGCTTGCGGGATACGGAGCAAGGGCGTACGGTCGACGGAACCGGGCGTAACTTGCCGTGGAGCGTGCCGGGCAAAGGGCCGTTCCGTTCGCAAACGGCTTTGTATGAATTTTACAGGGAAGAGGCGGAAAAGGACAATCCGGAGTGCCGGCCGTTGACGGATTGAGGGCTTCGGAGCGGAGAGCGGAAACACAAAAGCACAGCGACACGGAGGCTTCATTTTTACTTACTCCTGTGGATGTCGCTGTGCTTCCCGGTTGGTTCCGGATATTCGCGCCCGCTCAGGCAGGCTTTCCGGATGCTCTGCTTTCATGCAGCCGGTTTTCCCGGTTATTCTTGCTTGCCTGTCGGTTGTTTTGTCGGTAATCTCCCGGCCTGCGCACCTCGGTGCTCTCTGCTTTCCGGGCTATACATTGAACCGGAAATGCATAATATCCCCGTCTTGCACTATGTATTCTTTCCCTTCGATATTCATTTTCCCGGCCTCTTTTACGGCGCTTTCCGAGCCTAAAGCGATATAATCGGCGTATTTGATTACTTCGGCGCGGATAAAGCCTTTTTCGAAATCCGTATGGATAACGCCTGCACATTGCGGCGCTTTGCTTCCTTTCAGGTACGTCCACGCCCGCACTTCCTGCGGCCCGGCAGTGAAATAGGTTTCCAGGTTCAGCAGCCGGTAAGCCGAGCGGATAAGCCGTGAAACGCCCGATTCTTCCAGTCCGATTTCGTTCAGGAACAATTGCCGTTCCTCATAGGTTTCCAATTCCGCGATTTCCGATTCGATTTTGGCCGCCACCACCAGGATTTCCGCCTCTTCGTCTTTTACAGCCTCGCGCACGGCGTCGACATACCGGTTGCCCGTTACCGCACTCGCTTCGTCTACGTTGCACACGTACATCACCGGCTTATCGGTAAGCAGGAACAGGTCTTTCGCTATTTTCTGTTCGTCTTTCGTATCGAATTTCACCGTACGCGCCGATTTGCCCTGCTCCAGCGCTGCCTTGTACTTCGAAAGTACGTCGAATGCCAGCTTGGCTTGCTTGTCGCCTCCGGTCTGTGCTTGTTTCTGTACTTTGGCAATCCGGCTTTCGATGGTTTCGAGGTCTTTCAACTGCAATTCGAAGTCGATGATTTCTTTGTCGCGCACCGGGTTCACCGAGCCGTCTACGTGGGTGATATTATCGTCGTCGAAACAGCGTAGTACGTGCAGGATAGCGTCGGTTTCGCGGATGTTGGCCAGGAATTTGTTACCCAATCCTTCGCCTTTGCTGGCACCTTTTACCAGGCCGGCGATATCGACGATTTCCACCGTCGTGGGAACGATGCGCTGCGGGTTCACCAGCTCGGCCAGCTTGTTCAGCCGCTCGTCGGGTACGGTAATCACTCCTACGTTGGGTTCGATGGTACAGAAAGGAAAGTTGGCCGACTGGGCTTTTGCATTCGACAAACAATTGAATAGGGTAGATTTGCCTATGTTCGGCAACCCTACGATGCCACATTGTAAACTCATGGATAGTATTGTTTTTATTTTCCGGCCGCTCCCGGGGTGTTCCGGGCGGGCGGTTTCTCGCATTTTGCGGCAAAGATACGGAATAAAAACGAAAGATAGCGTAACGTCGGGTAAGAGCCGGCGGGGGAAGCGCTCCGGGCCGGCGTGCGGGGTGGAGGGAACGGTTCAGAAATACCGTACCGCATTGCGCCCCACCCACCACACAACCAGCAACACCAGGTACGTGCGGGTAACGTACGGATGGCGGCACCAGCCTTTCAACCGGGTGAAGCGGCCGCTGCGGTCGAACCATTCCGTCCATGCCAGCGCTGCGAGGTAGGGCATCGAAACAAGCAAAAACAAGTTATACCCCAATGCCTCTTTTACATGCAGGTGCAGCAGTTGATGGATGGCCCGCTGCGTACCGCAAGCGGGGCATTGCAACCCTGTAAGCCAGTAAAAGGGGCATTTGGGCGCGAAAACGAACTGTTCGGGATTTATCGCGTACAGGATAAACAGTCCGGTGAGAACCGCAAGAATAGCCAGTTTCTTAACCAAGGCTTACATCGAACCGAGAGCTCCCAAAGCTCCCATCAGGAAAGCTCCGAGAATTCCGAGAATCCCGAAAACGAGCGAAAGGATACAAAACGTTTTCGCATTCTTAGCCGCTTCGGCCGCTTCGGTATACTGGCCTTTATCCCACAGCGGATCGACCTTCGTGGAGTAAACGATGGCTACGATACCCAAAGGCAGGCAACACAATACGGTGGTGAGGATAGACCAAACCAGAAAACTGTCGGGCTTTTCCACCGGTTGCTGCGCGCTGCTGCCGGATGTTCCCGGTTGTACAGGAGGCGGTGTAACTTGTACGTTACCGGGAGGGGGCGGGGGAGTGGGCTGGAAATAACCGGACAGTTCCGGTATCATTCCGGCCGCTTGC